>JABDGH010000012.1 GCA_013286145.1 Verrucomicrobiota bacterium
TCTCAAACCCGCCCGGCTGGGAGATCATCTCGTTGTTTCCGCCGAACTTATCGGCATGGAAAAAATCCGTTTCTTCATCCGCTTCGAGATTGCCTCCGCGACTCAACCCAACCTCATCTTCGTCCGCTGCGTCCAGACCATGGTCACCATCCAACTACCGGGTGGCCGTCCCCAGCGCGTTCCTCCCGCATGGACAGCGGCTTATCCGCAGCTTCAATCGAGTTGATTTAATCTCTTGGGGTATTTCCCCGAAGCTTGCTTCGACTTATGGGTAGCCCGCGATCTCCGAGCGCGGGAATTTTCTGCACCGTCGCCCGGAGGTCGACGGCTACCTCCGAAATGCTCCGGGGTTCCTTACTTCGATTTCAACCGCTTGATCTCGAACCAACTCACAAGAAGTTGAAGGCCATACAGAACCGCGCAATAAAAGCAGACGACAAGAAAGGCTCCGAGCAGTACTCCTTCTCGTCCTTTCGTCATCATCGAGCTTGGCAAAATCAATATTGTGATCCAGCCCGTAAGCATAAATAAAATAAAATACACGATGCAATAGCCAGTCTGGATCCACACGGGATAAGGGCTGGGAGAGGGTTCATGAGGCACGGGTATCAGTAGTTCCACCATGCCCGTATAAATACCCAACTGCAACCAGCCATAGGTCAGGAACGGGAGCGCTATCGGCAAAAACACCCACCATTTCGGTCGCCAGAAAGAATTTTTCATGATTTGTTCGTTTCCCTGTCTCATCCATAGCCGGTCTAACGCAGGAAAGAAAGCGCACACGACTTGACCCGCGCGCTCCACTCGCCTTCACTCAAGCATGGCCCTTGACGACATTCTCCTCGAAGCGGAAGAAAAAATGATAAAGAGCACGGAAGTGATCCAGACGGAGTTCACCGGCGTCCGCACCGGTAAAGCCTCGCCCGATCTTGTCATCAACCTCATGGTCGATGCTTACGGCACGCACATGCGCCTCAAGGAACTCGCCGCCGTCACCACGCCCGATTCGCGCCTCATCCTCATCCAGCCGTGGGACGCCACCACCGTCGAGCCGATCCGCAAGGCGCTCGAGGAATCGAAACTCGGCATCACGCCGCAAGTCGATGGCAAACTCATCCGCCTCCCCATCCCGCCCCTTTCCGAGGAACGCCGCCAGGATCTCGTCAAGGCCGTGCGCAAAATGGCCGAGGAAGGTCGCGTCAGCATCCGCGCCAATCGCCGCCACGCCATCGATGAATTGAAGAAAATCCAGAAAGCCGGCGAGATCACCGAGGATCAACTCGCCGACGCGGAAAAAGAAATTCAGAAGCTCACCGACCAGTACGTCGCCGAAATCGAAAAAGGTCTCACGGCCAAGGAAGCCGAGTTGCTGAAAGTCTGACGAGCGCGCTTTTTCATGACCGATTATCCACCAGCCTTCACTGAACTGGTTGAGGCGCTCCGCCAGCTACCCTCCGTCGGGCCCCGCAGCGCCGAGCGTCACGCGCTCTTTCTACTTCAGGCCGGAGCGGCGGTCAGCGAGCGACTCGCCACCGCCCTGCTCAAGGCGCGCGCCGAAATCCATTCATGTCGCCATTGCGGCTTTTACGCGCAGGGTCTCGATGCGCTTTGCTCCATCTGCTCGAATCCCCAGCGCGACACCTCGCTCTGGTGCATCGTCGAGCAATCGAGCGACGTCATCAAGCTGGAGAAATCGAATTTTTTCCGCGGACTCTATCACGTCCTCGGTGGTCGCCTTTCACCTCTCGACCATGTTGGCCCCGAGGATCTTTCCATCGCCAAAATGGAACAACGCCTTCAGGAAGCGCCTCCCCGCGAAGCCGTGCTCGCCCTCGCCGCCGATGCCGAGGGCGAAACCACCGCGCTCTATCTCGCGCCCATTCTCAAAAAGGCCGGCGTGAAAGTTTCACGCCTCGCCATGGGTCTGCCTGCCGGCGGCGGACTCGAATATGCCGACAGCGTCACGCTCGGCTACGCCCTTTCCGGTCGCCGTGAATTGTGATCCCTGGCAGGCACAATTAACGATTCAAAATGACTGCTGAAAATGTGGCTGCCCTCTTTTTCCACACTCTCAAGTTTATCCACAGAATGGTCTGCCAGGCGCAAATCTTACTCCACGGTCGTGGTTATTGATTTGTCGCCTGGTTAAACCGAACGGGTTTAATGAGAGTCGTCGTCGTGATGGTGATGATGATGGCTATCCATATCCTTGCTATCGTATGACAGAGTAGCAGAAGATTCCGAGTGATCATGTCTCTCGTCGCAGGCACAACCAGCAATAGAGATAAGTACAAATGCAGCAAGACAGGAGAAAATTAGATTTTTTATCATATAAGTATTATTCATGTTGGTACTGCTGATATGCACCTCTAAAGAATGCATATCAGTTGAGTACCAGGAGGGTTACGGGGATGGGGTTGTTGTTGTCGTCTTTCTCACGATGACTTTGGTGGCGATCATTTTATCACCATCTTGCGTGTAATAGACAGTCACAGGAGCACCCGATTTTACCGTTTCACTTGAAACTGCGTTACCGTTTTCATCGACGTAGATGGTCGTCTTTGAATACGAATAACTCAGGGGAGTGGCTGATGTCGTTGATTTAACGACAAAGCTGTTCGGACCGAACTGACTGACGGTGCCATCAGATGTCGTAGTAGTCGTAGTTGTAGTGGCAGCAGACTGTGCCATGGCTATATTGGCGGTAAACAGCATCACACCCAAAAAGGTGAGGCAGCTGAGATTACGAATTGCGTTTTTCATTTGTATGCTTTCTTTGAAAGCCGTCATGAGACGGCCGTTATTGGTTGAACTGACTTGTGTTTAGTGTGCAGGTTGTTGCTCAGGCTTTGGAGATTCAGGTGAGTTGGCGGGAGCAGGCATGATCACCGTCTTGTTATTTTCGATTGTGGTGGTTCTTCCCCCAAAAACACCGTTCGTGTAGGCGAACCATGCCCCCGCTGTCATTAAGACAATGACGACAAGGACGACAAGTAAACCGGCAGAACCAGATGAATCTCTTTCAATAATTGTGCTCATAATTTTGTTTTTTTAACTGGTTATCCGATGTTGATAAAAATGCGGGTTCCGCTTTTATCGTGGTCCCAATAGCCGCGATGGCCGCTATGCTGAATAAACGAATGATGGTGATGATGTTCATCGAACCAACCCTTGTCGTCGTGGTCATACGCCATGGTGCGACCCCCACTGACGGTGATGAAAAGAATAGCCAGGATTGAAGGCACGATGTTTTTTTGAATGGTTTTCATATATGTATTGAAGTAACTCCGAAAGCCGGACCGACGCCATGGGGTGTGTACCCCCTCAGATGATATCGATCAGGCTTAGTAGATCTGGAGCGTTATTGAGTTTGTTTAGATTTCTTGTCGAACTGTTTGGGTTAAGATTTTTGGCTTCGTCCAGAAGCGTAATTATTTCCTATGCTCGACCGCTTTCCCCGCGGCTGCGCCGGAACCGCCACCTACAACTGCACCAGCTGCTGCACCTGCCGCGGCTCCCACGGGACCTCCAATGACGGCGCCTGCGACGCCACCGGCAGCGGCACCGACCGCTGCTCCAACTGTCATCCCCGCCACGTCATCCCGCAGATTACGAGAGCCATTCGGGTTAGATATGGCTTTATATTTATCGAAGATGTCGATGACAGGTGCAGGATCGGTCACCTCATGCACAGCCACCAAAATCTTTCCTTCGCGAATAGCCTTATCGTAGTAGAGTGCCTGTGATTCGGAAAAGCCGCGTCCTACTAATGAATCGGTGTAAGCATCTTTTGCCTGTTTGTCGTTAAGCTGGATGACGACTTGAATATTTTCGGGAGAAATACCCAAATCTTCAAAAGCCCTCACCGCCTTGTCGGCGTTTTCACGGTTTGAGAATGTTCCACCAATGATCTGACCTTCGTATGTTTTATTTATTGTCTGAGGCATAATTATCTTTCTTTGTTGAGGTTATTTCCGACGAAAAGTTCCAATAAGAAAACCAACCAAAAGCGCGGCGGCGGCGAAATGGAGCGGACGCTCTTTTACGATGTCACGCGCCAGATCGAACGTATCCTTCACACGGTCTTTGACGACATCGACATGAGCGGAAGCATGCTTTTTGACATCCTCGACAACCCTCCCTGTATCTTTTTTGAGATGATCGATATCTTTGATGAGTGTCTCGCGAGTGTCGGTTATTTTGTTATTTGTCATAAAGGCCTTTTCGGATGAGAGAGCGTTTTTAATGGATAAAAATTAATCTGGACGTTTATTGAGTGCTTTTTCTGACTTGCGGAGCGGAGCCGCCATCTGCTCCATCAACATTTGCATTAATCCTAATGTTCCTAAAATTTCATTATTCAGCTGAGGCATGGTCACCTGCCCTGCGGCATAGAGAATTCTCCATGAAAGTTTCATAGGGATAGCTTTGCAATGGGCGTGCCATTTTTGGATTTTAGTAGGTTCATTTTGAGCAACAATGACTTACAAATTGTTATTCGAGGAAAAAGCAGAACCTTGGACGTTAAAATGCAGATGTTTAATAAATTTAAGATGCAGAATGCCTGATAAAAAATGCACTAGCGCATGATGATCTCGTTGTGTGTGGAAAAGGGGACAGACACGGAGACAGAATCGAAGAACATAGGCTAAATTCAAGGCTGCTGCGTACCGCCCCTTTTCTCGCGCTTTCCCGGCTGAATTCCTCCCCATTTTCTTATCTGGCCTAAAAGGCTTATAATTTTGGGCCAGATAAGCCATTTAAGCGGTCTAAGACTACCGCGTTTCATTCGGGCTGATGTAAAATCGTGGCCTCTTGAACTCCCTCCATTCTCATTCTTCTTCCAAAACCAACGAAACCCAACCGGCCACAACTCCGCCTGATATTCCGCGGCTCACCTCGCTCCATCACCGCCTCCAGCACGCCAAAGACGCCGACGACCAACCACCGCCAACAAACCCAAATCGCCCGCGACCAGTTCAATGACCGCCTCGCCATACCACCTCATACCACCCTGTAACGGAACATCCCCATACCCCCCCCCGTAGTTTCAGCACATCGCGTTGCCCATGGCCTGAAAAAGGGACAGGCATTTTTTCGGTTTTGGAACGGGGCTTCATTTGCCACAATAAAACGTGCCTGTTTTCTTTTCTCCCTTTTCTTTCTCAGCGTATGCGTAAAAAATCTTCCCCGGTCAAAATTCGCTCCGGCCAGATCGAATTTCACAAGCTCAATGTCGAGGAGCGCGATCTGCGGGACATTTATCATTGGATGCTCACGCTGAGTTGGCCTCAATTCGCTGGCTTTGTCTTGAGCATTTACATCGCGATCAATCTCATCTTTTCGGTCTTTTATTATCTGGGACGTCCCTGTATTTCCGGCATGGAGTCGTTTCCTGACGCCTTCTTCTTCAGCGTGGAAACCCTCGCAACGGTCGGTTACGGACACCTTTATCCCAACACCTTTTACGGGCACATGGTCGCCACGGTGGAAATCATGGTGGGCATGTTTGGCCTGGCGGTGATTACCGGTCTCATTTTCGTGCGATTTTCGCGTCCGACGGCTCGCCTGGTTTTCAGTCGCAGGCTCGTCATCAGTCCTTTCGATGGTCAACCCGCCCTCATGATGCGCGTGGCTAATTTGCGGCATCAGGCGATGGCCGAAGCCGAGTTCCGCGTGATGCTTATTCGCAATGTATTCGTCAAGGAGGGGGAATACATGCGCCGCTTTTATCCGCTTCCCTTGCAGTTTGACCGGCTGATTACCTTTCCGGTTGCCTTGACCATCCGGCACATGATCGACGAGAAAAGTCCCCTGTACGGCATGACGACGGAAGACCTGGAGAAGAGCGACGTGCGGATCATGGCTTCCATCGTCTGCATCGACACGGTCATCCCCGCCTCCGTGCAAAGCCAGCAGCACTACTCATGGAGAGATGTTCATTTTGGTCATCGCTTCGTCGAGATTTACAACGACATCGACGATCACAGCATGACGGTCGATTACGGGCTTCTGCACGAAATCGAAAAGGTGCCTGAAATCAACGCCCCGGCGTCCTGAGAAATAGGGAACAGGCCCCGTTTCGGTTTCAGGTCTTCAGGTATTTTTGGCCTTGAGCAGTTCGATCCACATTTTGGTACCGTTCCCGAGGGAAGATTCCAATCCGATGGTGCCTTGCATGCTTTCCACCGCTTTTTTGGCAATGGCCAGGCCAATTCCGGTTCCTTCGTATTTTTTGCCTTCGATCTGCTCAAACATTTTGAATATCCGGGAATGATTAACGGGATCAATTCCGATTCCGTTATCTTCGATCCATAGGCGGACGGTAAATTCCCTGGATTCCGTCCACACCTTGATCCTTGGCGGACGATCCGGGGAAATGAATTTGACTGCATTGGTCAAAATATTGGAGATGACCTGGGTCAAGCCCGATTCATGCCCGAGAACTGCTGCCAGCGGGCGTTGCACTTCAAATTTCAAAGCTGGATCCTGAAACGTCGGGTATTGGGTAAGGATGTCATGAACCAGGCGATCAAGATTCACGGGCACGATCGCCTGGTGTTCCTTGCTTACCTTGCTGTAGGTGAGCAGGTCGCGGATCAGGATATCGAGTCGTCCGGCTGCCTTGCTGATGCGGCTTAAAAAATCGCGCTCTTGCTCGCCCCATTTGTCCGAAAAATCCTCAAGCAAAGCCGTGGAGTAACCCTGCATGGCACGCAGGGGTGCGCGCAAATCATGAGAGACGGTATAAGAAAATGCCTCCAATTCATTGATCGAGCGCTGTAATTCGACGGTCCGGGCCAATACTTTTTTCTCAAGATCCTCGGCATATGTCTTGAGAATTTTTTGAGCACGACGCATTTCGGTCGCATCGTGAAAAACGAGGACCACACCCACCATGACCTGATCAGGACCATAAATCGGGGCCGCACTATCCTCGATGGGCCACTCGATGCCGTTTTTTGACAATAGGATTGTGTGATTGGCCAGGCCGACGACCCGCTTTTCCTTAAAAACTTTTTCAACCGGATCGTCAACGGAATGCCGTGTTTCCTCATTGATGATTCTAAAGATGGAACGAAGCGCCCTTCCCTTCGCGTCCTGCCATTGCCAGCCGGTCATTCGTTCCGCCTCGGCATTCATGAAAGTCGTCTGACCATTAATATCGGTAACGATGACCGCATCGCCGATGCTGGAAAGCGTGACTCGAAGCCATTCCTTCTGGGTTGCCGTTTCCCGCAGCGAATCTTCATAGGACTCGGCCAGGTTTTGCATTTGCCGCCTGACGTAAAGTCCGGTTAAAAGCGCCACAAGGCCCAACGTCACCATCTCAAAAACAAAAACTTCTTGTTTGGCTGTGATATACTCCGCAGAGCGTTCATTAAGTAGTTTTCCTTCGTTCTCTATCAGTATTCCAAGCTGGTTTCTGATTGAATCCATGAGGGCCTTGCGGGAAAGAGCCTGATCCAAGGCTCCGGGTTCAGAACCATACTTTCCTGTAGGGATCGATTCCCTTGCCGAGTTTCGCCATTCATCGACTAATTTTTTAACGGATTTGAGTGTATTTGACTGGGCAGAGTTGCCATCCGTAAGCTGACTCAAGTTCGTAAATTTCGGATCGATTTGAGGTTCGGCCTGGTTATAAGGTTCAAGAAAACGAGGGTCTCCAGTCATTTTATAACCGCGAAAGCCCGTTTCCATATCGACAATAAGCTTTTCCCATTCGTTGCTTGCGGCAAGAAGCTCAACAGACCGATGCTCCATCTGGATGATCTCCAAGAGGTGATTGGTGAGGAAGGCGAGGCTAATTGCGCAAATTCCAATGAACACGATTGGAACGGCGAGTGTGGCTGTCAGTATCCGTCGAAAATTTTCTTTATTAATTTTTTCGGGCACGTCGTTTCATACCGTTTTGCTTAGGCACCTGCAATCGAATTGCCCATGCATTTTTAAGTCGGCATTTTGCAAGGGCACTCAGACGTTCTCTCGCGTGATGCATGTCAGCGAGCGTGACTATTTTCTGGAACTATTTGAAGCGGAGCCAATTCGAGAATCGCATTCATTTGGCACCATTTTTGCCATTTGAGGACAACTATGATTTTAGGTATCTATCCCCAAATAGCGGCCAAAAAAAATCCTGAACGCCATTTCATTCGACAACCAGAGGGTGACGATGCGCACCAGGTAACAATAGATATTCTGAAAAGATTATTGGGACACTCCAGCATTCCCTGCCTGAATGTCCGTCTATGGGATGGCACGTACTGGCCGGATAAAGAACCGAGGCGGGCAACACTGGTGCTTAACAGGCCAAGCGCGCTTCGAGAAATGTTGTTCGTGGAATCCGAGATAGCGACCGCCGAAGCCTATATCCGCGGGGCCTTTGACATCGAGGGGGACATGATTTCCGCCTGTGATTTGGCCGACGTGCTTTCAGAGCAGACATTGGGCTGGACGAAAGCTCTTACCATGACAGCTCAATTGGCACGATTACCTCGTTTTGGCAGCACGGCAAAAACTCCCGGTTTTCGCCAGGCTAAACTTAATGGGAAAAAGCATTCGCCGGAGCGCGACAGGCTCGCCGTGCGGTTTCACTACGATGTTTCAAACGAGTTCTATGCGCTCTGGCTCGATTCCCGGATGGTTTATTCCTGCGGCTATTTTGAGATGCCAGACATGGGTCTTGAGTTGGCTCAATTTCGCAAGCTGGATCACATTTGTCGAAAACTGGATCTTCAACCGGGCGAGCGATTGCTCGACATCGGCTGCGGTTGGGGGGCGCTCATGTTGCATGCCGCCAAGCATTACGGCGTCCAGGTCGAAGGCGTAACGCTGAGCAAGAGGCAGTTTGAATGGGTTGAAAGGCGCATTCAGGAAGAAAACTTGGGGCGTTGCGCCATGGTGCACTTGATGGATTACCGCGACTTATCCGCGAGAGAATGCTACGACAAGATCGCGAGTGTCGGTATGGTCGAACATGTGGGAACGTCTCATTTATCCCAGTATTTTGAGACCGTGGCATCATTACTGAAACCGGGAGGCCTGTTTCTCAATCATGGTATCGGAATTGGACCTCATCCGCGCAAAAACGAAAGGGAAGGCTTTATCCAGGAGTGCGTGTTTCCTGACAGTGATCTTCAACCGATCAGTCAAATGCTTGCCGCTGCTGAGCAGGCTCACTTTGATGTAAGGGACGTGGAAAGCCTGCGTGAGCATTATGCGAAAACCTTGCGCCATTGGATTGGTCGGTTGGAAACCAGGCACGAAGAGGCTGTGACCGAGGTTGGCGAGGAAGCTTACCGTATCTGGAGGCTCTACATGGCTGGCTCGGCGCATGGCTTTCAGCGAGGGCATCTCAGCATCTATCAAACGCTGCTCGCTAAAACGGATTTCTATGGCACGGCGAATGTGCCCAGCACTCGTAAAGTTTGGTATGAGCAAAACCGGGGGACGGTACTCCCATCCATTTGAGCTGAAAAATAGCGACATGAATTGCACAATGCCTCTTTTTCGCAGAGACACCCTGCAAAAGACGAGCCGGGCTGCTTAGCTATTTGGGTCGATTTGATCGGAGGATCCCCGGTGCCCTCCCAAGTTTCATCACAATCACTTTTGCCTCACTTATGGCACCGTTATTGCCTCGGTTAATGTTTAAACCGTCAAGGTCATGAGATTCACACCACAACCCCAATCATCCATACGCGTGGTGGTCATCGAGGATGATGAGGATGACAGCGAATTACTCCTGCGCCAGCTCCGCAAGAGTGATATCGATAGTCACGTTAAGTTCCTGGCTGACGGGAAAGAGGCGCTGGATTTCCTTTCCAATCTTCCACCCGCCATGCCTTTTTGTAATCTCATCGCCATTTTTCTCGACTTAAAACTCCCCTCCATCAGCGGCCTGCAATTGCTGCCTCAAATCAAGCAGATTCCCGGGCTGCAAAACGTCCCGATCATTATCATGACGGGTTCGCTTGATCCGAAAGACTTTGAGGCATGCCAGAGGCTAAACGTGGCAGCCTTTGTTCAAAAGCCGGTCACCTTTGAATCGTTTTCCAAGGTGATAACAGGACTGACCCACCTGGCTTCCTGAATCCCATTCGGATAACGGCGGAATACCTATTTCGCTGGCTCGATATTTGCATGCTTTTTAACCAGATTTTCGATCCCGAGCACCATCTGGTCTTCTTCTTCCTTGAGGACGGTTTTTTTAAAGTAACCGTGCGCGCCCAATATCATGCTTTTGGCTATATCCTCTGCCAACCAGGAACCCGATACGACGGCCACCGTCATCGTTTTAAAAGACTGGGATTGCAGCCATTCAAGAACGTCGTAGCCATTCTTTCTCGGCATCTTAATATCCAAGAGTAAGACATCAGGAATGGGATTGGCCTGGCGGTCACTAAAAGCTGCTTCTCCGCTGAGATAATCCATTGCCTCCTGGCCGTCACGAACTTCCCCAACGACGGTTAAAATGGAGCTCCGTTCCAGGGCCTTTCGCATAAAAAAGCGATCATCTTCTGAATCATCGACCAAAAGTACGGTGAAACATTCCTTGGTCTTGTTCATGGGCGCATTAGACAAATGCTAAATAAAAAAGTCCAACAAAAATCAGGACGAAAATCTTCCAGCAGTCCCATGGGATCGATTCTCATTTAAACCTTGCCCAGGGTAAAGTAGAAGGTCGCCCCCTGGTCCACTTTGCTTTCAGCCCAGATTCGGCCCCCATGCTTGCGGATGATTCTGGATACCAAGGCCAGTCCAACTCCCGTGCCCTCAAAATCTTCTGCACGGTGAAATCGTTGAAAAACCCCAAATAGCCTGTGAACATATTCCATGCTAAATCCAACGCCATTATCGCTGACATAAAATACGTCCTCATCATTAATCCGATCGTAACCGATTTCAATCCGTGCAGGACGGCGCGGGCGGGTGTACTTGACCGCATTAGAAATCAAGTTATCGAAGACCTGCTTCATTAATCCGTAGTTGCATCGAAGCGTGGGAAAATTCCCGAGGTGCCATTCAATTTCGCGATCTTCAAGGCCCGATTTTATGCTGACGATAACTTCCTGCACCACCTTTCCTAGGTCGACCTCTTGATAGTCAAACGTCTGCTTGGCTATGCCAAACAGCTTAAGCAAATCATCCATCATTTGGCCCATGTTATTTGCCTTGGCCCCTATGCGTTTAACATAACCCTGCACTTGCTCGGGCAAGGCTGCGGCAAAATCTTCGCTCAGGATTTCAGTGTAACCGTAAATTTGCCTGAAGGGAGCCCTCAAATCGTGGGCTATCGAGTAGGTAAAGGCCTCCATCTCCTGGTTTGCGTTAAGAAGTTCCGACGTTCGGTCGGATACGCGACGCTCCAATTCCACATTTAATTCCCGAAGGCTTTGCTCTGCGCGTTGCCGCTCCTTGATTTCCATCTGGAGGGATTCGTTGACGACGGCCAGTTCCTCGGTCCGTTGTTTGACGCGAATCTCCAGCTCGCTGTGGGCAAGGCGCAAGTCCTCCGCCTGGCGCTTGACCTGCTCGGTAATCTTATATAATTCCACGAACACGGCTATTTTTGTGCGCAAGATTTCGGGCACAATGGGGGCGAGAATATAGTCAACCGCGCCCAGGGAATAGCCCCGGGAGACATGCGTTTCCGCGTCGCTTATGGCTGAGACAAAAATGATGGGAATGTTCTCCAGGCTTTTACGTTCACGAATAAGATGCGCCGTCTCAAAGCCATCCATCCCGGGCATGTTCACGTCGAGGAGGATGATGGCAAATTCCTGCTTGAGCAGGCACCTTAAGGCTTCGCGTCCCGATTTTGCATGGACGATATTCTGTCCCAAGTCCTCGATGATCGCCTCCATCGCCATCCGCTTGTCCTCGCGATCATCCACGATGAGAATATTGGCCTTGGTCTCGATGGGGGGAGTGGTTTCCACAGGTGCATTTCTCTTCTGCGAGTTGTGTCCGTCCAACTCCACTGCCTCTGCTGGAACAGACTGGGCTATCGATGGAGCCATAAACGAAGCATGGATAAGAGTTCTGCGCTATCCACCGGCTTCGCGATGTAATCTGAAGCCCCTGCTTCAATGCATTTTTCGCGGTCGCCTTTCATGGCCTTGGCGGTGACGGCAATCATCGGGAGAGAACGGAACTTCTGGAATTTTCGAATGGCCCTCATCGTGTCGTAGCCGTCCATGTCGGGCATCATGATGTCCATGAGAACGGCGTCGATTTCCGGCGTGGCCTGCAATTGATCGAGTGCGATGGTGCCGGTTTCCGCCGAGTAGATCTGCATTTCGTAACGCTCCAACAAGCTGGTCATGGCGAAAATATTGCGGATGTCGTCATCGACGATCAGGATTTTTTTGCCCTTGAGCACCGTCTCAGCCTGATAAAGTCGATGGATGATCTCACGCTTGGTCTCAGGCAGTTTGTCGATCTCCTGGTGAAGGAAGAGGGCGCATTCGTCGAGCAATCTCTCCTCGGAATGAACTTCCTTCAAATTCATTGATTGGCCGAGGCGCTTGAGATGCGCGTCTTCCTTCTTCGCAAGATTCTTGGGAACAAAGGCTATGACCGGTGTGGCGCAGAGATGCGGATCCTTTTTGATTTCCTCAATCAAATCCAGGCCTGACATATCGGCCAGGTCAGGGCTGACGATCACCGCAGCAAAGGGCCTATCCCGCAATTTGGAGAGAGTCTCCTCGCTGGTGCTGGCGCCGGAAATCTCGATATTGTCATCCCGAAGAAGTTTGGCGAGATGATCGCGCTGCTCGTCATCGCTGCTTGAAATAAGGAGATACTTGGCATGGGGCTTGGTCATGGTGTCGATGCGGGCAAAGACCTCCTTCAGTTCCTCCCTCGATTTCAAGGGTTTATTCAAAACGCCGAGAGCGCCCAGCCTTAGTCCGCGTGCCTGGGCTTCCTCGGTCGTGATGATATAGGCGGGAATATGCCGGGTATTGATATCATCTTTAAGGCGGGCAAGGATGCGCCATCCATCAATATCGTGGAGATTGATATCGAGGGTGATGGCGTCGATTTTGCGTTCACTTGCGATAGCCAATGCGTCTGCGCCACGTGGAGAAATAAGAGCCTTGAAGCCACTTTCATGCGCCATTTCCAGGAGAAGCTGGGCAAAACTCGCGTCATTTTCCACGATCATGAGGACGCGATCATCCGGCCCGATATTATCGGCGTCATCATCCATTTCTGGCGCTCCCGGCGGTTCCAACTCGAAGGAAGTAACCGGAATTTCCAATTCGATTGGAATCGCCGTTCGGGTTTGGTTGGAGGGAAGCTGCGCCTGCCGCTTGGCTGGCTTTACCGGCACATAGTTTTGAGGCAGGAATAGAGTGAAGGTGCTTCCTTCGCCGGGCACGCTGAATAGTCGGATTTCTCCTCCCAGCAAGCGAGTGATTTCGCGGCTGATGGCCAGTCCCAGTCCCGTGCCGCCGTATTTACGGCTTGTGCTACCGTCGGCTTGTTGGAACGCCTCGAAGATGATGTGCTGCTTGTCCGAGGAAATGCCAATTCCGGTATCCGACACGGAAAAGACCAGTACCGATTTGGCCCGGTTCAGTGTTTCATTTTCGGGATTCCAGCCATCGCGGGCGGAATTGATCGTGAGCGAAACCTTGCCGCTCTCGGTAAATTTAAAGGCGTTGGACAAGAGATTCTTGAGAATCTGCTGCAACCTCTTCGCATCGGTTTGGATGGTCTTGGGCAGATTCGTCGAACGAATCACCTCAAAGTCGAGCTTCTTGCTGTCGGCAAAGTGGCGGAAGCCTCTTTCGACATAATCCTGAAGTTCGCGAAGCGTGACTTCGCCGACATCGACCATGACCGTGCCGGATTCGATCTTGGAGAGATCGAGAATGTCGTTGATCAGCGCGAGCAAGTCGTTTCCTGCCGCGTGGATGGTCTTGGCGAATTCAACCTGCTTGGCCGAGAGGTTCTGGTCCTTGTTCTTGGACAGGTCATCGGAGAGGATCAGCAGACTGTTGAGCGGCGTGCGCAATTCGTGGGACATGTTCGCCAGGAACTCGGATTTGTACTTGGAAGTGAGCGCAAGCTGCTTGGCTTTTTCTTCCAACGCCTGGCGGGCCTGTTCCACCTCGGTATTTTTACGTTCCACCTCAACATTTTGATCGGCGAGCAGCTTGGCCTTTTCTCCCAGTTGCTGGTTGGTTTGCTGCAATTCCAACTGCTGGCTTTGCAGTTCCTTCGCGAGGGATTGCGACTGCTTCAGCAAATCCTCGGTTCGCGTGTTGGCCTCGATGGTATTGAAAACGATTCCGATACTTTCCGTGAGCTGATCGAGGAAGGCGTGATGGGTGGGACTAAAGCGATCAAATGATGCCAATTCCATGACGCCCTTGACCTGGCCTTCGAAGACGACCGGCAGAACCAGGATGTTGACCGGGCTGGCTTTTCCGAGTCCGGAACTGATCGTCATGTAGTTCTTCGGGGCATTCGTGATGACGATTTTTTCCTTTTCGACGGCGCACTGGCCAACGAGTCCTTCGCCGAGCTTGAAGGTGTTATCGACATTCTTACGCTCGCGATGCGCGTAGCTCGCCAACAATTTCAGGTAGGGCTCATCGCCCCCCTCATCCTTGGCCGCGTCGATGGTGTAAAAAACGCCCTGTTGAGCCGAGACCACTGGCGCTAATTCGGACAAGATGAGTTTTCCGACGGTGAGCAAATCCTTCTGGCCCTGAAGCATTCGAGAGAATTTTGCCAAGTTGGTTTTCAGCCAGTCCTGTTCACTGTTCTTCAAGGTGGTGTCCTTGAGGTTTCGAATCATCTCGTTGATGTTATCCTTCAACGCGGCCACCTCGCCCAACGCTTCCACGGTGATGGATCGGGTCAAATCGCCCTTGGTCACGGCGGTGGCCACCTCGGCGATGGCTCGCACCTGCGTGGTGAGATTCGCCGCCAACTGATTGACGTTATCGGTCAAATCCTTCCACGTACCCGCAGCGCCCGGCACGCTCGCCTGGCCGCCCAGCTTTCCTTCGACGCCGACCTCACGCGCGACGGAAGTAACCTGATCGGCGAAAATGGCGAGCGTATCGGTCATGCTGTTGATGGTGTCGGCCAACGCGGCGATTTCGCCCTTGGCTTCCACGGTGAGTTTTTGCTTGAGATTTCCATTCGCCACCGCGGTCACGACGAGCGCGATACCGCGCACCTGGTTGGTCAAATTACCTGCCATCAAATTCACGTTATCGGTCAAATCTTTCCAGGTGCCTGCGACGCCTTTCACATCGGCCTGACCACCGAGTTTTCCCTCGGTACCCACTTCGCGCGCCACGCGCGTTACTTCCGATGCGAAGGAGCTGAGTTGATCGACCATGGTGTTGATGGTGTTTTTCAGCTCGAGGATTTCACCTTTGACGTCCACGGTGATCTTCTTGGAGAGATCACCTCTCGCCACCGCCGTGGTGACCGCCGCGATGTTGCGTACCTGAGAGGTCAAATTACCGGCCATGAAATTCACGTTATCGGTCAAATCTTTCCAGGTGCCGGCAACGCCGCGCACATCGGCCTGACCACCGAGTTTTCCCTCGGTGCCGACCTCGCGCGCCACGCGCGTCACTTCCGAGGCGAAGGAGTTAAGCTGATCGACCATGGTGTTGATGGTGTTTTTCAGCTCGAGGATTTCGCCTTTGACGTCCACGGTGATCTTCTTGGAAAGATCGCCCTTGGCCACCGCAGTCGTCACCGCCGCGATGTTGCGCACCTGGCCGGTCAGGTTACCCGCCATCGAGTTCACGCTGTCGGTCAAATCTTTCCATGTACCGGCAACGCCGCGCACTTCGGCCTGACCGCCGAGTTTTCCCTCGGTACCGACCTCGCGCGCCACGCGCGTCACTTCTGCTGCGAAAGAACTGAGCTGATCGACCATGGTATTGATTGTATTTTTCAGCTCGAGAATTTCGCCTTTGACGTCCACGGTGATCTTCTTGGAAAGATCACCCTTGGCCACCGCCGTCGTCACCGCCGCGATGTTGCGTACCTGCGAAGTCAGATTGCCTGCCATGAAATTCACGTTATCGGTCAGATCTTTCCACGTTCCACCGACGCCTTTGACGTCGGCCTGGCCGCCGAGTTTTCCTTCCGTGCCCACTTCGCGGGCAACACGAGTCACTTCTGAGGCAAAGGAATTAAGCTGATCGACCATGGTGTTGATCGTGTCTTTCAACTCGAGAATTTCCCCGCGCACATCGACGGTGATTTTCTTGGAGAGATTTCCATTGGCCACCGCCGTCGTCACGTCGGCGATATTACGCACCTGCGCGGTAAGATTACCGGCCATCGAATTCACGCTATCGGTCAAATCTTTCCAGGTGCCCGCGACGCCCTCCACTTCCGCCTGGCCACCGAGTTTTCCTTCCGTGCCCACTTCACGCGCCACGCGCGTCACTTCCGAGGCAAAGGAGTTGAGCTGATCGACCATGGTGTTGATCGTGTCTTTCAACTCGAGAATTTCCCCGCGCACATCGACGGTAATCTTCTTGGAGAGATTTCCATTGGCCACCGCCGTCGTCACATCGGCGATATTACGCACTTGCGCGGTAAGATTACCCGCCATCGAATTCACGCTATCGGTCAAATCTTTCCAAGTTCCGGCGACGCCCTTCACGTCGGCCTGACCGCCGAGCTTTCCTTCGGTGCCCACTTCACGCGCCACGCGCGTCACTTCCGAGGCGAACGAACTCAACTGATCGACGAGCGTGTTGATCGTGTTTTTCATTTCCAGAATTTCGCCTTTGACATCGACGGTGATCTTCTTGGACAAGTCGCCGTTGGCGATGGCGGTGGTCACAGTCGCGATGTTACGAACCTGCGCGGTAAGATTACCGGCCATCAAATTCACGTTGTCGGTCAAATCCTTCCACGTACCGGCGACACCTTTCACGTCGGCCTGACCGCCCAGCTTTCCTTCGGTACCCACTTCGCGCGCCACGCGCGTCACTTCCGAGGCGAAAGAGCGGAGTTGGTCAACCATGGTGTTGATCGTGTCCTTCAATTCGAGAATTTCTCCGCGTACATCGACGGTGATCTTCTTGGAAAGATTCCCGTTGGCCACCGCCGTCGTCACGTCGGCGATGTTACGCACCTGCGCGGTAAGATTGCCTGCCATCGAATTCACGCTATCGGTTAAATCCTTCCAGGTACCGGCGACGCCTTTCACGTCGGCCTGACCGCCGAGTTTTCCCTCGGTGCCGACTTCGCGTGCCACGCGCGTCACTTCCGAGGCGAAGGAGCTGAGTTGATCGACCATGGTGTTGATCGTATTTTTCAGCTCAAGAATTTCACCTTTGACGTTTACGGTGATTTTCTTCGACAAGTCGCCATTCGCGACTGCGGTTGTCACTGCCGCAATGTTACGCACCTGTCCGGTCAAATTACGCGCCATCGAATTCACGTTGTCGGTCAAATCCTTCCACGTACCGGCGACACCTTTAACCTCGGCCTGGCCGCCGAGCTTTCCTTCGGTACCCACTTCACGCGCCACGCGTGTCACTTCCGAGGCGAAGGAGCGGAGTTGATCGACCATGGTGTTGATCGTGTTTTTCAACTCGAGAATTTCGCCTTTGACGTCGACCGTGATCTTTTTGGACAAGTCGCCGTTGGCCACTGCTGTCGTCACCGTCGCGATATTACGCACCTGGCCGGTCAAATTACCGGCCATCGAATTCACGCTATCGGTCAAATCCTTCCAGGTTCCGGCGACGCCTTTCACCTTCGCCTGGCCGCCGAGCTTTCCTTCGGTACCCACTTCGCGCGCCACGCGCGTCACTTCCGATGCGAAAGAGCTGAGCTGGTTGACCATGGTGTTGACCGTTTTTGCGGTCCGTAGAAATTCACCTTCAAGTTCACGGCCTTCGATTTCCAAGGCCATCGTCTGCGTCAGATCGCCCTTGGCCACCGCACCGATGACGCGCGCGGTTTCACTTGTCGGATGGACGAGATCGCTGATCAGGGCGTTAACTGACGAGATGGAATCCGACCATGAGCCGCTGACTTCGCCAATGGAGGCGCGCTGGCTGATCTTTCCTTCCTTGCCCACGACGCGGCTCATTCGTTCCAACTCTTTCGCCATTTTTTGATTTCGCTCGACGACATCATTAAAGGCGTCGGCAATTTTTCCGGCTTTACCGTCCCAATCGACGGGAAGGCGAACGGAGAAATCGCCCTTTTTCAGTGCCGTCAAAGCCATGAGCAATTGCGTCATGTCCATCTCGCCGGAGTCGTGCTTAATCACGCGGGAACTTTTTTTCAACATCCTGGAAAGCAACGGTTCTTTCGTTTCGACAACATGTCCGACGCCATTTTTTTTCATAAGTTTATTTTTTCTCCATGACTACGTATAAATCCGGAATCTTGTTCCATATTGAGACAAGATATGTGGTCTTCCGAATCTCATATTAGTGCCAGTGAAAATCGAGTGCTTGCCATCGGAATGTGATGGCTCTTTGCGCAAATTAAGGGTCTCGGCGAAGGGCCGTATTCCATAAAATCAACATGTAGTCCATTCATGAAACTTTGTCAAAAAGGCCCATCGTTTTTCTTAAAATTATGTGCCTTGAAGTCCCACGCATGAGATACCTAGGCCGTTTTAAGGTCTAACCTCGAAATGCGATTGAACCCCTTTAAAAATCAATTCGCATTGTGCATGCCATACGGAGCAAAAGTTGAATACTCTCTGATATAGATGCACTTACAAAAGAACTTCTCTTTTTGGCCAATTTATTTAAGTGCGAATTGCGATAAATGAGTCCTTTTGCAATGCAAGTTGCAATCCAGTCTGTGCCACAAGTCGCTCGCATCCCTTCTTCCTGTCTTCCTGTGCTCAGACTCGCTGATTTGGTTATTTATGTTGTGGACTTTTTGTCGCGCAAAGTGCCGAAATGGCATTAGCTCCTCCATGCAAATCGCTGCGTCATCAGCGAACAGAAATAAGCTAACTTGTTGATGAAGAAGGAGCCTGATTTTTAATACGTAGTGGCACGATCCATGCGCAGTGAAGTCAAAAACTTAATCGCTCATGAAAACGACCATCTCCAAAAAAACTTTAGTCAGCCTCAAGAAGCAAAAGCCCATGACCTTTGGTGAATTAATCGCATCCACCTATCAGTCCTGCGGTAAGCGGTCAGCCCGGAAAATCCTGCAAGCAGCCATCAATTCGGAGATCATTACCCTTGGGCGCCGCCACCAGCATTATGTGATCGGCTGAAGGACGTGGATGTGCTTTTGGCCGCGTCTAGCGTGGCAGGCACACGGGAGGGTTATTCGTGACTTAACCCGTCCATTGGCTGAAAGGGCGGGATCCTTTTGATTTTTTCATCGGCTACTTTTGTTCCCCTGGGAAGTGGGAAGAAGAGCGAAACGGTAGTCCCTTTGCCAACTTTGGAGGCGATGTCGATAAGACCATTGTGGACTTGCATGAGGCCAAAGACTACGGAGAGTCCCAGGCCTGTCCCCCTTTGAAGAGGCTTCGTCGTAAAAAAGGGCTCGAAAGCATGCATTCGGGTTGTTTCATCCATGCCGTTACCGTCGTCGGATACTTTCAGGCAAAGGTAGAGCGCGTCGTCGTCCAATTGGCAACCTTGGTGAAACGACGGATCAAAACGAATCACCTCGGCGGAAATGGTGATGCATCCTCCTTCCGTTATCGAATCCCTGGCATTAATGATGAGGTTGGTCAGCATGCGATCCACCTGGCCCGGGTCGGCAAAAATGGGAGGGAGGTCTTTGTCAGCCTGAATGTCGAATTTGACGCCTGTCGCCAACCAGGGCTTGTGCCCTTCGGTCACTTTTTCGATCAACTTGGGAATGTTGATTGAAGCAAAATAAGCCTCAGTTTTACGGGCGAAGACCAGAAGTTCCTTCATCCGTTCCGATCCGCGATCGGTTGCCTTGTCGATCTGTTCTGCAATCTTGGCGATTTGCTCCGGATTAGCCTTCTCTATGGAGAGAAGGGCCACCTGCGATTTGATTACCTGTAACAGGTTATTGAAATCGTGAGAGATGCCAGTGGCAAGCCGACCGACCGCTTCAAGTCGACGTAACTGGGAAAGCCGCGCCTTCATGGCACGGAGCATGGATCGCTCGTTGGTTTCCGCCATGGCACGGCGAACGGCGGGGACGAGGCGGGACATCCGGTCTTTCAGCACATAATCGGTGGCTCCCTCCTGCAACGACTTGATCGCTGTTTCCTCGCCAATGGTTCCGGAGACAAAAATAAACGGGAGCTGCGGTTTCATGCTGCTCGCAATTTCCAAGGCTTGAAATCCATCAAACTCCGGGAGGGCGCAGTCCGAGAGAATGAGATCGCAGTGAGAGTGCTCCAATTCCTTGAATAACTCGTCGCGGGTCTCGACCCGGCGGATTTCACAGTCCACTCCTCCTTTTCGCAGCGTCCGTTGGATAAATTCCGTGTCATCAGCGGAGTCTTCGATATGTAGAATTTGCAGTGATTTCATGTAGGTACGCTTTCTGAAAGCAAGTTTGAGGTGTTACGAAACAAGGCTTATATCGGCAATGAGTCGTGCCGTATTATTGACCGAAGTGACCCCGCTTTTCCTTGACCAGGTTGTTTTTGAAAACGATGACGACCTCGCTTGTGTTGTTGTGATATGTGTAGGTCGTTTGTGTTCCACCAACGATCGGGATGGGTTCTTCCGTGGATTCGGAGGGCGCACCCATGATGTTGCGCACTTCCGTTTGCGACATGTCATCGTGGATTTTATTGAGATTATCCTGATTAAGGGTCAGGGGAGAACCTCCGCCGCAACTCATTAAAAGAAGTGAAAGTGCTGCGCATAAAACATATTTCATAAAAACCTTTCTCTATATTGTTTTACTGAACAATCTTCTGCTCTGATGGTTGCATTAGACATGCCAAGATTTTCGAGCGGACGCAACCACTTGATTGCAAGTCGATTATAAAATTGGATTTAGTGAAGCGGAAATGCCTTTAAAGCGTTTTGCACGATTCAAAAGACAGGTCATGCGCGATGCCTGAGGAGAGGCCGCTCAAGACTGCGGTTCGGTGATAAAGGGCAGCATGAAGAAAAACTCGCTGCCTTGGTCGACTTGACTGATCACTCCGATTTCACCCTGGTGAGCGATGACTATTTCCCGCGCGATGGATAGGCCAAGCCCCGCACCACTCTTCTGAGTGCCTGGAACGCGGTAAAAGCGATCAAAGATATGTTCCTGATGCTCCGGGGAAATTCCGGGCCCTTGATCCTTGACCGAAAAGCGGACGCTCGGTTTGCCATCGCGGGTTTGTCCTAATTCTGCCCGGACAAAAAGCGTGGAGCCCTTGGGAGAATACTTGATGGCGTTGATAATGAGATTGGCAAAGACATAAGTAATCCGTTGCTGGTCGATGTGGACTTTCGGCAAACCGGGTGCGATATCCGTCTTGAGAATAATTTCGGCGGTATGCGCAACCTCACGGGTTTCTCGCACGGCGGTTTCGACCAGATCAGCCGCAGGAACCTGAACCAATTCCAACAGCGAGGGGCCATGCTCAAGCTTGGCCAGGTCCAGCAAATCGTTGAGTGTCTTGAGAAGGCGATCTGCGTCCTCTCTCGCCGTGAAAACGAGGTCGGCTTGCTTTTCATTCAACGATCCCACTGTCCTTTCATGGAGGAGATAGAGGGCCATGCGCACACTGGTGAGTGGCGTCTTGAGTTCGTGACTGACGGTGGCTATGAGGTTGCTTTTCACGTCATCGAGCAGAAGCATCTTGGTGATGTCTTCCAGTATGACGGCCACACCGAATACTTCCCGGTTATCATCGCGCAGCAGGACGATGCGGGGCAGGAAATAGCGATCCTGGCCGGAGAGATGAAACTTAAGCGCGTCCTTGAAAAGCGTGGGCAGGTAATCCTGGCCGGTGGCGCGGACGTGCTCGACTTTTTCGTCAACCGCCTTTGGTAGTCGTGAAACGCCGGAGAAGAGAAGTTTCACGGCCAATTGATCGGCCTCAGGATTACGAAACTCCACTTCGCCCTGAGCATTCAAAACAAAAATCGGATCAGGAAAAGAAGCCAGCGTGGAACGAATCGTCATGTTCAATCGGACCAATTCGACTGATGTGCTGGCCCGATATTGGCGAAGTTGAGCCGCCATCTGATTGAAAGAAGTGGCCAGTATGCCCAACTCATCCTTGGACAATACCGGCACCTGTTGATCGAGATTGCCATGTCCGACTTGCTGAATGGAGCTGGTCAGTGAAGCGAGTGGGTTAAGCAGACCGCTGCTTAATCGCACCGAGGCATAAATAGCCACGACAGTGGCTGCAATCATCAGGAGAATGAGTGAGCGAACTGTGCGATTGATCTCATCGGAAGCATCCTGATCCCCTGCGCCAAGGCCCATCTCATGCGCCTTGGCAAGTTGATCCACCCAATCGAGTAGTTGTTCGGTGTTCTGTCCCAATTTGCCTGCGGTTGTGTGCCAGGCCGGGTCGAGTTGATTGGTCGATTGTAAAAAAACGCGCGCCCTGGCATCGTAATCCTTGTAGGAACTCGTCAGCTTTGTAATGAGGGTTTTTTCATCGGGAGTGACCATGGTGCGGGAATTTTCTTCGTCCAGGGCCTTCCGAAAATTTTTGGACGCCTCAGTAAAAACATTCCGGCTCCCATCACGATCCCCCGTTACCAGGGAAAGCAATGCCCCGGTCATGGCTGCGCCACTGCGTTTCATTTGTTTGAGTCGTTGCCCGGTCTGGTCGTTATCCCGGCTGATGGTTTGAATGCGATGGCCCAATTCGCCGCATCGGTTGATGGAATAGAGTCCCATTGACAGAAGGATAACCATCAGGCACATCAACCCGAGGCGGAGGCGTGTGCGGAGCATAATGAGCCTTTGAGGGGTTACCCTCTATGATGTTGAAGCAGTCGCAAGGGAAGGCGCGGTCTGTTCGGTTAGTTCCGCGTAACGTTTGCGCTTGCGATAAAGGGTCGCGGGGTCGATTCCAAGAATTTGAGCGGCTTCCTCCATATTGCTGGCGATCTCAATGATGCGCAGGATATGTTCCCGTTCAAGTTCTTCCAAGCTGACGCGATTGCCAATGATGGCGCCGGAGGGCTGTGCGCCGCGCAGGTTATCGGGAAAATCATTCACGTCGATTTTATCGCCTGAAGCAAGAATCACCGCCCGCTCGATCACATTGCGCAGTTCCCGCAAATTACCGGGCCAGGGATAGCGTTGGATCGCGGCCATCGCCGCAGAGGTAAAGTCTTTGATCGGGCGAGGGCTCTGCCGGGAAAACATCTTCAAGTGTTGTTGCGCCAGGAAGGGAATATCAAGGGTGCGCTGACGCAAAGGCGGCAGCTCAATGGTGATCACATTCAGGCGATAATAGAGATCCTCGCGAAACTTCCCCTCCTTAACCAAGTCCTCCAACCGGCGGTTGGTGGCGGCGATCACGCGGACATCGGCCCGGCGTGGCTTGGAATCACCGACTCGCTCGTACTCGCGTTCCTGTAACAGGCGCAAAAGTTTCGGCTGGATCTCCAGGGGAAGTTCGCCGATCTCGTCCAGAAAGAGCGTGCCGCCTTCGGCTGCCTTCACTTTGCCCCAGGTTTCGCCAACGGCTCCGGTAAAGGCTCCGCGAACATGCCCGAAGAGTTCGCTTTCCAGAAGTTCCCGCGAAAGGCTGGGGCAGGCAACCGTGACGAACGCTTTTTCGCGTCGGGTGCTATTGCGATGCAGGGAGCGGGCGAGGAGGCTCTTGCCGGTACCGCTTTCTCCCAGGAGTAGAATGGTCGCAGCGGAGGCGGCGGCTTTCGTGGCCGTTTCAAAAAGTTTCTGGATGAGCGGTTCCTTCGTCTCAAATTCGGCCAGGGTTTCGCTGGTGGCCAGCATCGATTCCAGTTCCACCACTCGATTTTCGAGACGTTGATTATTTTCAATCCTGGCCAGCGCCTGGCGGACTTGTTCGGGTGTAAACGGCTTGGCGATGTAATCCACCGCGCCGCGCCGCATGGCCTCCACTGCCGTGTCGATCGAGGTATAGGCAGTAAAGACGATAACATTCAACTTCGGTTCCTGGGACAGAAGCCTCGGAAGCAAGTCCAGGCCATTTTCGCCGCCGAGTCGAAGATCAAGAAAGGCGGCGTCGAAGCTGCTTTTCTTCAACAGACTCATAGCTTCCGTACTGTTTTCAGCCTGCTCGCTTTCATGCCCGAGAGCGTCAAGCGTGAGCATGGTTGTTTTGCGGATGGGTGCTTCGTCGTCAATCACCAGGATATGCATATTTGTAGATAGTGAGGTTGATCAGTAAACAGCCGCCACGGAAGAATCCGTTGCCGCATGGATGATCATATCCATGTTCATTGTGCTTGGTTGGGCTGCTTGCTGCGCTTGTTGCATGGGTTGGTTTTGTATGTTTGAGCTTTTAATGGGACTGGAAGCTGCCGGATTTTCATAAAGCAATATCCTCCGCGTTTGGTGCGACTTCCTGGCTTAAAATAAGAAGGCCATAAGGAGGCAATGAGATGGTGCCGCTGTAGTCGAGACCATCCCGAGGTTCCTTTTCGGCAGGTACATGGCCATCAGGATCACTCACGTCATGAAAGTCGGGGCTGTAGCCTTTCCAATTGGAATTGAAGCGAATGATCCATTGCCCGTCTCTCGGAAGACCTATCCGATAGCCATCCTCAAAAGTGCGATCTGTAAATGAGGCGACCACGATGACATCGTCCTTGGGGCCACCTTCAGCCCAACGATGGAACGCAATGATCTTGTCCTGATGATTGACGTGATGTACCCAGACAAAAGGTCCGGTTAGGCCCCTCGTGTTGCCGTATAAATTTCGACGAAGAGAAATCAGGTCGTGATACAGACGGCTGATGCCCCGGAATGTTTTCAGCTTGGACCAATCCAACCCTTTGTCGTCACGGAACCAGCCGTCTTCAAGGAATTCCTGGCCTTCAAAAAGCATCGGGATTCCGGGTGTAGTCAGGGTCAAACCCGCGGCAAGAACCGACTTTTTTTGCGCGTAGTAACCAGCGGTGTTGTTGGGGTCGATCTCTTGCGGGATGCGGGCCTTCCCGTTGGCATCCTCGTCATGCGATTCGCTGAAAATCACTCGCTGGATGGAATCCTCATTGTAGCGGAAATTAATGGCCCGAACGATTTCATCCATGGAGCGGTCTTTGTCTTCCGCCTTCACGACATTCGTGCGCACCGGATGGACGAAGGCACTGTCCCACTGTGTGGAAAATCCTGCGCCACCCTCTTTTGTTGGTTTGGTCAGCCAGTGATTCTGCATCATATCCTCAGCGATAGTGATGCGGCCCGGGAAATGTCGCTGGACCTCGTCATTAATCCATTGAAGAAGCGTCCAACCCTCGGCGATATCGGTTTCAGGGCTATTATTGTCCCCGTGCGCGTTGCGGATAAAGAGAGTGGAATCGACGCGCAATCCATCGACCCGGTATTCTTCGAGCCAAAACATCGCGTTATCGCGAATATATTGGCGAACTTCACCGCGACCATAGTCAGGACGATTGTCGCCCCATGGCGTCCAGGAACGATAGTCGTTATAGAAATAGATACCGCCCTTGTTGTTCTCTCTCCATCCGTCGTACTGCCAGAGATCGAGGTTAGCCGGGCCAAAATGATTATAGACCACGTCCAAAATAATGGCGATGCCCTGGGCATGCGCGGCGTCAATCAGCCGCTTGAAGCCATTAGCGCCGCCATAACTGGCTTCGATGCTGAAAGGGTTCGTTACACTGTAACCCCAGGAGCGTTCGCCCGGAAACGCCATGGGCGGCATGATCTCGATCGCATTTACCCCCAAGTTTTTCAGGTAGGGTAGCCGCCCTACAACCTGCTCAAAACGCCCCAGGCTATTGTGTGCTTCGGAATTGAAAGTACCCACATGCAACTCGTAAATAACCAGCTCATTCCAATTCGGTAAAACAAAGGGAGGAGAGTTCCAGTCGAAATCATCGGCATAGATCACGGAAAAGGCCGTCTGCGGATGAATTTCCCGGGCATAAGCATCGTTTTTTCTAAAATGCATTTCGCCGTTGGTGATCTCAAATTGATACTGGTCGCCTGAAACGGCCCCCTCCACCACCTTCGACCAGAGGCCGTCTTTTCCCGGCTCCAGGGGATCTTTTTCGGGGTTCCAGTCATTGAATTCGCCCACCACCGCGACGCCTGTTGCATTTGGAGCCCAGACGCGGAAGCTCGTGGAGCCATCTAATGCAATGGCTCCCATCTGCCGTGGATTATGGATGGTGGTTTTCACCCTCTGATTACAGATTATTGCGACCACCTAAGGCCAATGCCAAAACTCCGCCGACAATGCACACCCCCCCAACGATAGGAGGAAGGGGAACCGTGTGGGTCTCATCGTGTTGGATTTGAATCGGACCCAGTTGCACGTCTTTTTCGGTCTTAGTGTAGGTGAAACCTTGATAAACTAACGCCAATACGCCGATAACAATGAGGATAATGCCTGCGAGTTTCATAAGGAACCTTTCGGGTTAAAATTAAAATGAGTGGTTTGTTTCAAGCTAAATATCCCTTGGCAGGGAGAATGCCACCCTAATCAATAAATTCACAACTCTATTGTATTCAATGATTTAAAATTATTGAATTTAGTTTTAAACCTCAAAACACTTGGCAGTTTATTGCATTATGCACTACCACTTCAACCTAAATTGCAAAATGCTTTAGTGCCTCATTCTCTTTTGTTAAATTAAAAAAAATCCCCCAAGCCATTTTATGACCTGGGGGATTTTTAACGGATAGATTGCTGCTTAATCAACTGGCGGGCGGCGTCCCACAATCAGGGAGACCACAAACAGGACGAGAAAGACAAAGAATAAAACCTTGGCAATCTCTGCCGCAAGACCAGCGATTCCGATAAATCCCAAAACACCGGCAATGATAGCGATTATTAAAAATGTAATAGCATAGCTTAACATAATGTTTCCTTTAGTTTAAACTGACATGCTTTCATAACCGCTCAAACCGTGCCAAGGCCTTATGTAAAGCTATAAGCTATTGATTATAAGATGGTTTCGCTAGGTATTCCAAATAAGAGGTTCTTGAATTCCGGCAGTTTGCATGAATTATCTCGCGAAAGAAGGGAGGCTGCATTTACATATAAACAAAAAGCCCGGACTGACGTCTTCTACACGTCAGCCCGGGCTTGTGAGGCACCGGTGGATTAGTGGCGATTGTACATTTCTAAAAGATGATGGACGTCGGCAGCAGTGGTGCCGATCCGCTTTTGAATTCGTCCCACCAGTTCGTCCTCCTGGCCCTCGACGTATTTCAAGTCGTCATCGGTTAGTTCACCGTAAGCTTGCTTGAGTTTCCCTTTAACGACGTTCCAATTACCCTTAAGACTGAGTTGTGTGGTGTTCATGATTTTGTTTCTTTCGATAGGTAGGTTGATTTTGTTTATTTGGCGAAAAGCGCTTCGACCTTGATATTCAATTTTTCGGCGAGGCTGGTCAGTTTTTTATCGGTATCAGCCTCCTCATCCAGTGTTGTCTGGAGCAGATCGGAGGCTTCATCATCGCCCAAAATGGAGGCGTAGGTGCGCACGCATCCGTATCCGGCGATTTCATAATGTTCGACGCGTTGCGCGGCAGCGATAAGCGTCGCATCCTTGACTTCGGGCGAGGCATTTTCGTGGATGGTTTTCTTGCCTTCCTTGATCAGGCCCGCCATTGCCTCGCATTTAATGCCGGTTGGCTTCTCAGCAAGTTCCTCAAGAATCTGCTCCAACCGTTGGACATGTTCCCGGGTTTGCTCAAGATGATGCTCAAATCCGTTCTTGAGCTCACGTGCATGGGCGGCTTTCGCCATTTCCGGCAAGGCCTTGATTAATTGGGTTTCGGCGCTGTAGAGGTCTTTGAGTTGTTCGATATAGAGTTCCTGGAGGGTGGTGATTTTTGACATATGCTTTTTGTTTGGATTGTTTTGATGCGTTGGGGATGAAAATTAACGTCTGCGCCAGCTTGCCAGAACAAATCCGGCAAGAACCCCGGCTCCCAAAGCTTGGAACGGGTGCTCGACGACAAAGTTCCTGAACGTATCGGTCAAACCGAAAACTCTTTCCTTCGCATCTTGCAGGCGTGAGTTGGCTTCCGATTGGATTTCGTCAAGGCCCGCGCTGGCTTGATTTTTCAGATCTTGGGTGACATTACCTGCGTCGCGACGCAAATCCTTCACATGTTTTTTAAGTTCCGGACTTGGGGTGGTGAGTATTTCTGTATTCATTTTTTTATTTGGTTATGGTTTTAAGTGTTTGACCCATCAATAAGTGGAACGAAGAGCCGCACTCTTTCAACGATTGCATCATGCGTGCCAATGCATCATGATGTATTATAACTCACTGCATCATAATGGCTTAAAATGTGGTTTGGCTTATGTTCCCGTGACTGAGAATGCTTTTTGCGTTCCCGCCTCAGATGAATCTTGCGTAATGCAAATCCAATTGCCTGAATATCAATTCCGCATCTTAATTCTGCTTTTGTTCATTCAATTGACCGTGAACTAATTTCATGCAAAAGTAGCCTCCTTAGTATCCGTGTGTCTTAATTTGCTGATGATATCCATGGAGGGATATTTTGTTTATGGGTGAGATGAGTATTGCTGGCAATGTTGTACGGGTTCTTGTCATTGAGGATAACCCCGACGATCGTGAGTTATTGCTCTATCAATTACGTCGGGGTGGAATGGACAGCCACGTGAAGTTTATTTCCGATGGCCAGGAGGCCCTCGATTTCCTGATCCATCTTCACGCATCCAATCAAGCCGAAGAGCTTGTCGCTATTTTTCTTGATCTTAAATTGCCCTCGCTTAGCGGCATTGACCTTTTGCGACGTCTTCGCGTTCGGGGCAACCTGCAAGACATCCCCGTTATCGTCATGACGTCGTCCAACGACCCTAGAGACATTGAAGAATGCCAACAACTCAATGTAACAAACTACGTCTCAAAACCTGTTACCTTTAGTTCTTTCTCGAAAGCTGTCGCCGATGTCTTTCACCGGCCCATAACCAAAATTGACTCAGTGATTGTAGAATAAGTTGGACACCCTGGGCATATATCCTCCGCAGTTAAATATAATTAAAGACAACCAGCAGAACGACGATAAGCACGATGAGGCTCAAGCCTCCACTTGGATAATAACCCCACGAACTGCTGTAAGGATAGACAGGCAGCGCGCCGACCAAGGCAAGAATCAGAATTAAAATGAGTAAGGTTTCCATGAAAATATTCCTTTTGTTGTTATGAGGTTAAGAACCATGGCAGCTTTGCAGGAGAAATATCAGTCCGACAACAGGAAGAGGAACTCCGAGGAGCCATAGGAGAAGAAGCGGAGCCCGCCCCGCTTTGAAGTTTTTTGTTTTGATGGGTGATTTCATTTCGATTTTTTGAGTTGTAGAGTTGCTAATAAAATAGAAAGGCATTGACCATGCCATGAACGATTCCGTTAATGTAAGTCATTCCAAATAAGAATGATGCGGTCTGATTCTGTATAATAACAAGCGTTCATTCCGGCCACCTAATGCAAGGCATTCAGGCCATGAATCGCAATCTGCACGTCTTCAGGTTCAAAAACAAAATAACGCTGCCGCTGCGGCGAACATGCACAAGGTCGTCAAAATAACGACAATCTGAGCGAGCGGCGAACTCGGTTGATTCTGCATAATTTTACTGTCGCGAGCCACCATCACCAGGCCCCCAAGGAGAAAAGGGGCGAGAACTCCGTTAATGATTGCGGTCAGGAAAAGCGCATCCATCGGATTGATTTTGGTCAGGCAGAGCGCCATTCCGACAAAGATGGAACAAATCAGGACGCCGTAAAAAGCGCGGGCTCGCAACAGTGTTCTATTCAATCCCTGATGCCAGTTAAAGATCTCGGAAAAAGCGTAAGCCGAGGAGCCAGCGAGGGTGGGGATGGCCAGCAACCCGACTCCGACCAGGCCCGCTGAGTAAAGAAGCGCGGCGAAGTTGCCAGCCAGTGGCCGCAGGGCCTGAACCGCATCGCGCGAAGATTCGAGATGGGTGATGCCATTTTGGTTCAGGGTCAGTGCCGTCGTAAGGATGATAAAATACATGATCAGGTTGGAAAAAAACGTTCCGACACCGACATCGATGGCTCTTTCCTTCAAGGCAGAGGGCGGTGCCCCACGCCTGCTTGCCTCGGTATGCCTGCCCTTGGACTTTTCCTCCTCGATTTCCTGCGAGGCTTGCCAGAAAAAAAGATAGGGGCTGATCGTGGTTCCAAGAATGGCGACCAATGTCGTCCATTGCGCATGTCCTCTCGGCCAGCTCGGGAGAAAGGTCGCCTTTAGAACGGACGGCCAATGGGGATGAACGAGAAAGGCTGTGATCACATAGGCAAAAAGGACTGCTGCCAACCACTTCAGGATGGAGGCCAGGGCCTTGTAGGGGAATCTCACCGTCGCAAAGATGATGGCGCATCCAAAGATGATGACAAATATCCAGGAATAGATTCCTGTGAGCATTTGCATGACGTCCGCCATGCCGGAGAGATCGGCGCTGATATTGATGGTGTTGGCGATGAAAAGCGCCAGGGCGGCCGTAATAATCAGGGGCTTGGGAAACTTTTTTTGAAGTGAGGCAGCCAGGCCGAAGCCCGAAACCAAGCCTACACGGGCGCACATCATCTGAATCGTCGCCATGAGCGGCCAGGTCAGAAGGGCCGTCCAAAGCAAGGAGGTCCCCAACTGGGCGCCTGCCATGGAATAGGTAACGATTCCAGAGGGATCATCGTCAGCCGCGCCGGTTACGATACCGGGGCCAAGCAGCGCAAAAAACCGTTTAAGACCACTTTTTTTTGTGGGCGAGCACTTCATCGTCCCAAGAAGATCGCGATAATGCCGCTGTAATCAAAGCTTGGAATGGAACTATTATAGATTGGGGACTTTGAATTCCGTTCCCTCTCTTTATCACGTTGAGTCGCGACATTGGCTGGTTGAATGGCGGATTGCTTGGATTTCATGACGGTTCAGTTCAAGGGTCTCAAGAGGGAGCATGGGCGAAGAAACTTATTTGAAATTTTCTTCCAAGATAGCTTTGCAAGTGGCATGCCAAGCTTCCGACGAGATGACAACTAGCTAATAGCAATGACTTATAGATTATGGGGTCAAGTCGAAGAGTGCCATTTGCCTTTGATCTGCAAAATCAGATTGCAATGTGCCCAGCCGGAGCTTGATGGGACTCTGCCGTGCCAAATATCCATGAGATGAAGCGCTTACCGAAGGTGTTCCACGAGTTCCTGGTCTTTATAAAATTTTAACACTTTGGGACTGTCCTTTAACTCACAGTGGGCCGCTGTTCGGGTTTAGATTTTGCTCATGCAATTTCCATTCTGGAGGCGTTTGTGAGCAGCGGCGAAATTTTCCAAGTCGTCTTTTTTCTCGGTCTCGTTATTACCCTGACGCCATTGCTGGGCGGTTGGATGGCAAAGGTTTTCCAAGGGGAACGACAGCTTCTCACGCCGGTATTGGGATGGCTGGAAAAACTGGTTTACCGGTTAAGTCGAACCAATCCCACGGAGGAGATGACTTGGCGGCAGTATGCCGGGGCAGTGCTTGCCTTTAATCTGCTGGGCTTCCTGGCACTGCTCGGTCTTCAGACTGGACAGGCTTGGTTGCCCTTGAATCCCGCCGGACAAAGCAATGTCGATTTGTCGCTCGCAGTAAACACCGCCATGAGTTTCGTGACCAATACGAACTGGCAGGCCTACTCGGGCGAAAACACAATGAGCTATCTCACGCAGATGCTCGGGCTAGGCGTGCAAAACTTTTTTTCGGCGGCAACGGGAATCGTAGTTCTGCTGGCACTGATTCGCGGGCTTACACGACGCAGCGCCGAAACCATCGGTAACTTTTGGGCCGATCTTGTCCGCAGCACGGTTTACATCCTGCTGCCGCTTTGCTTCGTGCTCGCCCTGGTGCTTGTTTGGCAGGGCGTTGTGCAAACGTTTTCAGCATACCCCAGCGCGACGACGCTGGAAGGAGCGCAGCAGGTTATTCCCCTGGGCCCTGCCGCTTCCCAAATCGCCATCAAACAGCTTGGTACCAACGGCGGTGGCTTCTTTGGCGTGAATAGCGCGCATCCTTTCGAGAATCCGACGCCTTTGAGCAATTTCCTTGAGATGCTTGCCATCCTCCTGATTCCTACTGCCATCGTTTATTCGTATGGGGTGCTCGTCGGCAACCGGCGTCAGGGCTGGAGTATCTATGCAGCAATGTTCGCCATCTTCCTGGGCGGCATCGCTCTTTCGTTCTATGCGGAATACCAATTCAATCCCGCGCAGGGCGGGCAGAATCTCCTCGAAGGAAAGGAGATGCGCTTTGGCGTGGCCAACAGCGTCCTCTGGGCCGACGTGACCACGATGACTTCCAACGGTTCGGTCAATTCGATGCACGACAGTCTTTCGCCCCTGGCCGGAGGCGTGGCTCTATTTAATCTACTTTTGGGGGAATGTGTCTTTGGTGGCATCGGCACGGGACTCTACACGATGCTGCTCTTTGTCATCATCACGGTCTTTCTCGCGGGCCTGATGGTGGGCCGCACCCCGGAATATCTAGGCAAGAAAATCGAGGCATTCGAGGTGAAGATGGCCATGATCGCGGTCATCGCGCCAAGCGCGTGCGTTCTTATCCTTTCAGCGATTGCCTGCGCGACGGATGCGGGCAAGGCGGCTCTCACGAATGCGGGGCCGCATGGCTTGAGCGAAATTCTTTATGCGTTCGCTTCGATGTCGAACAACAATGGGAGTGCCTTCGGTGGACTCAACGCCGCTTCGCCATTGTACCTGTGGCTCGGCACACTCGCGATGCTGGTTGGCCGCTTTGCCGTCATCATTCCAGTAATCGCTATTGCGGGCAGTCTTGCTGCCAAGAAAATCACTCCGAAATCCGCCGGTACTTTTCCAACCGACGGCCCACTTTTTGTCATTCTGCTGATTGGCGTTGTGCTCATCATTAGCGTGTTGACGTTTTTCCCGGCGCTCTCACTTGGCCCCATTGTCGAGCACTACCTCGTTCAGGCTGGCCGCACCTTTTAACACTCCCTTTCTTATGACCACTACTGCCAAATCTTCCTCCTGGATTAACGGGCCCATTTTACGCCAAGCCCTGATTGATTCTTTTGTGAAACTCGATCCCCGCGCGCTCTGGGGTAATCCCGTGATGTTCGTGACTGCCATCGGCGCGGTTCTTTCCTCAGGCGTTGTCTTGGTGGATGCAATCCATGGACATTTTTCGCCTTTCGTTATCCAGATCACGCTCTGGCTTTGGTTCACGGTACTCTTCGCCAATTTCGCTGAGGCGATGGCGGAAGGACGGGGCAAGGCCCAGGCGGCATCTCTTCGCGCGGCGCGTTCGCAAACCTATGCGCGACGGCTTCGCGGAAATAGCGAGGAGCGTGTGGTTGCGCCGGAATTAAAATTGGGCGATCTCGTAGTCTGCGAAGCTGGCGACTTGATCCCCGGTGATGGCGAGGTGACGGAAGGCATTGCCAGCGTTGACGAATCGGCCATAACCGGCGAATCGGCCCCTGTCGTTCGGGAAAGTGGAGGCGACCGAAGCGCAGTGACTGGCGGCACACGTGTCATCTCTGATCGGATCATCATCAAGATCACTGCCGAATCGGGTCACTCCTTTCTGGATCGCATGATCGCGCTGGTTGAAGGTGCGGCGAGGCAGAAAACACCGAATGAAATTGCGCTGGGCATTCTTCTGGTGGCATTGACGGCTGTGTTCATTCTCGCAGTTTTCAGTTTGCCCTTCTTCGCTTGGTACAGCGAAGCCGCCGCCGGACAGAAGAACGCGGTCAATGTTTCGCTGCCAGTGCTGTTGGCGTTGCTTGTTTGCCTGATCCCCACGACCATCGGCGGTCTGCTCAGTGCCATCGGTATCAGCGGGATAGATCGCCTTATCCGCCGCAATGTTCTCGCAACAAGTGGCCGCGCCGTGGAGGCAGCAGGCGACATCGACGTCCTGCTTCTCGACAAGACGGGCACAATTACCCTCGGCAATCGCATGGCCTCTGACTTCATTCCCGCGCCGGGTATTAAGATGGAACGCCTCGCTTCGGCGGCCCAACTCGCGTCACTCGCGGATGAAACACCGGAAGGACGCTCCATAGTCGTGCTGGCAAAGGAAAAGTTCGGCATCCGGGGACGTGAAATCGCCGCACCCCAGGCGACCTTTGTTCCCTTCTCCGCCCAGACACGGATGAGTGGTGTTGATATGGCCCCGATGGATACTCATCCCGCGACATCCATCCGCAAAGGCGCAGCGGAAAACATTCGCAACCTGGTTGAATCCCAGGGCGGCACCTATCCACTGGCGGTTGCAGCCACGGTTGAAGAAATTTCGCGCCAGGGTGGAACACCGCTCGCCGTTGCGGAGGGACGTGAGGTTCTGGGCGTCATTCATCTCAAGGACGTGGTTAAAGGCGGGATCAAGGAACGCTTCGCGCAGTTACGCGCCATGGGCATTCGCACGGTGATGATTACGGGTGACAACCCTCTTACCGCCGCCGCCATTGCCGCCGAGGCGGGCGTCGATGATTTCCTGGCCCAGGCCACGCCGGAAATGAAGCTCGCGCGCATTCGCGAGGAGCAGGCCGAAGGACGCCTCGTCGCCATGACCGGCGACGGCACCAATGATGCGCCTGCGTTGGCCCAAGCCGATGTCGGTGTCGCCATGAATACGGGCACCCAGGCCGCGCGCGAAGCGGGTAACATGGTTGATCTCGACAGCAATCCGACCAAACTCATCGAGATCGTCGCCATCGGAAAACAACTGCTGATGACCCGTGGCGCCTTGACCACCTTCAGCGTGGCAAACGACGTCGCCAAATACTTCGCGATCATCCCCGCCATGTTTGCGGGCCTTTATGCGCTTCCGGATCACGGCCCCTTCGGTCCGCTGATGGCGCTTAACGTCATGGGCCTTCATTCTCCAGAAAGCGCGATCTTAAGCGCAGTCATTTTCAACGCACTTATTATTGTCGCCTTGATCCCGCTGGCCTTGAAGGGCGTGCAATACCGCGCCTTGCCTGCCGCGCAGGTACTCCAGCAAAATCTCCTTATCTACGGACTTGGCGGTCTCATTGTGCCATTTATTGGTATCAAACTAATCGACCTTGCCATCGTCGCTCTCCATTTGGCTTAACCTAAACCACAACCATTCCCAACCATGAAAATCTTCCTGCCCTGCTTCCGCCTCTTCCTTGTTCTCGTGATTCTAACCGGCGTAATTTATCCACTGGCAGTCACCGCCGTCGCTCAATTGATATTTCACAACCAAGCCGAGGGCAGTCCGGTAAACCTCAACGGCAAACTGATTGGCTCCTCTCTGCTTTCTCAAAAAACGGAAAGCCCGAAGTATTTTTGGCCACGCCCTTCTGCGGGTGATTATGCCACGGTAGCTTCAGGTGCCAGCAATCTCGGTCCCGGCAGCGATGCGTTGAAGAAAGCCATTTCCGACCGGGCAGACAAAATGCGCGCGGCGAATCATCTCGCAGCTGATGCACCACTTCCCGACGACATGATCACCACCTCAGCCAGCGGGCTCGATCCCCATATCAGCCCCGCAGCGGCCCGGATGCAAATCGACCGCATTGCTCAAGCGCGCAGCTTGAATACAGATCAAAAAACGAGGCTGATCAAGCTCGTGGAAGATCACGTCGAAGGCCCTCAGCTGGGTTTTCTGGGCGAACCGCGCATAAATGTCCTCTTGCTCAATCTAGCCCTGGACGAGTTACATTAAGGGATGGCCGATGATCGCCCGAATCCCGACGCGCTTCTCGCTTCCATTCAACGCGAGACTTCCAGGGACAAACGCGGACGGCTGAAGATTTTCTTCGGGATGGCACCCGGCGTGGGGAAAACCTACGCCATGCTCAAGGACGCCCGGCAGCGGGATACCGAGGGCATCGATGTCGTGGTGGGCTACATCGAGACGCATGGCCGCTCAGAGACCGCAGCCTTGCTCGAAGGGCTGGTCATTGCTCCGCGCCGCGCCGTCAAGTACCGGGATGTTGCGATGGAGGAAATGGATCTCGATGCCATTATTTTTCTTCGGCCCAAGCTCGTGTTGGTAGATGAACTGGCCCATACCAATGCGCCTGATTCACGTCATCCGAAGCGATACCAGGATGTCCTTGAATTGCTCGCCCTGGGCATCGATGTCTCGACGACGTTGAATGTCCAACACGTTGAAAGCCGCTCCGACATGGTGCGCCAGATCACCGGCGCGTCCGTACAGGAAACAGTTCCCGACTCCATACTGGAACTGGCGGATGAAATCGAGCTGATCGATATTTCGCCGGAACGTTTGCGTGAACGCCTGGCAGAAGGAAAAGTTTATCTTGGTCCGCGCGCCGAAGCTGCCTCGCAAAACTTTTTCAAGGAAGATAATCTCACCGCCTTGCGCGAGATCGCCCTGCGATTAACTGCCGAGCGAGTCGATCAGCAATTGCGGAACATTCGGCAGGGTCGCGTTATTCGTGATGTTTGGAACTCGGGAGAACGCCTGATGGTTGCCGTTGGCCCAAGTCCTCTTTCCATGCAACTGGTACGAAGGGCACGACGAATGGCTTATACCCTCAATGCACCATGGCTCGCCGTAAGCGTGGATTCAGGCGAGCGGCTTTCCCCGGAAACTCAGCGCCAACTCGATAAAAATCTTTCCCACGCCCGTGAACTGGGGGCGGAAGTGATTTTTACGCGGGATGAAAATATTGCCAGGGCGTTGATGAGAATCGCCCAGCAAAATAATGTTTCAAGAATCATTGCAGGCAAACCACTCGGAAACCGCCTGCTCGAATGGCTTCGAGGGGGTAGCCTGGTCGACCAACTCATTCGCCTCAGTGGAGAAATAGACATTTACGTAGTCACCGCCGAAACCCTGTCGCAAAAACGAAGCCTCCAGCATTTTCGTCCCCGCGCCCCACTTCGCGAATATATCCATGCGGTTATCTCGGTCGCAGGTGTGACTGTTGGAAGCCTGTTTCTTGTCAACTGGATCGGCTATTGGTCGATTGCCTTATTTTATCTTTTGGCAGTGATCCTTCAGGGAATCTATCTGGGGCGCGGCCCCGTCCTGCTGGCCGCCACGCTTAGCGCCTTACTCTGGGACTATCTTTTCATCCCACCTCTTTACACCTTTTACATCGGTAAATTGGAAGACGGGCTCATGTTCGGCATCTTCTTTATTGTCGCCCTGGTCACGGGACAGCTTACCTCCCGGATCCAGACACAGGAACGCGACGAACGTCAACGCGAGCAACGTGCTCAAGCCCTTTACCGCCTCACCCGCAGTATTGTCACAGCGGCCACGACGGATGAAGTCCTTGCCCATGCAGTGACGCAAATCCAGGAAGTTTTTGGCGTGAGCACTGCGTTTCTGATGGGAGGAAGCCAATTTGGGCTCTCGGCAAAAGCACATTCCGCCAGCACCTTTCATCCCGATGAAAAGGAGATCGGTGTGGCGACCTGGGCCTATCGGAACCGTCGTAATGCAGGACGTTTTACCGACACCCTGCCCTCCGCGCAGGCATTCCACATACCCCTCACTACCTCGGAGCGAACAATCGGAGTCATGGCCGTCCGCCCCCCGGCGGAGGAAACGCTCACGCTTGATCAACGCGATCTTCTCGAATCATTCGCCCATCAGATCGCGCTTGTCCTGGAAAAAGAAAAACTTCGCCACGACGCCGAAGCCGTCCGCATGCTCGGCAAATCCGACCAGTTGCATCGCACGTTGCTCAACTCGATCTCACACGAACTTCGGACACCGCTTTCCGTCATCCAGGCCGCGACAGATCAGCTCACCAGCGAAAATTTATCGCCACGCCAAAAACATCTCTCAGATGAAATCAACGAGGCTCTCGACCGGCTCAAACGCCTGGTCAAAAATCTTTTGGACAGCGCGCGCCTCGAATCGGATCAGTTCGAACCCAAAAAGGAATGGGGCGAAGTCCATGACTTGGTTGAGACAGCCATCGAATTAGCCAATCCAGTTCTTTCCAAGGACCAACTTCAAGTTCGAGTACCGGGAAAGCCGCCTCTCTTACATGCCGATTTTGGTCTTTTGGCCCAGGCCCTGGCTAATCTCCTGCATAATGCTGCGATTCATACGTCGCCCAAAACACGCATCACACTTGAAGCGGAAGCTCTGGGCGAGATCTTGCTGATCCGTGTCGCAGACAAAGGGCCGGGAATTTCACCCGACATTCTCCCCAATCTTTTTGAAAAGTTTCAACGAGCCAGCGACGCACGTCCAGGAGGAACCGGGCTCGGTCTTTCCATCGCGCGCGGCTTTGTGGAAGCTCATGGGGGTAGCTTGGAAGGTCACAATCAACCTGAAGGCGGAGCTGTTTTTATCATGCGTTTGCCATTGGAAAAACAACCTGAACCGGCTGAATTAAATACATGAGCGAGATCAAACCGATCGCCCTCGTTATCGATGACGAAGCCCAAATGCAGCGGTTGCTTCGGATAAGCCTGGAAGAGGAAGGCTATCGCGTTTTTGCCGCTGAAACCGGCGAACAAGGACTACTGGAAGCCGTGAGCCGCAAGCCCGACATCGTCGTTCTCGATCTTGGGTTGCCCGATCTCGACGGCCTCCAGGTTTTAAAACGTCTGCGAGAGTGGAGCGCGGTGCCGGTGATTATTCTTTCCGTGCGCGACAACGAAGCGGAAAAGGTCGCTGCCCTTGACGCCGGGGCGGACGATTATGTCACCAAGCCCTTCCACACCGAGGAGCTGCTGGCCCGCCTGCGTGTCGCCCAACGTCATGCGCACCGTACCGAAGCACCCACGATCTTTGAACAGGAAGGTCTGTGCGTGAATCTGCCTGAACGTCTTGTCACCGTTAATGGCAAGATTGTTGATTTGACCCCCACGGAATATGCCGTGCTTCGTCTGTTGGTTACAAATGCAGGAAAAGTTCTCACCCAAGCCCACATTCTTCGATCCATCTGGGGTCCGAAAAGTGCCGAGCAGTCCCAGTACCTGCGCGTTTATGTATCCCACCTTCGTTCCAAGCTTACCACTCTCGGGGTACGCCCGGACTTAATCAAAACCGAAACCGGTATCGGTTATCGTCTGACAAGCCGGTGAGCCTGTTTAAGCCAGACCTGATCCCTGTTAGTCCTTATCCTTCATTTCGTCCCAGCCCAAAAGTATAAATAGCGGTCATCACTGTATAATTCTTCATGACCTAGTGTGACTTTGCATGAACCCACATGCAAATAGTGGAAGCGGCGGCGAGGTCGAACCCGAATCGATCTAGGCGTGATATTGCGTAAGCCCTGCGTGATTCAGCGTGTTGCAATGACCTGCTTTTTCACATCATTTTACAGAACCAAGCAGCATTACGCAAAAAGTTGTGTGCAAACGTGTGCAAATCAGAATCAGAACAGCCTATCTTACATGGTTCGAATCCATGTCGGTAGCCCTCCTCTAAACATTTGGAGGAATTTTGAACGCTGAGTTTGCGCCCAAGGGGTGGGTGCCGTGGGCGGGCATTGTTCTGGCGACTCTGGCCGGGATTCATTCCAAGGAAAGCGGGCGTAGCTCCTCGGGTTAGCCAGCTGACCACCTAAAAGGCTGGAATGAGCCGATACGATGCAAGATGGCTATCATCGGATTCTCCAAAGATATTTATGTTGTTGCCAATTTCAAAGGCCTCCATAGTTAGCTCTCGTGAAAAAGGATCGAAATATCCGCCTTGAGATTGGGTTGGCGCTTTTTCTTTTTCTGGGACTTCTTTTGTTTCTTGGAAGAGTTGGATTTGTTTCTTCCCCTGCGCCTTTGATTCTGGCCAAGCAAGCCTTTGCCCCTTCTCCCGCTCCCTTGCAGATGGAAGTCGCAATCACTTCCGGAATTAAAAGTAAGGTGATCAAGCCGGGGAGTACGGTGCCGCCATCGGTTGGAATGGTTAATCCCATCCAGGCTCTTTTGCAGAATGGAAAAAAATTGCAGGAGGGAATTATACGGACTGGATCGAAGGGGGAATCCCGCCAAGTGGAGATTTACCAGACTGACTTCAAATATCCCATGATTCGAGTGGAAAAAAATGCTCAAGGAGAGGTGATGACGGTTATGGTAGCGGATCATATCCTAGTGCATCGCCGGAGCGGAATTCCTGAGCAAGCCTTGCTGGAATTGGTTCAGGGCACGGGTTTAAAGGTGAGTAAACATTTGCAGGGGGATACCGGGTATCTAGTGACGGGTTTGACTGGTTTGGATGCCCTGGAGCAAATGCAGGGACGACTGAATGCCGGAGCGGGTGCTGTTATCGTTGACGTGGCGGAACCGGATTATCTGGTGACGTCATTGGCTGTGCCCAACGATCCACTGTACGGTGAACTTTGGGGGCTGCATCACGTGGCTGGAAGCGACGGCACGGCAGGTGCCAATATCGACGCACCGGAAGGTTGGGATATAAATCATCAGGCGAACTCGCTGGTGGTTGCAGTCATTGATACCGGCATTGATTACACCCATCCGGATTTGGCGGCCAATATCTGGATCAATCCCCATCCCGGCAGCGCCAACGACGTACATGGCTATGATTTTTACAACAATGATGGCGACCCAATGGATGATCACTACCATGGCACCCATGTCGCCGGCATCATTGCTGCTGGGGGCAACAACGGCGTAGGGGTAACCGGCGTGGCTTGGTCGGCGCAGCTCATGGCGTTGAAATTTTTAAGTAGCACGGGAGTCGGAGCAACTTCCGATGCCATTCAGTGCGTTCATTATGCAACAGTCAATGGTGCCAAGATTACATCCAATTCCTGGGGCGGCGGCGGTTATTCCAGTGCGCTACAGGCTGAAATTGCGGCGGCGGGCCAGGCTGGAGTCCTCTTTGTCGCGGCCGCAGGTAATAACGGCCAAAATGCGGATACGCTGCCGATGTACCCAGCGGCATATAATTTGGATAATATCATATCCGTAGCGGCAAGTGATGAGAATGATCAACTGGCCAGTTTTTCGAATTACGGTTCGACCAGTGTGGATATCGCGGCGCCGGGAGTGGGGATTTTAAGTACGATCCCGGGCAACCAATACGGCTTTTTAAGTGGGACTTCCATGGCCACTCCATTCGTCAGCGGTGCGTGCGCATTATTGTTGGCGGAGCAGCCCAATCTGACGCCCCTGCAGGTCAAGCTACAGATCATGGGTTCAGCGGATAGCCAGCCGAATTTCCTAGGCAAAATTGCCTCTCAGGGACGGTTGAACCTTTACCACTCCCTCCAGGGGTTATCCGCTCAAATTCCGGTAATCACAAGTGCGACGCAGGCCACCCTTTATCTTGCGCAAACTTTCCAATTTACGGGCACGGCTTCCAACAACGCTTCGCGCTTTGCCGCCATAGGTTTGCCGGCTGGCCTTAGCCTGAATAAGGATACCGGACTGATTTCCGGCACGGCGACGACGGGAGGAATCTACCCTGTGACGGTTAGCGCTTCGAATGTTATAGGAACGGGAACCGCTACATTGACTCTGACTGTGGTGGCACCTCCTCCAGTAATCACCAGTTCAATCACGGCAGGCGGTGTGCAGAGGGAATTCTTTTTCTACCCAATTACCGCGACCAATACGCCTTCTCTATTTAGTGCCACGGGTCTGCCTGCTGGCTTGACGATAAACACTGCCACCGGATTGATTGCGGGTTATCCCACCCAAACCGGACAATTCACTGTGCAGTTGTCAGCGCAAAATACCGGGGGAACGGGCACGGCGACCTTGAGCCTGCAGATTGACGAACCTATCGCCCCGGTCATCACCAGTCCGGCCCAAGCCACAGGGGTCCTGGGGACAGCCTTCTCCTACCAGATTATCGCTTCCTCCCATCCAACGGTTTATCGTGCTACCGGTTTGCCAGCGGGTCTATCTCTTAATGGAACTACTGGGTTGATCTCAGGCATCCCGGCGCAGGCGGGCACTTTTGGGGTGACCTTGGAGGCGGAAAATGAAGGAGGTGTGGCCAGTGTCTCGCTAACGCTGATAATTAATCCACCGGCTGCGCCAGTGATTAGCAGCTCGTTGACTGCTTCTGTACGCGTAAACCAACAGTTTTCCTATCAGATAGCGGCGAGCAACAATCCAACCAGTTTTACAGCTTCTAACTTGCCCAATGGCCTTTCCATTTCCACTTCCGGGTTGATTTCGGGTACGCCAACACAGAGTGGTGAAATGGATGTTTTGCTCGCAGCGACCAATGTGGGGGGCACAGGTCTGGCAACTTTACAGCTGACGGTATTGCCAGAGTTGCCAAGCATTACAAGTCCGTTGACACAGCAGTTGGTGACGGGGCAGTCGGTCTCCTATCAGATTACGGCCAGCGCATCACCATCCTCTTTCGGCGCCACAGGTCTCCCCTCCGGCTGGGCGATTGATCCAGCGACTGGTCTCATCAGTGGTACGGCAGGAGATCCTGGCATGGTAACAGTAGTGGTTTCGGCCACTAATGTGGGCGGAACCGGAAGCGCGACGGTGACTTTTGCCATCACGCCTTTGCCGCCAGTGATCATCAGCCCTCTGGAGTTGCAGGTAGAAGTAGGACAACCCGTAACTTACCAAATAAATGCCAGTCATACGCCCCTGGCCTATGGCGCGAACAATTTACCCAGCTCACTGGCGTTGGATTCCGGCACCGGATTGCTCACGGGACAGATGGGTACCAAGGGTCAGTACACCATCGGGCTGTCAGCAACGAATGCGGGGGGCACGGGGTATGCCACATTAATTTTGGACGTCGTCGATGGACCGACCCGGATTGTTTCGTTCAGTCCACAGACGGTTACGCCCGAGGATAATCTGACCATTCAAGGTACGGGTTTCACGGGTGCCACGGCGGTTTATTTTTCTGATCGCAACCAGCAACTCATTCCCGCAGAGAACTTCACCGTGCAATCGGATACGCAAATCCAGGCGCGTGTTCCTTATCTAAAACAAGCGACGGACGCCGATGATAGCTGGATTATTGTCATCAGCCCAAAAGGTCTGGCCGTAGCTTTCCCACCCTCCACGATCGAAGTCTTCACCGGCTACGACTTGGGCGGGGCGGGTAGTCGTTCCGTGGTAGTGCATCAGGGTGGTGCTTTGATCGGCGCGGGAGGTGGCAGTGAACAGGTGGTGGTGGAATCGGGAGGTTCAGCTCGTTTGAGCGGTGGTGGCGGGAATATTCTATTTGTCGATTCAGGCGGTTTAGCTGATCTCAGCGGATCCTCGGCATCAGCGACGGTCTTCTCTACTTCCAAGTCCGTGATCATTAACGAAGCCTCCGTTTCATCCACCTCAGCCCCCCCTCCCGGTTTTTATGAGGTAGCCGCAGTGCGGGCCACGATTATGAACCAACTGTTGAAGGTTCGTCAGATTCCGGTGGTGACCAGTGCGTCCCAGTCCTCAACGACTGTCGGTGCCGATTATTTCTATCAGATCACCGTATCCGGATTCGGCTCTTTGAATGGGGGACTGTCTTATGGACTGACTAGCGCCTTACCGCCAGGTCTGACTTTTGATGCAGCAACAGGCCTACTACAAGGGCGTCCAACCTCTCCGGGACATTCTGATCTTCCTTTTTCCGTTACAAACTCGGTTGGAACGACCCTATTTACCCTGGGCTTGGATGTAACAGGCAATGCCATACCGGTCATTAATAGCCCGGTAAAAATCACAGGAACCCCTGGTTCGGCTTTGAGCTATCAAATTACCGCCGCCAACAGCCCTACTAGTTTTGGTGCCAGCAACCTGCCCGCCAATTTGTCCGTGAATTCAACCACTGGTTTGATTAGTGGAATCCCGTCCGCAACGGGTATTTTCACCTCCACTTTGACAGCGACCAATAGCCTTGGTACGGGCAGTCGCACGGTCACTTTTTTCCTGGGTACTTCTCCATTAGCAGTGACTTCGGTGAGCCCTAATCCAGTGGCGGCGGGCAGCATCCTTTCCCTCGCCGGCCATGGTTTGGCCGACGCACAACACGTTTATTTTATCAGTCGCAGTGGCCAGTTGGTTTCTGATCTTGGACTGACTTTACTATCGGATACGTCGCTTCAGGTGTTGGTACCTTCCCTCAGTATGTCCCCGAGCGACCGCACCCCGGTCATTGTCACCACGGCTGATCGAGCAACAGCCACTTTCCCGAGTAATGTAACCCTCATGACTTCCAGTGGAACTTTTGGAGGAGCTAGTTCCGCGGTGATTGTCGGCCCCGGTGCCAATGTGGCGTTAGGCGGGGGTGGCAGTAATATCATTTATGTAGAATCTGGTGGCAGCGTAACGACAGGAGGAGGAAGTCAGATAATTCTTCTAGAAACCGGGGCGATAGCTAATTTGTCGGGTGGTGGCGGTTCTTTGGTCATCAGAAGCCCCAATGCCACCGTTCTTGGTCAAGGATCCAGCACGGTGGTTGATGTACCTGCCCTTGGTTTGAGTAGTATCGCAGCAACCACCTTTCTGAATGTTTACGACCTGCCTGTCTTTAGTTCCGGCCCGGCCAGCGGTCAGGTGGGGCAGAGCTTCACTTACACCGCCACTTTGACGAAGTTTTTCCCCTCGGTGACCTACGGGGCAGTCGGCTTGCCTCCGGGACTGACCATCAGTTCAACGAGCGGGATCATTTCCGGGACGCCGACGGTTGCCGGTTCGTATGATGTGCAACTGCAGGCGACTAACTCGCGCGGAACGGGAACCAAGACCGTGACTTTCACGATCACTCCGGGCCTCTTGCCCATGATGACCAGTGCGACTCGACTTGATCTTTCTGTCGGCAGCGCGGTGAATTTTCAAATAACTGCGGCGAATTCTCCGACTCTCTTTCAAGCAACGGGACTGCCCCCTGGCCTGTCACTGAGCACCGGAGGACACCTGACAGGGACGCCAACTCAAGGGGGAGCTTGGCTGGTTAACCTTCAGATCGGAAACCCCTATGGAAACACCACTCTCAAGTTCATTCTAGCCGTAGATCGTCCCGCGCCTTTGGTGACCTCTGTACCGATCGCGACAACCGTCGACGCGGTGCTGAATTTGGGAGGCACGGGATTGCAAACAGTGTCTCAGGTTTATTTTAAAGATCACGATCTGGGTTTGGGAAAACTGGGAACCGGCGTTACGGCGACCGGGTCACAGGTTGCGGTGACGGTGCCCGCCCTGAACCTTCAGCAAACTCCGGGTGCAATCTTAACCCTGATAGGAGAAGGCGGTGCAACGGTAGCGATTCCGGCCACTATGCCACAAGTAACATCGGGGAATAGCGTCAATGGTGGAGGCAGCGTCTATTATCGAGTGCGTTCCGGAGGTATTTTAGGCGGTTCTGGCGGTTCTTGGACGGTGTATGCAGAAGGAGGCAGCGTGGTGATTCCATCTGGAGGAGGAGGTCATATGATCTGGGCGGAAAATGGGGCCACGGTAGATCTCCGCAGTGCCGGAGGCAGCAACACGGTGGTCTATGCACCCAATGCCAATGTATTGTCCAATGGAAATGCCACTTTAATAGCGGTAACGGATATGAGGGCAAGCGACGTGCCAAACTACCTGAATTTGCAGCCACTCCCGATCATTACCAGTGCGGGCTCAGCTCAAGCCTACATCAATGTGCCCTTCTATTTCGTGGTGACAGCCCAAAATACCCCGACCGGGTTTTCTGCCATGGGACTGCCAACCAATCTGACCTTGAACTCAACCACTGGCGCGATCAGTGGAGCACCGACGCAAAGTGGTGTTTTTGTCGTGACCTTGACGGCCACCAACACGGTGGGCAGTTATACCAAGACATTTAACTTGTCGGTGGGTGATCCTTTTGACTACTGGAAGGATACCTCTTTTGAAAGTTTGGCAGGAGGAAGCTCCAATCTTCTGGCCCAGCCGACCGCTGATGCGGACGGAGATCATATCTCGAATTTAATGGAATACGCAACCGGTTCGAATCCTTTGGTAAAGAATGGGCAGGAAGACATGCCTGCCTCGATGATAAACGGAAACCACCTGGAATTGAACTTCCGCCGTTTGCGCGGAACAGGCACTGGCACCGCAGAAGATGGTTACACGGTAGGAGGAATTCTTTACACGGTGCAATGGAGCAGCAATCTGGTGCAATGGCAGACTGGTTCAGCAGATTTGGAACAGGTAGGTTCTCCGACAGACAACGGAGATGGCACCGAGACTATTCGGGTTAGATTGAAAAAAACCATATCCGAACAATCCCAAGCCTTTTTGCGATTGAATGTAGAAAGAATACCTTGAGCAGCCAGACTCGGTCGAAGTTTTCCACCTGTTGTGTTTGCTCGTTTGCCATTGCGTAAGGGTTGTGTTCAAGCAAGTCTAGAGCATATTAAAGTATTGTGCACATATGTGAGAGGGTGGTATCGTCTGGGTCCATGCGAGCTTACTCCTTGGATTTGCGGCAGCGTGTGATGAAAGCCTACGACGAGGGCAGGTGGACGGTGGGCCAGATTGCCGAGCGTTTCAAAGTTGGTGAGTGGTGGGTGCATAAACTCAAACGACAGCGAAAAACTGGCGGTGACCTTGGCCCGCGCAAGGGCCAGGTGGGCCAGCCTCGCCGCTTCGACGCCGAGCAGATCAATCGGCTGACCCAGTATGTGGACAAGCATCCCGATGCGACGTTGGAGCGGATCCACGAGAAGGTCGCAGTGAATTGCACGCTGGTCACCATCCACCACACGTTGAGGCGGCTGGGCTACCGCTATAAAAAAAACGCTGCGGGCCAGCGAACAAGATCGCGCTGACATCGCCGAGAAGAGAAAGCTCTGGCAAGAGGATCAGAGGCAGTGACCGGCCGGGCGGCTGGTCTTCATCGACGAGTCCTCGGCCAAGACCAACATGACGCGGTTGCGGGGCCGGGTGCGCGGTGGCCAAAGGCTGCACGATCACACCCCGGGCGGCCACTGGCACACCGTCACCATGCTCGGCTCCATCCGGCTCGACGGGGTAACCAGTTGCCTGGTCATCGAAGGGGCTACCGACTCCGATGTTTTTCGGGAATATGTCCGCCAGGTGCTCGGCCCCACCCTGCGCCCCGGCGACATCGTGATCTGCGACAACCTGGCGGCTCACCGTGATGCCGAGGTGCAAAAGCTCATCGAAGCTTGCGGAGCTCAGTTGCTCTTTTTACCGGCCTACAGCCCCGATCTCAACCCGATTGAAATGATGTGGGCCAAAGTCAAAGCCCACCTGCGCCAAGCCAAAGCCCGCACCGATGCGGACCTTCTGGCCGCTATCGGCCAAGCCCTCCAGACCGTCTCGATCACCGACGCCCAAGGCTTCTTTCGTCACGCCGGATATATGTGCACTATATGTTAAAATGATCTAAAGGAATTTTTGAGAGGGTGCCCGAGGTGGGAGTCGAACCCACACGGGGATTTCTCCCCTCAGGATTTTAAGTCCTGTATGTCTGCCATTCCATCACTCGGGCTATAAACGAAGTTTGACTCGTGGTATCGATGCTTACTTAGGATCGTTCAGGCAGACTGGCGAGAAATTCCTTACCTGCCCCGCTTAACCAAACCGTATCGCCTTTAATCCGCGTTGCTCGAGTGAGTGATGCACCCCGCAAACCCACGAGGATCGCAAGAAAGATGACCAAAAAGCCAATCGCAGTCAGCACTCCAATATCCTCTGAAATGCCCACAATGAGCATCGCAATTCCCAGGGCTGTTCCGCTCCAACCTCCAATGATAAAATACTTACGTCGTTTGCTGTGTTGCGCACAAAGATAAAGTTCGACCGATGCTCGCTTGCGCACGACCATGGCAACGACAGCATAGAGGATCACATTAACAAGTATCAGTAAATAATAGCCCACCGGATGCCAGTATAACTTGCGTTTCATGGGCGGTTCCACGATGGCATGGTTGCATTTATAGCAGCGCGGAGGGAGCGATTTTTGGTTATAGGTCATTACTTTCTTGCCGTCTCTCGACGCGCTAATATTTCCGGTGGGAGTGACGCCTTCCCGAAGTGTCTGCACAGCCATTGGTTTACAGGCAGCACAGACACGAAGGCCCAGTAGATCGATCAGATTGTCCGAACCCACACTCTTTCCGCACATCGTGCAGGTGGATGATCCGGCATCTTCAACGGGGGTTCCTGTATTGTTGAGGGTGCGGGTTTGCCTAAGCTGCATCCACTCCGATAGTCCCTCCTTCCAGACAAAAGTGTCGTCGGTCACGGCTCCACTGGCGATCAATTGATCAAAAGCGAGGTCATCCATGGGTCCATGCTGTTGTCCATTGATTAAATAATGCCACATAGATGAAAATGTTGTCTTAAAACGCTTGGGGTGGGAATAGGCGAGAGGGGGAAGCTTTCAAAGTAGCTTTTGCTTCCACGTCAAAATTAGAATGAAACGGGCGTTTGACGAGAATTTGTTTGGCGATAGATGCTGGCAACCACATTGCGCACAAATTGTTCGTCGGTAATCATTTCTTCGACCTTATCCTCGAAGGAAACAAGAGAGCGAAAATGGGCGGCTATTTGTCGGAACAATTCAATGCGGGCTTCCAGGCTGATTTCATCGCGGCGGAGGATGGCATCCAAGGCGACAGCAGCTTCCACGGGTTTGACGCGCTGACGAAGTCTTGATTCCAAGTGTGGGTAGTCGCGGAAAGAATTATACTTTGCTTCCTTAAGGGACTGGGTGTTAAGCACAAGGGTATCTGGAATGGAAACGACGACGGTGTTTGCAGCAAGATCGCCCAGTCTTTGGCCTCGCCGATTCCAAAATGAGAATATTCCGCCAAGCAGATAACAGGCTGGGAGCAGATCGACAGGACGGAGCAAATTGCGAATGATGATTTGACTGAGTTGCAGTTTTAAACCTGAAGCGTCGATCACACGCAAACGAAGCAGTCGTTTGCCCCAGGATTGACCGCGCCATCTCCATTCAGTGAATATGCCGTAACCAACGGATATCACCGCGTAGAGAATAATGAAGAGAGCATTGGCAAAATCGGGACTGATGATGGCTAAAAATCTTGTGCATGTGCCGATAATGGAGCTTGCCGTCATGATGGCGACTCCATCCACGATCCAGGCGAGAAAGCGGGTGAAAAGTCCTGCCACAGTCAGGTTAAAGACGACGCCTTCCGGCGTCTGAATCTGCAAGGTCTTTCGCCCAGAGAGATTGAGAATCATGGAGAGGTATTTTGAGGTCTATTTTTACGCCCGCTAAAACTGAGATACCCGCACAACAAGACGAGCTCCAACAATCCAAAACCGATTTTGACGCCATAAGGTAAAACAGGTTCATGATATTGAGAGAAAAAAGCTTCAATGATTCCAGCCCAGACCAGAAGCAGGCAAAAACCGCCGATAAGGGTAACCAGATCGTTACGCACCGAGGCCAGGCGATCCAGCAAGGTCATTCTTTTTCGCGAACCGATCAAGGCGCCCGCCAAAACAAAACCAGCCTGGCCGGCAATAATAACCGATGGAATTTCAATTGATCCGTGTGGAAGCAGCCAGCCAATGAGAAAACGGGTTTGTCCATCCTGGATATAATCAAAGGAAACAGCCCCAAGAATAACCCCGTTGTAAAAAAGCATGACGACAGTTCCAATGCCATAGGTCATACCCAGGGCTAACGTAAAAAGCGCAACACGGATGTTATGAGTCATGAGGAATCCGGCAAAGCCCGCCTTTTTCCCTTCCAATTGATGGCCTTTATTTTGTTCTTCTTCAGCAACTCGTTCACTCGGCTTTCCCTGGAGATGAGAAAAGGGCAACAGTGTTTCCTTCGCAGTGGGATCAACGTAAAGGATACCAGCGCCAAAAATCACTCCTAGGAGAGTGAGCGCTACGGAACACCAGAAGGCGGTCAAGTGGCGGCGAAAGGTTTGAGGGATCTGCTGGGAAAACCAATGCCAGAAAATGAAGCGCCGACGGGGTTCACGAGTTTCATGGATTTCTCCGTAAGCACGCGCAACAAGAGACTCGAGGTAGTGCAGGATTTCCGGTGATGAGGCAAAAGTGGAGACGCGAAGCAGGTCGGAGGCTGCGCGGTCATATAAATAATGAAAACGACGGGCCTGTTCAAGCGAGAGGTTTAAATCAGGGTCTTCCTCGATTTGCTTGAGCAGAGTTTCGAACTCATCCCAGCGAGGACGCTCGGAACTGATGAATTGCTGAAGATCCAGGATCATAAGAGTTGGCGTTGTTTGACGCGAAGATAGTTGGAAGTGGTTTCTGCGCTAAACTCTTCCCGGGAGAGGAGGGAGAGGGTGACGCCATGCTGCTGGAGGGACAGGGATAGTTGCCGCAAATCGTGCCACGCCAGGTGATGAGCAAGATCCTGGTAAAGATCATCCACCGTGGAAACGTTGGGATTGGTGAAAACGGGTCGAAGCTTGCCTGTTTGGAGCATTTGCACGAGAACGAGATGCTTGCGGCAGATAATATTGGCGGAACGTTGAAACGATTCCATGATGATTGGATCGTCCAGATCGGTCATGAATACGAGGAGAGCCCGCCGGCGTAATCGTAACCGGATAAAAGAAGCTATTTCTTCAAAATCGGGTGAGACCGACTGGGGTTCGAGCCGATAGAGAGCTTCGCGACAGGCGCTGTAATGTTCCTTACCGTTGCGCGCGCGGACAAAATTGAATACACGATCGCCAAAGGTCAGCAGCCCAAAAAGATCACCTTGTTTTTCCGCAGCCAGTCCGAGCACGAGAGTGGCGGCAATGTATCGGTCAAGATGAGTGCCTTGGGAAGGATCGCCGGGCACTTGCAGACGGGCGGAAAGCCGGGAGGCGTCAATCACGACGTAAACTTCCTGGGTCTTTTCCACTTGATAGACTTTTGTGATGGGATGTCCGCGCCGGGCAGTGGCTTTCCAATGAATGGTTTCATAGCCATCTCCCGAGACGTATTCACGTAACTTTTCAAAATCCCGTCCCTGTCCGACTTGACGCACGGCTCGCATACCGGTTCGGTTGGTTCGAAGAAAAAGGGAGGCAACTTGCTTGCGCTCGGATTCGAGGTTGGGATAGGAACGTATTTCGACCGATTGGGTATTGCGTCCACGAATATCCCAAAGAGAGAACGGCGATGAAATTTCATAATGGCATCCCTCGATCTTGAAGAGCCCACGCTGGGTGGGAAGGCAGTCGCAGAGGACGTAGTGCTTTCCAGCTTGAGCGGGCAAGTCGACGGTTATTTCCTCTTCCTGTGGGATCAACTCATCTGGTAAAGCCAGGCCTAGACGCAAACGGAAAGATCGTGGAATGCGGGTTTCAAAGATCAATTCCAGCTTGGCGGTTCTATCCTGAATCCATCGTAACTTCCCGGGAAGATGAACCTGGATGGTTTTAAGATAGTTGATGCCCCGGCAGGCATCGATCACGGAGACCAGGGTCGCCAGCCCGAGGATGCAAGCGGCAGGCAAAACGATAGCTGGCAGGCTTACGGCCAGTCCGAGAAGTGGAATGAGCGTAATCGAGGCCAGTATGATTAGACTGGGTCGGGGTACGATCATCGTGGAACGGGTACGGTTTGCAGGATTTGTTGGAGGACTTCGGCAATTGAAAGTCCTTCGACCTCATACTCGGGCCGAAGGATCAAGCGGTGTTCCAGCACGGGGAGAACCATGCTGCGCACATCATCCGGGCTGACAAAATCATGTCCCACCAGCGCGGCGTTGGCCCGGCTAGCCATGAGGAGTGATTGGGTTGCACGAGGTCCTGCACCAACTAAAATTGCTTCATGGGTGCGCGTGGCTCGGACGATATCGAGAATATACCCGAGCATCTCATCCCGGATCGCCAGTTGTTCCAGTGTCCGGCGCGATTCCTGAAGGCGCTCAAGGGTCAACAGCGGTTGCACGACGCCATTGGCCAGGGCCACCTCAGGGGAATCGTGTCCCAACATGCGACGGGCCAAATTAAGCTCATCTTCACGTTCCGGGCAGGGCATGGTGATTTTAAGCGCAAAGCGATCCTTTTGTGCTTCTGCCAGCGGGTAAGTGCCCTCATATTCGATCGGATTTTGTGTGGCGAAGACGGTGAAGGCTGGTGAAAGCTGATAGGTATGGCGATCAATGGTTACCGTCCGTTCCTGCATCGCCTGCAAAAGAGCGGATTGGGTTTTTGCTGGGGCCCGGTTGATTTCATCACCAAGCAAAAAGGTGGTAAAAATGGGTCCGGGCATAAGCGTAAATTCACTTTTTTGAAAATTGAACACACTGGTGCCGGTAATATCCGCTGGCATGAGATCGGGTGTGAACTGAATGCGTGAAAATTCACAACCCAGGATATGCGCCAGCGTGCGAACCAGGAGTGTTTTGGCCACACCGGGGACGCCTTCGATCAAGGCATGCTGGCCAATGAGAATGGTTATAATGGCTTTGTCGATCACTTCGGACTGTCCAAGGATGACTTTGCCTACTTCAGTCCTGACGGATTGGAGTAGCTGGGAGAGTTGTTCAAGATTTTGTTGCATAATTTCCTTTGGAACGGCTGGGGGTGTTGATTTCGCGAAGCTGATGGTAGGACTGAAGAATAGTATCGGCTCGGTTGGTTTCGGTGGCAGACAGGATAGATTCCATCGCTGACATCTTGCCATGAAGATGTCGGCGGGCGGGGGTGACGTTTCGCTTCCATTCGGCAAGGCTGGTTTTTAAAATGTTCCGAGGCGCAATGTTACGTCGCAGAAGGTTGACGAACCCGCTGCGGGAGTCTTTTCCAGAAACAGTTCCTCCGAGAAGCGCATGGCCGATGGAAGTGCGTGGTGGCACAAGTGGGGTGCTGTTGCGCCAGAGAAAAAGCAGAGTCACTCCGAGCATTCCATAGAGATAACCTTCAAGTCGGAACTTTTCCGCCAGAAACATAACGCCTTCCTGTTCCTGTGTGCCAAGATGAGTTTCATCAAAGAAGAGTCGTCCGGGAGGGCCAGTCAAAAGTGCCAGCAAGGCGGGACGACGGTTATTGCGCAAAGCTTCGTTGCTGATCAGATAGGAATCGGTGGCCGCGATGATTTCCCCCTTGCCCCAGGTGCGTCGAATAAGCACGGGCTCGGCTTTGGCGTCATAGAGCTTTTCCCACTCGGGTTCAATCCGGACAAAATAGAGCGCCGATTTCCAAGGCACGTTTAACTCCAGGTTGGTATCAACCATGCATATGGCCAACACTTCAGATTTTTCCGTTTCTTGATCTGAAACTGAGTCGGAGGCATCGTCTTGTTTTTTTACCTTGTCTTCGCTGTGTTGTTTCCAACCAAAGCCCCATAAGGCGGCCAGCGAAGGGTGGTATTTGCGTTCAGGAGTGTCTTTTTGTTTGTTGGAATCGTCCTTGGAAGCCTCTTCTTCCTTGCGAAATTCTTCTCTCTCGTGTTTTTCCTGCTGGGTCTGAGGTTCTGAAGTATTTTGATCCGAATTGGCTGTAGGAATCTGCTCCGGCGGCGCTCCATCTTTCCTGGGTTGTTTGGCTGCTTTCGCTTTTTTATCAGCACTTTTTTTTTGCGCGTCAGAATTTGAAGCCCTCGGATCTTCCGGTTTAAAAGTAATGATTATCCGTCCACCGTTTTTTACATAGGTGTCGAGTTGAGCGGTTTCCTCCCTGGTAAAAGACATGAGATCAGAAGTATCCAAGCCGAGATAAAATAACGTATCTGGCTTTTCTTCCAGTTCCCGATGCAACGAATTAAAACCCCGTGTAATGGTATAGAAATTTATGGATCCCAGTGCTTCGTAGTAAGCACGTGTGCCAAGCGGATCCGCTCTCAGGGTGGAGTAAGGGGGATAGATATCGCCCCGCTCGTAGCGCAGTAGCAGCAGCCGGACAAGAAAGCAGAAAAAAAGAATCAATCCGACAAGCGCAACGACGGCTAAAATAAAGTTACGGCGTGGCATGGTTTCGCACTTGTTGATGATTGGCTTGCATCGTTTTAATAATGGCGGAAGTCACGGCGTGGGTTCCATACCAGGAAGCTTCAAAAAGATTGATGTTTTCCCTGAAAAAGGGGACGGCGGCCGCATTACCCTGCAAGCGGCGGGTCAGTTCCAGTAGATAGTCGCGGTTGGACTTGGCTTGACCAAGCCGGACAAGCTGGCTCCGGGCTAGGACAGACAGAGTAGCCAGGTAAAGGGCGCGCAAGGCCAGGCGTAATTCGCCCCGCTCGATCAACTGGTGAGCCAGTGAAAGCCAGGAGTCTTCGGGTAGATCGTCCGCACGTACATTGTCTGCTTCCAGGTCAACGGTTCTAACCGGCACGGTCGTGAGTACAGCCATCGACTGGCTGCCTTGGCGGCGAAAATAGCGCACGAGAATGAAAATCAGGCAGCCGACAACAATGGCCAGGAGTATCAAAAAAAGCAGTTGCCAGGGAAATTTTGAGAGGTTCTTCAATCCATTGCCTGACATGTTATGTTTTTGGTTGAATCCAAACAACCAGTCCAAAAAATGCGCCAGGGACTCG
>JABDGH010000013.1 GCA_013286145.1 Verrucomicrobiota bacterium
TCATAATCCCGATAAAGGGCCGGTCATCGTTTCACCCAAGAAGGGGCTGATCTACCATGTTCGCGTTGGGGTTGGAAATGACGAAGTGCTTAATCTCGAGGCCACGGCAGAAACGAGCCGGGAAAACCTGCACTGGTTTATCGATGCCACTTATCTCGGGGTGTCTGCTCCGAGCAGCGCGTTACTCTGGAAGCCGCAACCGGGCAAGCATGTCATCCGGGCCGTCGATGATCTCGGTCGCGCTGATTCGCGGCTGGTGACGGTCACTTCGGTGGAATAATTTTACCACTTGCTCGCATCGAGCGCGCATGTGGCAATTTCCGTCTGGCCGGGAGCGAGATGACGCAAACCTTCGCCGTGATGAATCGCATTGGGAAGGCCAAGCCACGGTTCGATGCAATAAAAATCAGACTCCGGGGTCTGTGTCCAGGTCGTGACGGCATACCACGGAACGGAGCCGGGGTGCTCCAACTCGAACACTAATTCCTGCCGGGTTCTGGTATTGAGAAGTGTGGCTTTGGAGGTCAGAGGCTGAATTTGAAAACGGTCAATCACCGTAGGATCATCAAGCTGTAGAAGGTCTGTTCGGGCCTTTTCGTGAATGATGGAGCCATCCGGTGTCTGTCGTCCCCATGAAGCGCAGGGAAGATGGAGGGTCCAGTCCGAACGTTCCTCGTGCGGCATGGCAAAATAAAAATGATGTCCCGCATAATAGGGCAGGGGATGACTTCCCGTGTTGGTCGTTTCAAAACGAATTTCCAATCGTGATGCGGGCAAAAGACTCACCACGACATCAAATTGAAAGGCGAAAGGGTAGCAAATACGGGTTTCTTCGGAATCGGTGATGCGCATTCTGAGAGTATTATCCGATTTATCGTCAATAACCGTAAATTTGGCATCGCGAACAAAACCATGCTGCGGCATCGGTCGAACCGTTCCATTCCCGTCGCGCCATAGCTCGATTTTTCCATCCACGAAATGCCGCGCTAGAAACGGAAAAAGTACCGGATTACCTCCGCGCACCTTGAGAATCCGGCTCCAATCGGCATCCGAGGGCCAGGTGATAATTTCACGGTCTTGGTGCGTCCATTGCAAAATTCGTGCTCCGCGGTCGGGGGAGACAAGAACTTTATTTGAGCCCTCAATTAGCTGAAATGCAGGTTGGTTCTGGAAAAGGATGGGGCTTTTCATGTTTAATAGGGAGGTATGCCTGTCGAAACCATGATGGACGAGCCGAAAGTCGGAGCCGATGCTAAAAATATCGCCGCCGCCTACGATGCCTGCACCAAGCTGGCGCGAGCTCATTACGAAAATTTTCCGGTGGGACGTCTCGTTCCTCGCGAGATGCAACCTCACGTCCACGCCGTTTATGCGTTTGCCAGGTATGCCGATGACCTGGCCGATGAAGGCTATGCGGGTAGCGCCAAGGCGAGTGGTGCACAGGATGTCATGACGCCGGAAGAACGGCTGAAGGCGCTTGATGATTGGCAACGGCAGTTATGCTCGGCACCGGGAACGCCGGGACTCCATTTTATTTTTACGGCACTGCATGAAACGATTCGCGAACTTGATCTGCCGATCAGCCTCTTTACCGACCTGCTCTCGGCCTTTAAGCAGGATGTCGTCAAGCGTCGCTATGCCAATTTTCCCGAAGTGCTCGATTATTGCCGTCGCAGTGCCAATCCCATCGGACGCTTGGTTCTGCTTTTGCACCGTGTTCGTGATGAGGAGTTGCATCTCCTTTCCGACCAGATTTGCACAGGATTACAATTGGCGAATTTCTGGCAGGATGTCGGGGTTGACCTGGAAAAAGACCGCATGTACCTGCCGGAAGATGATCGTAAAAATTACAACGTGACCGAGGAAGCTCTCTTTGCACATCGTGCGGATGCGAATTATCGGAAGCTGCTCGAATTTCAAGTCAAGCGCACGCAGGAAATTTTTGACAAGGGCGGATTGTTGACCAAAAAGCTGCACGGTCTATTGAGGCTTGAAATTCGCCTGACTTGGCTTGGCGGCACAAAAATTCTCCGCAAGATCGAGGCCTTGAATTTCGACACCTTGAACCATCGTCCCACCCTGGGTAAGGGAGATATGGCGATGCTCTTTTTCCAGGCTCTTACCTCGTGAAAACAGACATGACCGAATCCCCGGCCTCCATGCCTCCGTTGCCCGGAAGCGAAGCCATCACCCAGTCGAGCAAGTCGAATCTTGCGCTTTCCTTTGCCTCGTTGCCTGAAGCCGAGCGGCGCGCGATGTCGATTTTCTACGCGTTTTGTCGCGTGGTGGATGATGTGGCCGATTCGACCGAGTTGCCCATCGAGGAGAAGCAACGTCAACTTGGCCAGTGGCGCGAGGAAGTTCGCCGTGCTTATCTCGATAAACCGCACACACCGCTTGGTCAGGAACTCGCGCAGATTATCCGCCAATACCTGATTGCCCCCACGCCGCTGGAGGAAATTCTCAACGGCGTGGAGATGGATTTGACCATCACGCGCTATCCCACTTTTCCCCAGTTGGAACAATATTGTTACCGCGTCGCCAGCGCGGTTGGCCTTGTCAGTATTGATATCTTTGGCTGCCGCCATGCCCGAACGCGCGATTATGCCGTGGCCCTGGGGATGGCTTTTCAGCTTACGAACATTTTGCGCGACGTGAAAAAAGACGCTTCGTTCGGGAGGATGTACCTGCCGCTGGATGAACTCTCTGCGTTTGGTGTGACGGAGGACGACATCGTTGAAGGAAACTGGTCGGAAAAAATGCGGCAGTTGTTTCGCTTTCAACATCACCGTGCTCGACACTATTTCGCCAAGGCGCACCGGTTGATGGTGCCGTCGGATCGACCGAAACTCATAGCGGCGGAGATCATGCGGGAAGTTTATGAGGGGCTGCTTAATGAAATCGAACGCCGCGATTTTGATGTCATGCGTTCTCCGGTGAAGTTGAGCAAACTGGCTAAAATGCGATTGGTATTTCGCGCCAGGAACCGCGAGCAACGCGCTCCGGTGCGCCCACCCGCACCGAAAAAAGTCGTCGTGCTGGGCGCTGGCTATGCTGGCCTGGCTGCTGCGGCCGAATTGATCCTGCGCGGGCACGATGTGACTTTGGTGGAAAGCCGTGCCTTGCTCGGAGGGCGTGCCCATAGCTTTATCGATTCCAAAAGCGGCCAGGTTCTCGATAACGGCCAACATATCCTCATGGGATGTTATCACGAAACGCTGGCCTTGTTGCGGCAATTGGGAGTGGAGGAGCGCCTCTATTCGCCGCCGAACCTACAGGTGCCTTTTGCCAGTGAAAAGGGGAGAAGCTCGTTGACGGCGACGCTGCCCGCTCCGTTTCATCTTCTTTCCGCATTATTGGGCTATGGTGAACTTTCCTTTGCCGATAAAATGTCGGCGACGCGACTGGCGATCAAGTTGCGCTTGGGAAGACGTCCGCGCCTCAAGGAATCGGTGCAGGCGTGGTTGAAGCGTTGGAAACAAACGCCGAATATCGTTCGGGCGCTTTGGGAGCCTCTTTGCATCGCCGCACTGAATGAACCAGTAGGCACCGCTTCGGCCCGACTTTTCGCCACGGTCATACGCCGTTCGTTTTTGGGAGGTGCGGATGATTCCAAAATTCTTCTGAGCCGCGTGGGGCTAAGTGATCTTTTTGCGCCTGAAGTACGGCGATTGCTTGAAATGTGTCGAAGCACCATTCGACTTCAGACACCTGTTGCCGGATTGCGCTTTGAAGGTTCCATGCTTCGCGAAATTAAGCTGAACGACGGTTCAAGTTTTCAGCCGGATGCGGTGGTCAGTGCATTGCCGTGGCATGCGTTACGTGCGTTTTTGCCTCCGGAAAGCAAGCTGGTTGAGGCCTGTAAGAAAATTCAGGACGCGCCTATCGTCAGCCTGCATCTCTGGATGGATCGTCCCGTTTTGAACGAACCATTCATCGGCTTGCTCGATTCACCAGTTCATTGGGTTTTCAATCGCGATAACATTCATGGAGTTGAAGCCAATCAGGAGGGCCACGTCATTACGGCGGTGGTCAGCGGTGCTCGTGATCTTGTGGATAAATCGGCCACCGAACTGGAAGACCTCACGCTTAAGGAAATGGAACGCTTTATTCCCGAGATGCGCGGAGCACGGGTGCTTCATCGCATGGTCTATAAGGCGCGGAGTGCAACCTTTGCGGCCACCCCCGAAGCGGAAGAGCATCGGCCTGGAGCAAACACTGAATGGTATAATTTCTGGCTGGCGGGAGATTGGACGAATACAGGATTACCCGCCACGATTGAAGGCGCTATTTTGAGCGGACGACGGGCCGCTGAAGCGGTGGACGAAGCAATTTTAAGCTGATCGGGACTAGGTTTTTTTGAGCCGCTCGGTACGGTGGGAGAGGGTGGATGCCGACTATCCGAGTCGAGCTACGGGCCCTGGGAAACATGTGGACAAAAAATAAAGGCGATCCGCGCCTTGCGCAAGATCGCCTTTATTTGGGAGAAATCGAAATCCGTATTAGGGCTTTAACTGCGTGTAGGTCGCACCTGGGCTTACGTAAAAAGAAGGGGAAAACATTCCAGGTGAGCCAGCTGCGGTTACAGAGCCGGGAACAGTGGCAGTCGTGCCACTAACTTGAGCCTTGATGAAAACGGCGCTATTGCTCTTGTAGCAAACTGCCATCCCATGATTACCGAAAGGATTCTTATTGGTTAGCTCAATCGCCGGGGCGGCAGCACCTTGTGCAGGCACGGGAACATTTTGGCCAGTGCTAAATATGGCTGGCATACCGTCCGGATCACTGGTCGTGAGCCCAACGCTGCCAGTAGCCGGAGGCGTGGGGGCGGCACCCGCCATGAAATCCCAAGCAATATTGGAAGCTCCAATGGCTTTAATATCCGTACCCTTGTAGGCTTGGGCACCGGAAGCGGCAAAAATACTGGCATCTTGAATGTACTGGCCTTGAACCAAGGCAATGCAGACATCTTCGGAATTGGATCCACCGGGGTACGTCCCAACGTCAACGGAATACTGAAATGCTGACAAGCCTAGCGTACGTGCCGTTTGCATGCCTGCGCTTTCCTTGGCTTTTTCCAAGCCTTGGGTAATCGGGCCGAGGGCGACGCCTGCGAGGATGGCGATAATTCCTATGACCACGAGCAATTCAACGAGGGTGAAACCGCCTCGGGTGGACTTACGGGCGGTATAAGAGGTGAGACGGTATTTAGACATACCTGAATATAATACGATGGGGCTTAAACGTCAAATAATGAAATGGAGATAAACCGCCTTTTAAATCCTGTCATACTGAGTGACGGAGTGGTCATTTCGGTTCACTCGACAAAGTGTGAGCCAAGCGGGTAGATTCCACTCTTGAACCCGAGTCTTCCGTCATTACCGATTGTTTCCCTGCGCGGCGAGCTTGCCCGGGTTTTGCGCGAACAGAACCGCGTCATCCTTCAGGCTCCCACTGGTTCCGGTAAATCGACTCAGGTTCCGCAATATCTTCTCGACGACGGACTGGCTGGTAAAGGCCGCATCGTGGTTTTGCAACCGCGACGGTTGGCGGCACGTCTGCTGGCCAAACGGGTAGCCGAGGAGCGCAGCGCGTCGCTTGGCGGTGAAGTCGGTTTCCAATACCGGCTCGAAAATGTTTCCAGTCGCGACACGCGCATTCTTTATGTGACCGAGGGTATTCTTCTGCGCCAGATGCAGGAAAATTCGACTTTGCCGGGCATCAGCGTTCTCGTCTTTGACGAATTTCACGAGCGGCATCTCGAAGGCGATCTTGCCCTGGCCCGCGCACGGCAAATCCAGCAAACGACGCGTCTCGACCTCAAAATAATCGTCATGTCGGCCACGCTCGAAACGAGCCTGTTGGTCGATTATCTCAAGCCATGCGAAGTGCTCGAATCGCCGGGAAAAATGTTTCCCGTCTCGCTCGAGTATCTGCCCAAACCGAGCGAAGCCCCGGCCTGGGATATCGCCGCCGATGCCTGCGAGCAGCTTATCGCCTCGGGAAAATGCCCCGAGGGCGATATCCTGATCTTCATGCCCGGCGCGTATGAAATTCAGCGCACCCTGAGCGCTGTACGCGATCTCTCCTCGACGCGGGGATTCGTTTTTCACTCATTGCATGGCGAGCTTCCGCCCGCCGAGCAGGACGCGGCGGTGACGCCGGGATCGAAACGCAAAATCATCGTCTCGACGAACGTGGCGGAGACGTCGCTCACCATCGATGGAGTGCGGGCGATCATTGACAGCGGCCTGGCCCGCGTGGCGCGATTTGATCCGCATCGCGGAATCAACACGTTGCTCATCGAAAAAATCAGCCGCGCCTCGGCCCAGCAAAGGCTCGGACGCGCGGGACGCACCGCATCGGGGCATGGCGTCCGGCTTTGGACCGAACGCGAGCACGAGCAACGTGCGGCGCAGACCATGCCGGAAATCCGGCGTCTGGAACTCAGCGGTGCCTTGCTTACCCTTAAAGCCAGCGGCATCGACGACCTTGAAAACTTTCCATGGGTCGAAGCGCCGGAAACGAAGTCTTTCCTTCGCGCCCGGCAACTTTTGCAGGATCTCGGGGCGCTTGATCATCATCAGGCCTTGACCGTTACGGGACGGCGGATGGCCTCGTTTCCCGCTCATCCCCGTTTTGCCCGCATGTTGCTCTCCGCGCATGAACTGGGATGCGTACGTGCCGCCGCGCTGATTGCCGCGCTTTCACAAAGCCGGGGCATTCTGCTCAGGAGCGAAGGCAAGCGCATGGACGAAACGCGCGAGGATATTCTCGGTGGCGAGGCCGAATCCGATTTCTTTATCCTGATGCGCGCGTGGCGTTTTGCGCAAAGGCATCAATTCGATCCGCAACGCTGTCGTACTCTCGGCATTCACGGCGGATCGGCGCGCGAAGTGGCAGGGACTCTCGACCAACTGCTTCGACTTTCAGAACGGGCCGGGCTGGACATTGCGGAAAAACCAGCCGGTTCTGAGGCCATTCAGCGATGCATCCTCACTGGCTTTTCGGATCAACTCGCGCGGCGTATCGACCAGGGAACGCTTCGGTGTCGTCTCATCCATCAACGCACGGGTGAGTTGGCCCGGGAAAGCATTGTGCGTAAAAGCGATCTCTTCGTTGCGGGCGAAATTCGTGAAGTTCAATCGCGTGATGAATTGCGCGTGTTGCTCAGCCAGGCAACTGCCGTCGAGGAGTCATGGTTGCGCGATGCCTTCCCCGACGATTTCAGCGAAGGAACGGAAACGCTCTTCGATCCGAATCTTCGCCGTGTCGTGACTCGTCGGACGCGTCTCTTCCGCGATCTTGTCCTCGATTATAAAGAACAGGATTCCACGGATGCCGAGGCTTCGTCCCGGCTTCTCGCAGAGGAAGTCTTGTCGGGTCGCTGCCCGTTAAAAGGCTGGGACGATGCGGTGGAACAATGGTTCGTGCGGCTCAACTGTCTGCGAGGTTGGATGCCGGAACTCGAATTGCCCGCCGCCGATGACGAAGGCCGCCGCGCCATCGTCAGCCAACTTTGTCACGGCGCTTTTACTTACAAGGCGATCAAGGACGTCGATGTATGGCCCGCCCTGCGCGCATGGCTCTCGCCTCAAGCCCAGCGATGGCTCGACCAGTTTGCCCCGGAACGGCTCGAACTTCCCGGTGGGCGCAAGGCGAGGATCATCTACACGATTGAGAGTTCGCCGATGACTGCCGCGCGTATCCAGGATTTATACGGCGTGACCAATCTCACGGTGGCCAAGGGACGCGTGCCGGTGACGATTCAGATTCTTGCGCCGAATCAGCGGCCTGTGCAGATCACGACCAATCTTGCTAATTTCTGGAAGGAAAGTTATCCCAAGATCAAACAGGAGCTCCAGCGCAAGTACCCCAGGCACGAGTGGAAATAATTTATTTTTATGAACCCCGATCCATTAATTGCCAAGTATCAGGATTTGTTGAAACAGCGTCCCAATGACGAATTGCTCCATTTCAGTCTCGGCAAGGCCCTCTATGATGCAGGCCGTTTACCCGAGGCAGAGGAAAACTTGAAGGCCGCGCTGAAAGCCAAGCCCGATTGGATGGTGGTTGCCATGTTGCTGGCCAAAATCGCCCAACGGCAAAATGACAAGGCCGGTGCCCGGGCATTCTATGAAAAGGCGCTCGAACTGGCGATTGCCCAGGAGCACGAAGGGCCGGAAGACGAAATTCGTACCGCCTTGACTCACTTGAATGGATAACGTGGTTCTCGCCTATTTATAAAAGAGGCTCTAGTTTTTTATCTGCGATGAAATCTTTTCTCTCTCTATTCAGTTGTCTTGTGATCGTGGCCGCAACCTCCAATGCCTTTGCTGCCGCGCCTTCCACCAATGCACCGCCGGTGACTCCCCCGCCTGTGAAGGCTCAAAAAGCTGGCGCGCCAACCGAAGTTAAGGCATCTCCGGCGGCACCCAAACCAGTCGAATCGAAGTTCGATGATTACCTGAAGGAACTGGGCGACGCGCTTAAGCTTACCGACGATGAAAAAAAGGATATTCAAACCTATTACGTGGCCGACGCAGGATTGCTTAAAAACATCCTGAATAACGATGCGCTTTCGCCTCTTCAACAAGCCCGGCAGGTTTCCGATCTGCGGGAAGCCCGGAATGTCAAAATCGCGGCTCGTTTACAGGATGCAGATCGGCAGCACACCTTTCTTAAGGTGGAGGCCAAATATCGCGTTGCTTTGACCGAACTGGCGGCGAACGGAGGTCTCGTTCTCACGGAGCCACCCCCAACCGCTCCTGCTCCTGCCGTCGTCGCCCCAACTCCCGGCCAGGCTGAAAAAACGCCGAAGGCAAAAAGCGCGGCGAAGTAAGCATCCATGTCGCCATCTCTCGATCCAGCGATTCTCCGCGAAGCGGCCGCCCGTGCGCTCGGGGAAGATCGTGGCCCGGCGGACATCACGACGCTGGCGTGTATCAAACCCGAAATTCAGGCTCGTGCGCGCATCTTCGCAAAGGAAGCGTGTGTCCTCGCCGGTCTGCCAGTGGCTGAGCAGGTTTTTCGCGAACAGGACATCGCATTAATTTTGACGCCAAAGGCTCAGGATGGAAAATCACTTAAGCCCGATGATACGGTTTTGGAGATTCGAGGTTCGGCGGCCTCAATTCTCACCGCGGAACGAAGCGCCCTTAATTTCATTCAGCAACTTTCCGGCGTGGCGACCCATACACGACTCTTTGTTGATGCGGTGTCTGGAACCAAGGCTCAAATTCTGGACACCCGCAAAACCGCGCCCGGTTTGCGGGCTTTGCAAAAATACGCGGTACGATGTGGTGGTGGAACCAACCATCGCTTCGGCCTCTATGACCGTTTTTTAATCAAGGACAATCACCTCGCGCTCATGGGCACAGGCAACACGCTGGCCAAGGCGATCCGGGCTGCGCATTCGCTCGATCCCGATGTTCTCCTCGAAGTGGAAGTGGATCGTCTCGAACAAATTCCGGAAGTCGTTTCCCAGGGCGTCGACGTTATTCTCCTCGACAATATGACCACCGAACAGTTGCGCGCCTGTGTGGCGTTGATTGCTGGTCAGGTCAAGACGGAAGCCTCCGGCAATATGACGCTGGAACGTGTGCGTGAGGTAGCTGAAACCGGCGTCGATTTTATTTCCGTGGGCGCATTGACTCACAGTGTTCGTGCCATAGATTTTAGTCTGGAGATGCTAACTTCGTAGAAAATATTAACCAACTAAGATTCCTGCTTTTCTTTTTTACGTTTCAAGCTGGCTAAATAACGTAGAAAAAGATAGAACCCTCTAACAACATTGTGATTACACTAGCCATATCAAGTACCAAAGGGGGCGTGGGTAAAACAACCTGTGCCATTAATCTCGCCTTTTCCTGTGCCAAGCGCGGTTGGAAAACTCTTTTGGTGGACGCTGATCCCCAAGGTTCCGTCGGTCTTTCCCTTTCGCCCACCGCCCAGTCTCACAGCGGTCTCTACGAAATCGTCACTCAGTCTCAGTCTCTGAATGATGTCGCCCTCAGGACAAAGCTGGACACGCTCAAGATCGTCATGGCCGGGAAGATTCCGAGCAATGAAGTCTCCAAGTGGTGCACAAGCCTGCAGGATGGAGGCTCTCTCGCCCCGTTTTTTCGCGCCGCAACCGATGAAGGCTTCGATCTCGTGGTTATCGATACTCCCTCCGGGATGCACGGGCCGACCGAGGGCATTCTTCGCAATGTCACGCATGTGCTCGTGCCGCAGCAATGTGAACCCCTTGCATTGCGCTCACTCATGATGACGGTCGATTTTCTCAATCAATTGCAAACGGAAAAAGAATCGGCCTGCACCCTGGTCGGTGTGGTGCTGTGCATGGCGGATCAGAACAGCCCCGAATCGAAGCAGATCGTGGATGAAATCAGGCAGCTTCTTCCTTCGGAATTGGTTGTTCAGGCTCTCCTGCCGCGCGATCCTTCGGTGGTTTATGCCAGCATGAAGGGAATGCCCCTTGGCTTGTTGCGGACCCCGCCGCCTATCGCCATTATTTTCGACCAACTGGCTGCGGAACTTGAACCCAAGCTCGGCTTGTCTCGTTCGAAACAAAGCGATGAGTACGTCTCCCTCGTGGTTTGATCAGGAAAAGTTCTCCCGCCTGGTAAAAAAGGTTGGGACTAAAACTACTACGCAAGCCGTTCCCAAGGTGACGGCTAAGGACGAATCTGCGCCGACGCTAAAACCGCCGCCGGGCACTTTTCCTGTCATCAAGATTCCAATTCCTGAGGGAAATACCAAGACCGCTCCCCTCACGATCTCCAAGCTGGTAGAACCTCCCAAAGCTTCCGAACCGCCTCAAACTCCAACTCCCGAACTTCCCAAGTTACCTCAAGCCCCTTCCAAACCTCTTGCCCCCCCGGAAAAAGCCGCGTTGGTATCGGCCCGCAACAAAACCACATCGCTGCCGTCACGTAGGACTTCTCTATTACCGGGCCGCAAAACCTCATCGTTGCCTGCCCGAAAAACTTCCTCGATGTTGGCGCCTTCAAAGACGTCTTCATTACCCGTGCTCAAGCCCGTTTTCGAATACGAAAAGCCGTCGGTTCCCCCGAAAGTGGCTCCTCCTCCTTTACCCATACCGCTGCCATCGCAAGCTGTTGGCGCAGTATCTTCTCCAAATGTGCAGGAGAAGGTGCCCGCGTCTTCCATGGTTCCCACCGAGAAACTTTCCAAGTTGGGTTCGGAAGAGGTGAAGCAGTTGCGTGGAGAGATGGAGGCAGCCCAGGAAAAACTCAAATCACTGGGTGAGGAACTTTCCCGTGTTGAAAAAGAGCGCGATAAGGCCCGAAACGAAAATGCATTGGTGCGCTCACAACTGCTGCAGATGGAAGAGATAAGCAAGGAGAGGGGAGCTTTATCTGCACAAGTTGACGAACTTTCCCGCGCTGTTCAAGAGAGGGATCAGCTTCGGAATGAGAACAGCGTTCTCCTTGAACAATTACGACAGGCGGAGGAAGCAGGCGGGGATCGGCAGGCTTTATCCGAGCAACTTGAGGGACTTTCCGCAGCTGTGGAGGAAAGGGATCAAGCCCGGCGGGAATATGCCAAATTGCGGGAACAGTTCGAAAGCGTGAGGCAGGAGCATAACCGTTTTGGTGAGGGAAAAAACAAATTTGGGCAAGCGGAAGCAGCCTCGGATGGAGAGCTTCAAACTCTCCGCCAACAAATTGCTGATCGCGATGAGGAGCTTGCCACTCTCAAAGTTAAAACCATCGGCATGGAAGATGTCATCGAAACTCTTAAAGATGAGTTGAACACGCTTCAGGAGCAGGTTCATCAAATGAAGGAAGAAACTTCGGCTGCCCAGCAAGGCTTGGCGCTTAGCCAAAAAGCCTTGCAGGAAACTCGCGACGCCCTTCGTGAAGCCAGCGAAGGCTCTTCCATGAGCAAGACCAATCTTGAAGATCTCAAGAACGAGCGCTCCACCCTCGTGCAGCAAAACATGTTTCTTCAGGCGCAGAACGATCAAATCTCGCGCGAACTAAGCGCCGCCAAGTCCAAATTGGCCGCAAGAGGTTAAAAATCGGTTTGCAGCGGTAGTCCGTACAATTAAAGCTCTCCTTTTCGAAGGTAAAATCTGCTTCTAGGAAGTTCAAAAGTGTTCATCCTAGCGATTAGGACTGCATGGCAAAACGATCCAGGAAAAAGAAGACGGTCGATCACCGCACCGCACCGTTCGCGCCTGCTTTCCAAATGCCGTTTTTGGTAATCGGAATGGCACTCCTCCTGGCGATGGTGGCTTTTTTGGCCTACTGGCCTTCGCTTAAATCCGGTTTTGTTTACGATGCAAGGATGGAAATCCTCGATGAAGGATTCATCACTTCTCTTTCCAACTTGCCTGCCGTTCTTTCACTGAAAGTAATGGGGATGAACCTCATCCTCTGGTCGCGCCCGGGACAAATGCTTTACCTGATGCTCATCGCCGCCGTCTGTGGCAAGGAACCGTTCGGGTATCATTTATGCAGTAATCTGCTCCACGCGGCGAATGTCGCGCTGTTGTTCGTATTGTTGTGTCGCTTGATCGCGTCAGAAATAAAAGAGATGAACAAGAGCGCCGCTTTTAAAGCCAGGTTCGCGGCGGTGGCGGTCACCCTGATTTTCGCCCTTCATCCAATCGCCGTGGAATCAGTTGCGGAAATAAGTTACAGCTCGAGCCTCCTGGTGACTTTTTTCACGTTGCTGGCTCTGCTTGCGGCGACCTTCTTTCGTCCGGAGAGCATTCGATCCGTAATAATAATCGGAGGCTTCGGAGCTCTTTGTGCTTCCGCCGCCGTGACCTCAAAGGAATCGGGCGTTACGACGGTTCTGCTGCTCATCGCCTATTGGTTTTTATTTCGACGTCGTGAAGCCAGGGTGCCGTGGCTTTTGTTTTTGAGTGCCACGACAGCGGTGACGGCAGTCTTTCTGACGATTCGATTCCTTTTCGCTCCCCCGGGTCAGGGTCAACTGAGTTATCTTGGAGGATCGTTTCCACAGGTTTTTTTGATCCAGCCGCGCTTGTGGGTTTTCATGATGGGCAAATTGCTCTGGCCGATGCAACTTTCCGCCGATTATGCGCCAGCCGATCTGATTGGACCGCCGACCTATCTCTCCCTGATGATTCTTGGTGTCGTGGTTGCGTTACAAGTCTGGTTGGTTTCCAAGAGCCGGATGGGTGCTCTCGGAGTTGCGATCTACTGGCTGGGACTCGCAACCGTTTCCAATTTCATCCCGCTCAACCGTCCTGTGGCTGACCGCTTTTATTATCTGCCACTGGCGGGAGTGGCGATGCAACTCCTGGCCTTGCTTCTCATGGTATTAAAATCGAGCCGGGGATTCTGGCTGGCGACGGTGCCATTGCTGGGCGTGATCCTGCCCCTGACTCTTCTCACACTCACTCGCGAAACTGTTTTTGCCAACGAATTTTCTCTATGGACAGACACCCTTCAAGTCAGCCCTCTCTCCACCGCAGCCCATAATGGTCTTGGCGTGGATCTTTTCCAAAAAGGGAAGATGAGCGAAGGAATTGCCCAGTTTCAAAAAGCGCTGGAAATTGATCCCAACTTTCCCGATGCCTACTATAACCTTGGTCTTGCTCTTGCTCAAAGCGGACAACTGGACCAGGCGATGATCCAGTTTAAAAAAGCCTTGGAGATCGACATCGACCATGTCGAGGCCCGCAATAGTTTGGGCATTATACTTTCCAAAAAAGGAGAGGTGGACGAAGCAATCACCCAATACCAAAAAGCACTGGCACTCAACCCGAACTATACCGAAGCCTACAACAATCTCGGCCTTGCATATTTGCAAAAAAAACAAGCCGACGAGGCGGTAATCCAATTTCAAAGGGCCCTGAAAATCAATCCCGACTATGCCGAAGCCTACAGCAACCTCGGCCTCGCTTTTCTACAAAAAAAACAGATCAGCGAAGCAATAATCCAGTTTCAAAAGGCCCTGAAAATCAACCCGGATTATGTTGATGCACACAATAATCTCGGTGCCGCTTTTTTTCAAAATGGGCAGATGGAGGAGGCAATGATCCAGTTCCAGGAAGCTGTACGACTAGACCCTGGCTATAGTGACGCGCAATCCAATCTTGATAAAGTGAAGGCCAGGATGCGGCAGGGAACTACTGGCAAGTGAGGTGTCTTTTCATCTGGGAACGGAACATAACTGGAATCAATCGCGTCAGTTTCCCTTGGCTTTTTTCAATTCCGACATCGTGAAGAGCGGTTTTAGTTCGAGATGAACCTTGGCCAGATTGGCTGGACCTCCCGATTCGCGGTCAATGACGCAGACAACATTGGCGAGTTCAGCGCCTTCATCGCATAAGGCTTTTGCCGCATCGAGAATCGCGCCGCCGGAAGTCACCACGTCCTCAACAATCAGCAGCTTGCGACCCTTGACCTGCCCACCCTCGGCGATCTTGCATGTGCCGTAATCCTTCGCTTTTTTACGCACCAAAAGCACCGGGAGGCCGGTCAATTGTGAGAGCATCGTGGCAATGGGGATGCCTCCCATTTCGAGGCCAGCCAATGCATCCATGCCCGGCGGTACCAACGGCACCAGCGCCTCGGCGATGTCTTTCAGCAGTTTCGGATCGGCCTCGAAGAGGTACTTGTCAAAATACTCGTTGCTCTTCGCGCCGGAGCGGAGCGTGAACTCGCCCGTGATATGAGCTGTCTCATAAATTCGCCGGGCCAGCGCATGGCGTGAATCACTCGACATTCCTAACTCCTCGCCTGCGCGATGACCTCGATTTCAACACGAGCATCCCGTGGCAAGCGCGCGACCTGTACGGTTGATCGTGCCGGGGGCGTACCCGTGAAGTGCTTCGCATAGACCTCGTTCATCGCGGTGAATTCGTTCATGTCCGCGAGGAAAACGGTTGCTTTCACCACATCGCTTAGGTCGAGTTTTTGCGTCGCAAGGAGAGCCTTGATGTTCGCAATGACCTGTTCGGCCTGCTCAGTGATGCCGCCTTCGACCAATTTACCCGTATCGCGCACGAGCGGAATTTGTCCCGACAGGAAAATAAAAGAACCTGTGTTGATGCCTTGGGAATAAGGCCCGATGGCCGGTGGCGCATCGGGGGAACTGATGGTGGTGCGTGTACTCATTTGACCTCCTCATACCATGCCATTTGAATTGCTTCCATAATTCCTTCGTTCGATTTATCGGGATCGTCGCCGAAATCCTCGAGTTCGATCACCATTTTGTGCAATTTCGGAAAGCTGAGTTTCAACGGATCCTGATCGGGAAATTTATCGATCAGTCCATACGCAATTTCTTCCGAGTCCCTCCAAGTCAATTTTTGAGCCATGCTCCAACGGTTAGCGAAGGGCTGGGCCGTGTCAATCCGTCGTCACGGTTTGTATGATTACACGCTGTAGGGCGCAGGCGTCGGTTTTTCACCGTTCTGCAGCATGGGCCTTGTATAACCGCCGTCGTTGGGACGTGCGCCATCCTGCAACAGCAGGGCATCGGGTGTGTCGGTGCGCCCTGCCAGGAGGTAGGAGGATTGCCGGTCAAGAGGGGTGAGGAGCGCCATGAGGGCTTCCTTCCAGGTGCCATCCACCCAATAAGGATCGCGTGAAAATTCACCCTCCATGTTGAATTCGGCCCAGAGCCAGGTATAGCTGCCGACCGATTCGGCAAACCCTCCGTTTTGAGCGACAACCAGCGAAGTTTTTTCGCCCGGAATATGCTCCACCTGACAGATCAACTCGCCGCCGTCCTGCAATTTCCAACGCAGATCCCAATAGACATTCGGATCGATGATCCAACTCCGGCCATGTTCGCGAACCAGCAAGGCAAGCCCCTGCGAAAATTGACGCCATTCGTTTTCATTCCAGGCGGGGGGTTGAAGGATCTCCTTCACCCGCTGCATTCGGAGGCGCCATTCCGCTAAAATGCGACGCAGTTCGACCGGCGAAATCATCAGGAGTGAGAAATCATAACCCCTAGCGCGGTTGTGTGCGGTTTTCCAAATTATTCACACGTGCCCGAAGGCTGGCCGTTTCGCTGGCGCGGGACTGCTTCTCCTGTCGTAACGCAGTCGAAGTTGCGTCATTGGCGGTAATGATTTTGTTGATCGCTTCCTGCTGTTGTAAAATCAGTTCCTGCTCGCGTCCGATTTGAGCCTGCGCCTTGGTCAGGGTCTCGATAGTCGTGTTAAGTTGCGCCGTGAGAGTCTGATTTTTCTCAGTATAACTCCGATTTAAATCGTCCATGGTCAGGCTCTGTGCCTTGAGTTGCTTGGAAATGGCGTAGAGGCCATAACCGGACAACGACGCGCCCAGGACAAAGAGGGCGATCAGCACATAAACCACGATGGAGAGCACACCGCCGACCGATTTTTGTTCGCGGGCCTGGCGTTCGATATTGGTGCGGTAATCGACCACGGTTGCGGGGCGCGCGGCGGGTGCCGTGGTGGATCGTGCAGGGGAAGATGTCGGGCCGGAGGTGGGAGTTGTGGGTTTCATAGGGGGAGATTCGTCCTTATCTTTACGCGGGCTGGTGCTGTAATAAAGATTTGCGGGGCGTGTGCCGTGCGGTGAAGCGGGTTGATTGGTTGAGGATGTTGTCCGGGGTGTGTAGCCCGTGGTGGATGGGGAGGGCTTCGTCGTTGTTGAGGAGGTTGGTGCGGAAGCCGGAAGCGGCTCGGTGAATTTTACCGCCGCATTGATTTCCGCATCGTTATCGGGATCGAGTGGCGGGTTGTGTTCTGGAATGGCAGTTTCGGCGGAATGGGGTGGCGCTTCACGTTCCAGTTCCTGGGCGAGGGGAGGTATTGCTTTGACCGGCGTGAGTGGGGCTGTGGGCTTGGCTTTGAGGGAGCGACGCTTAAGCCGGGGATTTTCCGACGTGGGCATGTCAAACTCGAACTCGTCCGGCACAGATGCGGGTTCGGGTTTGGCGGCGGGATTAGTGTTATCCGGCATTACCCATTGAGAAATAAACCTGTATGGAGGCAATTCAAGACATAATCCCGTTTTGAGCAAAGATTTTGCTACTTTCTTGTTACGGGGTTTTCCGTAAATATTCGTTCTGGACGATTATTTTTATTGATTTACGGCTTGGCAAAATCAACCTCCGCATTAATTTCCTCCTGTGGCCGTTTTTAAATTTCGCAATCTGAAAAGTGGACAAGCCACGCCCATTCCTCCCGGTGAGTTCACCGTTGGACGTGCGGATGATGTCTATGTTCACCTGGAAGACCCTTCCGTCAGCCGCCGCCATGCGCAGGTTATAAACAACGACGCCGGTTTTTTTATCGAAGACCTTGGTTCCGCCAACGGTACGGCAACACGTGGCTCGTATATCACGCGGCGGATGAACATTAACTACGGTGATCTCGTGCATATCGGATCGGTGGCTTTTCGAGTCGATCCCGAGATCGAGGGTGAGGTGGATGTGGCCCCTTCCGCTGGAATGCGCACCCCCAACAGGGCCTACATGCGTCGTGACACTGAGCGTTTGCCCAATCCGGGAGAATCGCAGCGGGTCGTGGAGAAGATTTCTGCCGAAAAACTTTCCGCTCCTGCGATCAGCGAGTCCAACGACATGGATGCCGATGATCTTAATGCGGTGACCATGAGTGAACCGGGAAACGGCCATGAACCCGTGACTCAAGTTGCCCAAGCAGAACCCAGCCCGAGTTCGGCGCGGGAAATACCATCCTTGCATTTGCCTCTTCCCGTTCCGACACCCCAACGCCAACCGCAGATTCATCAGCCGGATAAAGCGGTCTCGATACAGGCCGATCTCCGTCAATCACCTGCGCCAACCGCGAGTGCGCCTGTTCAGGCATCAACTGTCAACCGAAGTTGGAGTTGGTTTCTTCTGGTCTTTTTAGCCGGAATGGGAGTAGGGCTTCTCCTCGGCCTCTGTTTCGCCCGGCTTTTTATCGAGATGGGCGGGAAAGCTGCCTCGTTGCCGTGATTTTCTCCATCGTGGCCTAGTCTTGTTTGAAAAGATGGCTGACTGGAATAAAATTTGCATGAAGTATTTGTCAGCCCTATTCTGGGGCAAGATGACCGATTGTGTCCTGTTTAAGATAACGCCGCTATGAAACTGATCGCCTACAAGACATTCGATTACAAATGCCAGCGTCTTGTCCCTGCAGCCCGTACACGCGAATGGATGGATAAGACGCCGGGCGCGTTCGCTTATCACTGTCTGCCGCTGGTCATGGCCAACAGTCTCGGCTGGTTCCTGATCAATGATGTCCCCTGCGAGATGGAATGGGATGGCACGGAACCCTCGAGCGGCCTGAAAGTCTGGGCCACGGAAGAGTTGACCGAGAATGAGAAGTATTTTTTACCGTCGTCCCACTTCGGCTCGGGCGTTGTCACTTTCCATGCCGAATTCATGTTCTGGACGGAAAAGAAGATCAGCATCATCACCAAAGGCCCGGCCAATATGCCCAAGCATGGCATTCAGGCTTTGGAAGGCGTGGTTGAGACCGACTGGCTCCCTTACCCGTTCACCATGAACTGGAAAATGACGGCCAAGAACACGCGTGTCCGGTTTGAGCGCGGTGAACCGATCGCCCAGATCATCCCGTGGCCACTCGACCTGATTGACAGCATGGAGCCTGAAATTCTTTCCCTGCAAACCAATCCCGAACTCTACGCGAAGTATGAGGACTACCGGAAAAAGCGGAGCGTCTTCAACGCGAAGTTCCTGACCGATGGGAAAAAGCGTCAAAAATATTATGTCCGCGGGGAAGATTCCCTCGGCAATAAATATGTCGAGGATCACAAGACCGACTGGAAAACAAAGCAGTTCGTTTCCAAGCTTTCGCCCGATTACCATCCTCAGCAAGTATCTGCCTCGTCCCCCGGTTGCCCTTGGAGCGCAGGGGACAAACCCTAGGGTGCCGTTTTTTGGCGGAGCAGTTCTTTTACTTTGGCCTGGCTGTTTAGCGCATTGGCATAATCGGGCTTAAGCCGCACGGCTTCCTGGAACTGCGCCAGCGCGTCCTCCAACTGCCCTTTTTGTAGAAGGATATTGCCAAGGTTGTTGTGAGACTGGGGAATGGCGGGATTGATTTTCAGGGCCTTTTGGTACTGGATCATCGATTGATCCACATCTCCCTTTTCAAAAAAAATAACGCCCAGGTTATTGTAAGCTTGGGCCATGTGCGGGTCGATTTCCAGGGCTTTCTGGAAATGGGCAATCGCTTCGTCCTTCTCTCCTTTTTGGGAAAGAGCGATGCCCATGTTATATTGAGATTCAGCATCGGTTGGGTTGATTTCCAGTGCTTTTTTGTACTCGATAATCGCCTCGTTCAACCGCCCTTTTTGGAACAGGGCAAGGCCGAAATTATGGTGAGCTTCCTGATAGTTCGGCCGTATTTCCAGGGCCTTTTGAAACTGGGTAATCGCCTCATCCAATTGCCCTTTTTGAAGAAGGACCGTGGCAAGGTTGGTGTGGGCAATCGCGGATTGAGGACTGACTTGCAGCGTATCCTTCCAAAGGGAAACTTCATCAGCGAAAACATCTTCGCGGGTGAGGGTAAGAAAAGTCAGCGGCAGGATTGCGACTAACAGGGGCACTACCGTCATCCAAAATCCACGGTTTGATTTCACCAGCATGAGGAGCAACGCCAGCAGTTGCATCGCCACTCCCGCCAGCGGCAAATAATAAAATCGGTCGGCCAAAGGGCGGTAGAGCGGGATGAAATTGGAAACAGTTGCCAGTCCCAGCCAGTAGATCGCGACTCCCAAGGCCCCCGTCCGACTCTTCCAAGCCAGCCACGCTTGCAGTAAAACCACCACGATCAGGATCGCCAGCGTGAGGAACATCGAAAGTCCGGCTACATTTTCCTCGGTGTAATCGACCGAAAGTTGTGAAGGCCATACTAATTTGCCCATCATGAAAACCCATAAGCGGGGCTGAATCGTAAAGACCTGGAAGAACGATCCACCGAGATAAACCAAGGGAGCCATGCCGGGCGAAGCGGGCGGAGCCCAAAGGAATCGAGCGGCCAAAAAAGCCACGGTTACGGTCATCGCGGCAGCCAAAAATAAAAGCCATGGCAACTTCGTCTCCCGGCGACGAAACAAGAACCAATAGATGATGAGCAATGCTGCGGCGGCGACACCCGATTCCTTTGAGGTCACGGCCGCAAAGGCGCATAGAGTGCCCAGGGTTCCCATCATCATCGCGGAGCGAAAGTTATCCGGACGAAAAGCAGTCGCCGCGAGCAGGGCCAGCAACGTGAAGAAAGTCACCAGGAGACTCGAACTGAAACTCACCTCGGCGACAGATTCCACCACGACCGGGTGCAGGGCGAAAATCAGGGTGACTGCCGCCATCGCGAGTTGAGCTTTCATGATACCGCTCTTGCCCAAGCCTGTTAGCTCGGTCGCGATCAATCGGTACAACAAGACAAACAACAACGCGACGTTCGCGGCATGAAGTAGGTTGCTGCATAAATGATACCCGAACGGTTGCCTGCCGGAGATGGCGGCGATGAGCATCAGGTAAAGCAACTGCCCCGGGCGAGACCCGATCATCAGGTTCATGCCCAGCACTTTTAGCGATAGAACGGCAGGCAGATTGGCAAGAGAGGTGATAAACCCCTCATGAAGAATTTCGATGCGCGCGTCGTAAACAAAATCGGACTTGAGCGAAGGCCAATAGACCAAAAAAGTCACCACCGCCAGCAGGAGAGCCGCCCCGATAACCAAAAGCGGCGTTTGGAAAGCAGTCGCGGACAGCGGCGCAGCGCTGTGATCGTGCGCCTTCTTTTTCCTGGATCGTTTTGCCATGCAGCCCTGATCGCTAGGATGAACACTTTTGAGCTTCCTAGAAGCAGATTTTACATGAAGAGAAAAAGGAGGCAGGCATCTTTTCAGTTTCGGAATGGGATTTTATTTGCCATCATAAAACATGCTTGCCCCCCTTCTCCCATGCCTACGACGGTAACGGGCGGTTGAGCCGATTCCTCAGTTGGAACTGAAATAACGCGCTTCGAGATAGATTCCATTCCAAAGCCGACGGGATCTCACCCTAAAGCCGGGCATTCCTTGGCAGGAACTTGAAAAAGGCGAAAAAGGGAGCCTTTAGCTCCCGATCTGGGTACTTCAAACGACTACAACTTACCTCACGTCCACCCCCAAGGGCATTGGATTGGATTCCATTCCATGGAAGATGGAATAGGGGCGCACCCAGAGACTGAGGCCGAAGAGGCTGGTAGGACGGCTTCCGAAGCTACGGACCAAGCTGCTCAACCGTGAAGAGCTGTTGCCAAAGATTGTGAGGAAGGCATCCTAACTCGGAAATTCCGATGGGGCACCTCGGCTCAGACTTCATTCAAGATTGTTCGCATAATCTTGAGCAAAATTTCCGGCGAGTAGGGTTTTGGCAGGAAGTGATTGATGCCGCCCTCTTTGGCCACCCTGCTATTCGCATGGAGACCGCTCGATCCGACAATTTTGACTGTCGGATTGATTCTTTTTAGAATTTTCATCATAGCCAAGCCATCCATGACCGGCATCATCATATCGGTTAAAACAACCGCGATATCATTGCGGTGTTGAGCATAAATGGCCACAGCATCAGCTCCATCCTTGGCCGTCAAAACCCGGTAGCCAAACGCCTGCAACGTCTGGCTGGTGATGGTGAGAATGGAGGCTTCATCGTCGACCACCAAAACCATCTCGCCATTTCCACGCGGTAACGCAACCACTTTCGCAGAGACGTTTGATGCTTCAGGAATGGCAAAATAAGAGTCGAATATTTTATCGTGGGTATCTCGCGAGCTACCCCTTTCGGAATCCGTGATATTAATGACGACGTAGCGACCCACTTTAGCCTGAATACGCATCGTAGAGTGCTGCTCATCGAGTTCATAGTTCTCAACACCAATATTGAGATTGCTTCCACAGGGGCCAGTCTCCCGGGCATTCACACAAAGGTTGAGAAGGATTTGGCGCATTTGGGTGGAATCACCCATAATGGTCCACGTATCGTTGGGAACGGAAAACTTCAACCTCATGTCCTTCGGGAAGGTATCCTTAATGATTTTTTCAAGATTCTCCAAGAGATGTTTAGGCTGGACCTCAATTCCTTCACCCTCCAGGCCACGTGCAAGCGTGAGAATCTGCTCTACGATATCTGCACCTCTCTGGGCGTTCATTTCAAGAATTTTCAGAATTTTCTGTGCCTGCGGATTATTCGACAGGTTTTTGAGAATATCGATGGACATCATGATGGGCGATAGAATGTTGTTGAGATCATGGGCGATGCCACCAGCAAGGGTGCCGACGCTTTCTAAGCGCTGTGCCCGTCTCAACTCGGCTTCGACCTTCTTTCTTTCCGTGATGTCGCGAACGTTACATTGAATCACCTTTTTGTCTCCGGCCTGGTACACGTTGCTGACAAATTCAACGGCCATTTTGCGACCATCCCTTGCTTCCAAGGGTAGATTCTCATAGCGGACATAGCCTTGCTCTTGCAACCGCTCCAACATGGCTTGATTGGACTCGATATCTTTGAACGGACTAAGTTCGCCGACAGTTTTCCCGATCATTTCCTCTCGGGAAAAGCCCAACAGCCATGAAAGAAAAGGATTCACGTCATCAACGCGTCCCGTTTCAACGTCCAGAATGAGAATGCCATCCTGTGCTGCCTCAAACAATCGCCGATAACTAAGCTCAGAAGCGAGAATCTCCTGCTCTGTTCGTACTTCGGTGTTGGTTACACCTCCGTCTTGATATGCGCGGCTCATGGTTCTACGTCAGTATCGTTTGTCTCAATGCGTGCCTTGTGTCCTGCGAAATCAAAGAGTGGAAAGAGATTGCAAGAATGAAGGTGACATAAAAATCCATGTGCCCCTATGGGGTCTTCGCCCCATGAGAACTTTCGAAAGCATGCCTATTTCTTCACTGTGGTCGGCTAAAATCCAATTTAAGTACCGGCCTACACTGCGATGGATGAGTCTAAATAATAAACGACCTATGGGGTGAACACCCTATACTCTTCACATCATTTTTAGCTTAGATTTTGTCCTTGTAAGCTGATTTATGGATGCACACGACAATAAATTTTGGGAGGGTTTCTCGCCCCAAGGCAAGGAACAGCTCCTGCGTAGCATGGTGCTGGAAGGTTATCTCGATCGTGGTTTTCTCTTTCACGAAGGAGATCCCGCGGATGGAGTTTGCATGGTCCTAAGTGGTGAAGTGGAAGTCCTGAGAACGGTTGGAAGTCATGAGCAAATTCTAGGACGTTTTGCCGAAGGTGAATTTCTGGGAGAAGTAGCCGTTTTAGATGAGGGCAATCGGAGTACGTGCGCCAGGGCTCATGGGCCTGTGACTGTTGGTAAAATTCCCAAGGATCTTTTGCTTGAGGCACTTTTAGTGGAGTCACCTTCGGTGAGCCTGCATCTCTTTCAACAATTGCTGAGTTATCTACGCCGCACGAATGATCTTTTTGTCGGCGAGATGCTCAACAAGGAAAAGTTGTCCGTTGTCGGTGAGATGGCGAGTTCATTGATACACGATTTGCGCAATCCTCTGATGGGTATCCGACTTTCAGCAGACCTGATGTCTCTGAAAGATTCAGAAAACCCTGAGACTGCCCGGTATTGCGACGGAATTCGGTTTCAATGCGATCGTGTGATAGCGATGACACGCGACCTACTTGAGTTTTCCAAGGGAGATTCATGCCTCCATCTTAGTCAAACAACTACAACAGCGTTTCTAAATCATTTTCAATCATTACATGAAGATTATTTGCGCCAGACAGGGCTTATTTGGGAGGTCACTTCCGAACCTGCGACGATTGATATCGATGAGATGCGATGTCTTCGATTATTGCAAAATCTCGTAACCAACGCCGTAGAGGCACTAAATGGAGACCTGAACGGTCAAATTCATATTCGTGGCTGGGTCGAGGACTCTATGTTTAATTTATCGATTTCTGATAATGGTCCGGGAATTCCTGAAGCGATTAGGGACAGGGTTTTTCAGCCTTTTGTTACTCACGGAAAAAAAGGTGGCATTGGTTTAGGAATGGCCATCGTCAACAATGTGGTCACGGCTCATCATGGAAAAGTTAAATTGGAGACATCTGAAAAAGGCACTCATTTTTTAGCTCAATTACCCCAGCACGCCGTCCACAAGCCGGATAGTTCAGTTGGAGAAATATCCGGTCTTGCTCAGGGAGCGTCACCGATGGCCTTAATCGCTGAGTAATTTCAAGATGAGCGCCGGAGGCGCACTCCAAGCTTGATTTCAAAATTTCGTCACTTACCTTTTTGTTTTTTGGCGGCTTGGAGCATTTGATCGGGGCGGGCAGGATGGCTCGGTCTATATTCATGAAAAAGGCCTAAATACGCTACTATTCCGTAGGCTGCGAAAAGCAAAGCGCTCCCAGTTGGAATCGAACCGACACTCTACGGTTTAGAAGGCTTGAGGGGTTCATTTTCCAACCAAGCCCCTAAATCCAGTTATCACCCGGTTGTCCGTTTGAAACGCGAACGGTACGGATAGGGGCGTAAGACCTGTTTCCACGAAAAGGGCGGAAGTCCCTCAGATTCCGTTTTGTAAGAGGCGAAGGCCGGGAGCCGGTTATCAGATTTGAACTGATGACCAACGGTTTACAAAACCGCTGCTCTACCACTGAGCTAAACCGGCTAAGTTATTTGTATTAAATGATATAAGTAATACAGTATGCGACTAAAAAAGCGCTTGTGCCTCTAAATAGCAACCCCAAATTCAAGCAGTCAGCCATCGCTGAAGGGATGGTAGGAATTTTTCGCCAAGCTGTCTTCAGTTTGATAACTTCCTGAACTTATGGCATTACGCCCGGAAAAGAAAAAGCGGTCGTCTGAAGCTGGTGGGACGACGGCGATTGCCGACTGGAGATCGTTTCTGCTCCGGGTGATGGTGATCGTGGGGGCAGGGGTGTGGGTTTTCTGGCCTGCCCTGCATGGCGACTGGCTTTGGGATGATGACATCCTGATCACGAATAACGTGATTGTGCATGATCCGGGCGGATTTTGGAAAATCTGGTTTGAGCCGGGTAAGTTGGTCGATTACTTCCCGCTTACGGTCAGCGTTGAATGGATGGAATGGCAGTTATGGCGTGAGCATACTTTCGGGTATCACCTCATCAGCGTTATTTTGCATATCTCCAGCGCGTTGCTGGTCTGGCATTTTTTGAACAAGCTCGGATTACGCCTGGCATGGTTGGGAGGATTGATTTTTATCATTCACCCGGTGGTGGTCGAATCGGTGGCGTGGATTGCCGAACTCAAGAACACACTCTCGTTGCCGCCGTTCCTTTTGGCGATGTGCGCCTTCATTGATTACGAAGAACGCGGGAAGCGGAGAGATTATTTTCTGGCCCTGGGGTTGTTTCTCGTGGCGATGCTTTGTAAGACCAGCATGGCGCCGTTCCCGGTGGTCATTCTGCTCTATCTCTGGTGGAAACGGAGCCGGATCGGGTGGGGGGAGATCAAGGTCGCCGTTCCTTTTTTTGCCATTTCGCTTGGCTTGGGATTGGTCACGACATGGTTCCTGAATCACCACGCCAACAGCCTCAGCGAGCATACTTTTGTGATAGGCGGCTTTTTCTCACGGCTGGCCCTGGCGAGTCTGTCGATTGCGTTTTATTTTTCCAAATGTTTTTGGCCGGTGGGCTTGTTGCCGATTTATCCAAAGTGGACGATTGATCCTCCGTCGCTGGCGCAATTTTTGACCTGGCCGATTCTTGCTGGTGTGATCTGCTGGTTTTGGATGAAGCGAGCAAGTTGGGGGCGGCACGCGCTGCTGGGATTGGGATTTTTCTTACTCACCCTCGCGCCGTTCGTCGGTTTAATCGCCGGATCCTACATGTACTTCACGTGGGTCATGGATCACTTGCTCTACATCCCACTGATCGGTTTGATCGGGCTGACGGTGGCGGGCCTGGGGCAGGTGGATAGGCAGCTTCCCGCCTCATTCCGTCCGTTTGGCATCGGGATCGTGGCCGTGGTAATCGGATGGCTGGCCTGGCAAAGCCACGTGTATGCGGGGGTATATCTCAACCAGGAAACCTTCTGGAACTATACCCTTCAGTATAATCCAGACGTGTGGTTGGCCCACAACGATCTTGGAATCGAATTATCGAGAAGCGGACGGTTGGACGAAGCTGAGAAACATTTTCGCGAAGCCTTGAGACTCAGGCCCGATTACGCCGAGGCGCATAATAATCTCGGCCTGACTTTGATACAAAACGGAAATGTTTCAGGGGCCATGGAAGAATACAGGCAGGCGGTGAAAATCAAACCCGACTACGCCGCCGCGCATAACAACCTCGCAAACGCACTGACCAAGGCAAATCGGATTCCCGAGGCGATAGAAGAATACGAGCAGACTTTGAAGATCAATCCCGGCTACGCAAAGGCACATTATAACCTGGGTGTTATTTTATCGCAGGCGGGGCAGATTCCCCAGGCGATCGAACACTTTGAACTCTTTTTAAAAATCAATCCCAACAATACCGCCGTCCGCAATCAACTGGCGCAACTACGGTCCCTTCATCCGGATGTTCCCCCGGCAGGATCATCGGGGAAATAAGCAAACGTCGGGACGTCATGTGCTAATCATGGTTGCATTTGATGGAAACTGAATCAGAGTAAGCGGTGATGAAAATACTATCGTTGATGGCGTTGCTTTTGGTTTCCTTCGGGCTGAATTCGCTTCGAGCCGAGGATTTGCCCGGTCTGCACGAGCCGCTGAAAACGGTGACAAAACAATATCTCGTTATTCAACAAAAACTCTCTTCTGATTCATTTGACGGGGTTACGGCTGCGGCACAGGACATGAAGAAGGCGATGGCCGCTGATACCACGAAGACCTTCACGCCCGAGTTTGCCAAAACGGTGGATGACTTGGCGGCAGCGAAGGATGTGCATGCGGCACGGCTGGCTTTTCAAAAGGTAAGCAGCAACCTCATCGCTGCATTGGCGCAAGCCCAGGCGCATACGGGTTCACTGCACACGGTTTTCTGTCCGATGGTCAAGGCTTCCTGGGTGCAAACGGATGGGAAGGCTGTCCGCAATCCCTACTATGGGGCGGCCATGCTCGATTGCGGGGAGTTTCAGAAGCAGTATTAATCCCGCCGCTTAGCGGTATGCAGTTGGTAGCCGTTGCGCGCCGCGCAACGGAACTCGGAGCACCCGACCGTCGCAAGGGCCTGCGACGGCTACCTTGGAATACCTCGTTGCCTCTGTGGTAGCCGCCGATGGCCCATCGGCGGTTCGGCGCAGAGCCTACGCTTTTGAGGCAATACCGCCTCAAAAATAGCAGAAAGATAAGCTTGATCTCTGTCGTATGATCTACATGCTAAACATTTCCCATCGATGTAATTCAGTCAGTTACCCTTTGCCAGATTATTATGAAACAGACGCTTGTCCAAGACGCCCTTAAAGTTGTGCACAGTCCCCAGGTTCTCGTGAATATTATCTCCAAGCGCGTACGGCAGCTCGGACAAGGTTTTCGTCCGCTCGTCGCTTACGATCCGAAATTGACGTTTATGGATCTCGCCCTCAAGGAAGTGGCCGAAGGCAAGCTCGGCTTCGAGATGATCGAGGTTCCTTCCGCAGCAGGCACCAGCACCAAAGCTCCCCTACCAGCGAAGAAGAGCCGCAAAGCCGCCGCTGCTGCTTAAGCAGTGTAGCGGGCAAGGAAGCCCAAGGCGTACTGGGCTTGGAAATTTTCTTCTAAGACCGCTGTGCAAGCTGTTATTGTAACGCAAGAGAAATGAATACCTTGCGTTGGATTTTGGCATTCCTGATAGCTTTTTTATCTTGGTTGTTTTTTCCGTTCTGCCTCGGTTCGGTTATCGCTAACTTATTTTCTTATTATCCGAATCCTCATACATTTGATATACCTGCCGCAGTCCTTTATTTTTTAACTCCGGTCATTTCTTTTGGAATGCTGATCCTTGTTCTGCCGTCTGCACCCCGTACTAGCCTTGTAGTGGGTATTAAGATAGCGGCAGCCCTTTTTATTACAGGCACGCTTCTATTTAGTGCTCTGTGTTTGCTCTTTGTGGGAATTGGTGGATTCGGGGTTCTATTTTCTGAACTCGCTGGTACGGCGGTAGGGATAAAGTTGGCCTATGCTTACCTTCCGCAAAAATCCAATGGATTTAGAAATTCAAATTAGGGCACTAACCCAATCGTCTCCCGCTTGACATTTTCGCTCCCGGCCCTAGGGTAATCATCAACTTATCGAGAGCGGTGGAGGGGCTGGCCCTGTGAAACCGCGGCAACCGGTCGGTGATTTTTCATCCGAAAAATTTCCGGCGTCCAGGTGCCAAACCCAGCTCGGTGCGGTTCGCCTGATGCGGACAATGCCGGGGAGGATAAGGAGCGAGTGCCCACTCGTTTTTGTGGCGCTCGATTTCCTGTCCCAAATCTCACGAGGTCGATCCTCGATAAGCGACAGAAATTATGGGCAAGGAATTTTTCAGCTTTCTCAAGTGTCGTGAATGTGGGCGCCAATACCCGAAAAAGGCGGTCCACGTTTGCGAGTTCGATTTCGGCCCCCTGGAGGCCGATTACAACTACGAGGAGATTCAACGCTCCATTTCACGGTCGGTCATCGAATCGCGCCCGCACAATATGTGGCGTTACCGGGAATTGCTCCCGATCGACGGCGAGCCGACGGTCGGCCTCAATACCGGATTCACTCCGCTGGTAAAAGCTGACCGGCTTGCCAAGGCGCTTGGCGTGCGTGATCTCTACATCAAGAACGACGCGTTCAATTACCCGTCGCTTTCCTTCAAGGATCGCGTGGTGTCCGTCGCGTTGTCGCGAGCGAAGGAACTCGGTTTCAAGATCGTGGCCTGCGCTTCGACGGGCAATCTCGCCAATAGCGTCGCTGCTCATGCCGCGGGTGCGGGGTTGAAAAGCTACGTCCTGATCCCGGCCGATCTCGAGCAGAGCAAGGTGCTCAACAGTCTCGTTTACGGCACGCAGGTGATCGGCATTCACGGCGCGTATGACCAGGTGAACCGTCTTTGTTCGGAGATCGCGGGTAAATATGGCTGGGGGTTTGTGAACGTGAATCTGCGTCCCTACTACGCCGAAGGCTCAAAGACGATGGGCTTCGAGATTGCCGAACAGCTTGGCTGGCGTTTACCTCGCCACACCGTTGTGCCGATGGCCAGTGGTTCGCTTCTCACGAAAGTCGCCAAGGCGTACCAGGAAGCGAGCAAGGTCGGTCTCATCGAAGAGCAACCCTTTACGATTCATGGCGCGCAGGCGACCGGATGCAATCCCATCTCCGCCGCCTTCAAGGCCGGAACCGATTTGATCAGGCCCGTGTCGAAGCCGACGACCATTGCGAAATCGCTCGCCATCGGAACGCCCGCGGACGGTTACTACGCGGTACATGCGGTCAAATCGACCGGCGGTTCCTGCGAGGATGTTACCGATGCGGAAATCATCGAGGGCATCCGGTTGCTCGCCGAAACGGAAGGCATTTTTGCCGAGACCGCCGGGGGAGTGACCGTGGCCTGCGCGAAGAAGTTGATCTCAAGCGGCAAAATTCCCGCAAATGAATCAGTGGTGCTTTGCGTTACCGGGCACGGGCTCAAAACGGCGGAAGCCGTCGCGCCGCACTTACCGCCACCGCGTCTTATCAACCCCAGTTTACGCGAATTCGAGGCGCTCATCGCGAATGATGCCGTTCATGCAGCGGCGGCTTGATTCAATCTGTCATCCTGAGCTTGTCGAAGGACCTCATTATTTTCTTCCGTAAAATGTATCTCCCGAGCAAAAATTGAGAGGTCCCTCGACAAGCTCGGGATGACGGTCTTTAAAATAAAATATAATTATGCCCATACCCGTCTCCATCCCCACTGTTCTGCGTCCCTTGACTGATAATCTCGATACCGTTGAGGTCGAGGGAGCAACCATCGGCGACCTGCTTGCCAATCTTGAGAAACGTTACCCCGGCATCGGCGAACGTCTCCTCGATGCACAGGGCAATGTCCGCCGCTTCGTGAACATCTACGTCAACGGCGAGGATGTCCGTTTCCTCCAGGATAAGGCCACGGCAGTGAAAGCCGGCGACGAAGTCAGCATCGTTCCCGCGATTGCGGGAGGCTGATCTTGTCGTAGCCTTATGGCACAACCCGTGCTCAACTTTCTTCCGCAACTCTAACCAGATAAATCTATGATCGTTACCACCGCGCAGCTCTTCAAGGTCGCCTACGGCAAATTCGCCGTCGGGGCTTACAACATCAACAACGCCGAGCAGACCATGGGGCTGTTCAAGGGCTGCATCGCCTCCAAGGCGCCATTCATCATTCAAATCTCGAAAGGCGCGCGCAAATACACCGACAAGCGCATGCTTGAGGCGATCATCCGCAGCGCGGAGGAAATTTTTCCCGAGGCCATCTACGCGGTGCACCTCGATCATGGCGACGAGGAGACCTGTTACGATTGCATCGACAGCGGGTTCTATAGCTCGGTGATGATCGATGCGTCGCACGATCCGTTTGAAGAAAATGTCGCCATCACGAAACGTGTTGTTGAGCGCGCCCACGCCAAGGGCCTGAGCGTTGAGGCGGAACTCGGTATGCTCGGCGGTGTGGAAGAGGACATCAGCGTCGATGAAGGCAATGCGTGCCTGACCAATCCCGATGAAGCGGTCGAATTTGTGAAGCAGAGCGGATGCGATTCACTTGCGGCAGCCATCGGCACGAGCCACGGCGCCTACAAGTTCAAGGGACAGCAGTCGCTTCACTTCGAGGTGATCGAGGCGCTCCAGAAGAAAATCCCCGGTTTCCCCATTGTCATGCACGGCAGTTCCAGCGTGCCCAAGGACGAAGTCGCGCGCATCAACAAGGCTGGCGGTACGCTCGACCCGACCGCCTGCGGGGTGAACGAGGAAGAATATCTTCCGGCGGCGAAGCTCGGCGTCACCAAGGTGAATATCGACACCGACGGACGCCTCGTCTGGACCCGCGTCCATCGCGAATACTTCCGCGACAAGCCGGGCGATTTCGATTTTCGTCCCCCGGGCAAAATCTTCATCGAGGAATACGCGAAGTTCATTGCCCACAAGAATGAGAAGCTCGGTTCCGCAGGCACGCTCGACGAAGTCCGCAAGGCCGTGACGAAGAAATAGGTCACGGCTGTAGTCGCGGTTGGCGCTTGTCCTGAGCAAAGCCGAAAGAATCGTCGCTGATTTCTTGATTCCGTCATCCTGAGCTTGTCGAAGGATCAGTTCGGTTGCATTTTACCGAGGCAGAACTGATCCTTCGACAAGCTCAGGATGACGGGTGGTTTAAAAACGACTTACCCAAAAATCTCAAACTGTACCACTCCCTATCGATTAGATCACATGCCGTTCCTATCCAATGGATTTTACTTAAAGCAATGAGTGAAACCATTCAATTGAAGTTTTCCTGCGGTGTTTGGGATCGCGAATTTGGTGCATGACTATAAAAGCCTGTGAATCATGAAAAATATGAACCCACATTCCCATGTCAGGCTTATCAACAGCCATGCCGTGAAAACACCTCCATGACCCCTCTCCTCGTTCAACAAACTCGAATTTTGCCAGACTGACGAGGTGCTGAATAGTTGCATGCATTTTTAATTGGTCAAAGTGCCGCGCAAACCATTCATAGCCAAAATAATTAAGATCGGGATATTCACGGCGTAAGATGCCCTTGGTAATCCGAATAAGTTGAAGATTAATAGGTCTAGTTTTCTGGTAAGACTTGTAGGCAAGTTGTCCATCGGGCAATTGGAACGGCGTCATCTTGCTGGTCAGTCTTGCAATTTCTCGGGGAAGTCGCTTTTCAGCTAGGGTGCTCTCGACGACCTGCTTCCAGGAGGCCTGCGCTGTTGGAGAACGATGAACGCCGAGGGAAACAAAAAGCCGGAAGAACTCGTCCGATTTATGATTGGCGTGATTGCACTTTTCGCAACAAGGTATGGTGATCAAGTCTTGGCGCAGCCCTTTGGGAAAAACGCCCTTCGGAGGAACATGATCACGAAACCGCGTGGGATCGCATGGTTTTCCGCAGAGGTAGCAAGGTTCAAATATGCGGAGCATGTACTTTCCTAACTTTATTTTGGTCTTTGTTAAGGTTTTGCTGGTTTTTTCTATACCTTACCGACAGTTCTACGCGCAAAGACGCTACCCGTTACAATCCTGCATTCCTACACTTACGCCGAAAACGAAAGCACAGAGTGTTGGCGTGAGAAATGAGAGACAAATCTCGCGGGATTTATTCTCACTTTCATTCTCATTTCAGCGAGAACTTTTCCGTAAGTCGTTGGCTTACAAGAAGTGAGCGGGTGACGAGACTCGAACTCGCGACATCAACCTTGGCAAGGTTGCACTCTACCAACTGAGTTACACCCGCGTGTGCCAAGGCGATGAAAATAACGGAAGGTGGAGGACGGTTCAAGTCTTTTCCCGAAAACGAAGAGATAAGCGGAAGGCATGGTGGCGCGCGGCGGATTTATATGTTTTATGGGGAGGGGATGGTTTTGTCAGGGTCAAACGATGGCTGGCAGGCTTTCTGCTCAAAATGTGCCTTTTACGTGTTAGCCTAACTTAATCTCGACTCTGTTCGTTTTGTCGGCATTTCTCATTTATACCCAGCGCTTTTTCCATGACTACCAATCCGCCTTTCCAGAGTTTTTTTGAGACATCGGCCCAATCGATGAAGGAGTCGATCCTGCATCATTTGAAATTCAGCCTGGCGCACGATACCAAGACGGCGACGAAGAGGGACTGGTGGCTCGCGACGGCGAAGGCGGTGCAGGAGCGGATCATCGAGCGGATGATTGCGACCCAGTCGGTGCACAATGAGCAGGATGTTCGCCGGGTCTATTATTTCTCACTCGAATTCCTGATGGGGCGTCTTTTTTCCAACAGTCTTTATAGTGCCAGCATCCACAAGGAGACGGTTGAGGCGCTCAAGGAACTGGGCCTTGAGTACGAGGAATTGCGCGGGGAGGAATATGACATGGGGCTGGGTAATGGCGGCTTGGGACGCCTTGCGGCCTGCTTTCTCGATTCGCTGGCCACGCTCGATTATCCGGCGGTTGGCTACGGCATCCACTACGAGTTCGGCCTTTTTCGCCAGGAGATCAAGAATGGCCATCAAGTCGAGTTGCCCGATGACTGGATGAAGTTCGGCACTCCATGGGAAATCATCCGGCCCGAGTTTACTCAGACCATCGAATTATACGGACACGTGGAAAATGTTTTTGACGACCACGGCGACTATGTCCCGCATTGGGTCAATACGCGGAAGCTCCTCGGGATTCCCTACGATATTCCGATTCCCGGTTACGGAACCAACACGGTGAATTTTCTCCGTCTTTGGGAATCGCGCCCCTCGGAGAAAATCAACCTGGAGGCTTTCAATCGCGGCGGTTATACCGAAGCGCTGTCCGACAAAACCCAGAGCGAGACCGTTTCCAAGGTTCTTTATCCTAACGACAGTACCGAAGCCGGGAAGGAATTGCGCCTCGTGCAGCAATACTTTTTCGTCTCATGTTCCCTTCGAGACATCATTCGCCGTTTCCACAAGGTACCCCGCACATGGAGCGAGTTTCCCGGCAAGGTGGCCATTCAACTTAACGATACTCATCCTTCGGTCGCTATTGTTGAACTCCTGCGGATTCTTCAAGACGAGGAGAGGCTTTCCTGGGATGAGGCCTGGGAAATTGTCATCAAGACGTTCGCCTATACCAATCACACGCTTTTACCGGAAGCACTGGAGAAATGGAGCGTTCCGCTTTTCCAGAAGGTGTTGCCGCGTCACATGCAACTGATTTTTGAAATCAACAAGCGTCTGCTCGAAACGGTGGAAGCCGCGTACCCAGGAGATTCGGCAAAAAAACGGAGCATGTCGCTCATTGAAGAGGGTGGTGTGCAGATGGTGCGCATGGCCAATCTCGCGGTGGTTGGCAGCCACTCGGTCAATGGCGTTGCGGCCCTGCACACGGAGTTGCTCAAGAAACATCTTTTCGCTGATTTTAATCAATTTTATGTTGGTCGTTTTAACAATAAAACCAACGGGATTACGCCCCGTCGTTGGCTTCTGTCTTCCAATCCGAGGCTTTCAGACTTGATCTCGTCGAAGATTGGCAACGGTTGGGTCAAGAATCTCGATGAACTCCGCAGGATTGAACAATGGGTCGATGATCCCGCATTTCAGAACGATTTCATGGCGGTGAAACATGCCAATAAAATTGATCTGGCCAAAATTATCGAGGAAGAGTGCGGCGTGACGGTCAGTCCCTCGGCGCTATTCGATGTGCAGATCAAACGCCTGCACGAGTACAAGCGACAGCACCTCAATCTGCTCCATATCCTCGCCCTTTATCGACGCATCCTCCACGACCCCGGTCTTGATATGCAGCCGCGCGTTTTTATTTTCGCGGCCAAGGCGGCGCCCGGTTACGAACTGGCCAAGTGCATCATCAAGGCGATCAACGCCGTGGCCACGAAGATCAATAATGATCCGCGTGTTGGAGATAAACTGAAAGTAGTCTTCCTGCCTAATTACCGCGTCTCATTGGCGCAACGCATCATCCCTGCAGCGGATGTCTCCGAACAGATTTCCACCGCAGGCAAGGAAGCCTCCGGCACCGGCAACATGAAACTCGCGCTCAACGGCGCACTCACCATCGGGACACTCGATGGCGCCAATGTGGAAATTTTGGAAGAAGTAGGTTCCGACAACATTTTTATCTTTGGGTTGACCGTGGACGAGGTGGAAGCGCTTTGGGCCAAGGGCTATCGTCCAAATGATTATTACCTGGCGGATGAGGAATTGCGGGCGGTTGTCGATTGGGTAGGCTCGAATTTCTTCACGCCGGATGAGCCGGGCGTTCTAAGCCGGTTGCAACACAGTCTGCTCGGTGGCGGCGATCCCTATCTGGTTCTCGCCGATTTCCGATCCTACAGCAATGCGCAGGCAAAAATTGATGAGGCTTACCGGAACAGGGCGCATTGGGCGCGCATGGCCATCCTGAACACGGCGCGTGTTGGAAAATTTTCCAGCGACCGAACGATTCACGAATACGCGCGGGAGATCTGGAATTTGCCGCAGGTACCCGTCTAGGAAATTATCTTAGGGATGAGGTGGCGGCGGCTGTCCCGGTAACTTGACCTGATCGAGTTGTTTCTGCTGATCGGGGTTAAGAACGGGTTTGATCTTCGTCTTCGTATCCTCCATCAGCTTTTGCATAAGCTGGCGTCGCGTCTCCATGTCTTTCTGCAATTGCTCAGCCTGTTGCTCAATGATGGGACGAAGCTTGGTCTTCTGGTCATCCGTTAAAGCGAGCCGTTTCGAAAGACGATTGAGGATTTTATCGGTCATGTCGGCAGGGCTTGGCGGTGCTTTCCTACCCATATCCATTCCCATTCCCATTCCAGCACCGTCTCTCATCCCACCCTGTCTCATGCCCATGGCCCCCATGCCTTGAAAATCTCTGCCGCCAAAATGTCGGTCACGAGGACTGAAGTCCCGTTGATCCATCGCCTGAAAACGACCGCCACGGTCGAGAAACTGCAGATGTCGTTGGTGGAGATGGCAAAGAAATCCGATTAAGAAAATGGCCAAAATCAGGCCATTCAAGCCCAAGCTAAGGATGACCAAGGTTCGCAAACGACATGAAGTATCCTTATTTACCACGACAGTTTTTTCAGAGGGGGAGGCGGGTGTTTCGTTCATAAATTGGAAGGATTAGTTGTTGGGGGCGGGTTCGTTGTTGGCGTTACGCGCCCTTATAAGAGATGACTCCATGCGAAGGGAAATGGTTACATGTTTCGATCAGAAGACGGAAATCAGCAATTGTTCGCTGCATTTTTTATAAAATCCGCATTGCGCCATGACGCAGAGGCGCGAAAGTAGCCGGATGTCTGTTGAGTACGTCCTGAAAAAAACATCGGCGCCTGCTGGAGCGCAGATCGACTATCGTGCGTCTCTCAACGATGAGCAATACGCAGCGGTGACAGCCAAGCCGGGGCCCATCCTGGTGATCGCGGGCGCGGGCAGTGGCAAGACGCGGACATTGACTTACCGGGTCGCCTATTTGATCGAAAACGGTGTCGAGCCTGAAAACATCCTGCTGCTCACCTTCACTAATAAAGCTTCGCGGGAAATGCTGGAGCGTGTCGGCAATCTACTTCCACTGGACATCTCGCGCATCTGGGGTGGGACATTTCACTCCGTTGCGAATCGTCTCCTGCGTCGTCACGCGAACGTGCTCGGATTCAGCAGCGACTTCACGATTCTCGACCGCGACGATGCGGCCGATCTCGCCGTGGCCGCGCTCAAGGCGATAGGTCTCGACACGAAGGACAAGACTTTGCCGAAAGGTGCGGTTCTCCTCGATATTTTCGGCTTGGCGGCTAATACGGAAAAATCGATTGCGAGCGTCGTCTCTGAAAATTATCCCTATTTCACGGGAATCATCGACAAACTCGAATCGATCCATCGTATTTTCCGGGATCGCAAGCGCGTCGATAACGTGATGGATTACGACGATCTGCTCGTTTATGCGTTGAAACTGCTCAAGGACAACGAGGAGATTCGTCGTTTTTATCAGGAACAATTTCAGCACGTCCTGGTCGATGAATACCAGGACACGAATAAAATCCAGTCGGACTTTATCGACATTCTCGCGGCATTCCACCATCAGGTCATGGCGGTGGGTGATGATGCGCAAAGCATCTATTCGTGGCGCGGGGCGAACTTCGAGAACGTCCTGACTTTCCCGGAACGTTTCCCCGGCACGCGCGAAGTTCGAGTCGAGACGAACTATCGCAGCACGCCCGAAATTCTCACCCTGGCCAATTACGCCATTGCGGCGAATACGCGCCAGTTCCAGAAAAATCTCCACGCGGTGCGGCCCGCGGAAAAATTCTCCAAACCGGCACTGGTTTGTTTGCAGGATGCGAATCAGCAGGCGGCCTTCATCTGTCAGCGCATTGATGAGTTGAGCGAGGAGGGAATCGAACTGGATGAAATTGCGATTCTTTACCGGGCCCATTTTCATTCGATGGAACTGCAAATGGAAATGACGCGCCGTCAAATGCCCTTCGAGCTGCTCAGCGGGTTGCGTTTTTTCGAGCAGGCGCACGTGAAGGATGTCGCTTCCTTTATCAAGTTTGCCCTGAATCCAAAGGATGAACTGGCATTCAAGCGCATCGCTTCGCTCATGCCGGGCGTGGGTGATCGCACAACGGAAAAGATGTGGGGGAAACTGATTCAGGGAACGGAATTTACTGCGCTGGAACCTCCGGTCAAGGCCATCGCCCCGTGGAAGCAATGGGTCGAGACTCACGCGCAGATTACTGCGTCCGAATTACGCGGACGTACTTCCGAGCAGATCCAAATTGTGATCGATGCGATTTATGAGGATTACATGAAGGCGAAATTTCCGAATTTCCAGTCACGTTTGGAAGACCTCGGCCAGTTGCGCGCCTTCTCGCAAAACTTCGAGCGTACCGAGGATTTTCTCGCGCAGCTCGCGCTCATGACGAACATCGACGGTGGTCCGAAAACGGACGGGCCATTCAGCGGCCAGCCTTGTGTGCGGCTGAGTACGGTTCATCAGGCCAAGGGGCTCGAATGGAAAGTTGTCTTCGTCATCATGCTTTGCGATGGACTCTTTCCCGCTTCGCGTTCCATGGAAACCCAGGAGGGCGAAGAGGAAGAACGCCGACTTTTCTACGTGGCTGTTACGCGGGCCTGCGATGAGCTTTACCTCACTTATCCCATCGTGCGCGCGACCGCTTCGTTCGATGATCGCTGGCAGGAGCCGTCGCGTTTTGTCAGTAACTTTCCACGCGGCATGGTCAACGAATGGAAAATCAAGGGCGCTGCGCCAACGTGGGGTTGATTGGCAAATCAACCCTCGACTGCTAGGCGGACGACGGTTGCAAAGGCGTGAGGACAGGTTGAGGATCCCGCGACAGCAGAGAATCCTTCCAGGCGAGAAATGGCTTTTCCATGAAGTGCCATGAACAAGAGGCGATGGAGATGGTGAGACAAAGCAGGATAAGGAGACGGATGAAGGGGAAATGATTTTCACTCAAGCCGCAGGATAACAGCAGTGGAGAAATGATGATGATCACAAAAACGTGATAGACATAGATGCCGTAACTGATACGCCCCAAATAAACCAACGGCTGCGAACCCAGGAAATTGGCGTAACAATTTTTGACCCCGTTTAGTGAAACGGTCAGGAGCCATGCCAGAAAAAAGGCATCCACCGTCTCCGTGAAACCGAGCCATATATTTCCTTCGGGGAGGGTCATAAGCGCGCGCCCCATGAAAAAACAGGCAAAAGCCGCCAAGGGTATGGCTGACAAAATTGCGTTGGGCAAAAGCCTTATTTTGTCCAACAAATGCGTTTGTTTTAAATAGGCGATCAAGGCACCAGCGGCAAAGGAATCAAAACAGCCAAAAAGAGTGACCCAGCGCATGAGCGTGTTGGTGTTCGTCGTAATGCAGAAAATGCGAAAGCCTAGGCCAAAAAGAATGAAAGCTGCCATGGCTGGCATAAACCACTTCCTGGGCAGGGCGAGCACCACCATGGGCCAGAAGAGATAAAATTGCTCCTGCACGGCCAGGGACCAGAAATGAGAAATGGCATTAGGCCAATAGCCGAGATGGAGGATGTAGTGGTTGGTCTGGAAAGTGGCGAGCCAGAAGAAATTGGCGCGCACCTCCGCGACGCCAAATAGGGCACCTACGATCAGTGCTAGATAAAATGGCGGTCCAATGCGCAGAAGGCGGTTCAGGTAAAACCGTCCAAGGCAGCCCATGGAGGCCTCCGGACAGGCGTCCATTTGGGACTTCATCCGCCAGAGGGAAAGGGTAATGAAATAACCGCTGAGGACGAAAAAAAATCTTACGCTGAGGGGGCCAAAACGGAGAAGTGAAGGCATCGCCAGCCCCAAGTGCTCCATCAGCACACCCATGATGGCAATGGCGCGAAGACCGTCGAGATGCGGTTGATAAGCCGACTTAACCTTGAGGGCTTCAGAAAGCTTTAAGGACCGGGTAATCATTTAGACCATGCTTATTAAGCAGGTCGTATTCCGCTTTTAGAAAAGAAAAAAGTGAGGGCTAACCATGGATGGCAACTCCCGTCGAAATTAATCGAGGCGAATGACGATCTTGCCGAAATGCTGGGCCGATTCGAGATAACGAAAGGCTTCCGGGCTTTCGTCAAAGGCAAAGACGCGGTCGATCACGGGTTCCAATTTGTGCTGCGTGATCGCACGATTCATGGCTGCGAAGATTTCGCGTGAACCGACGTAAATGCCGCGAATAGTAATCGCCTTATGCAAAATATGAGCCGTTTCAACCTCGCCAGTAATCCCGGACAACACACCGATAAGACTGATGTGACCTCCATATCGCGTGGCTCGAAGCGTCCTGGATAAAGTCCCTACACCGCCAACTTCGAGTGTCAGATCGACGCCACGACCACCAGTGACTTCATGCACACGCTTTTCCCAATGGGGATAGCTGCGATAATTGATGGTGTGATCCGCTCCCATTGCACGAGCGCGTTCAAGCTTCGCGTCGCTACTGGAAGTGATGATGATCTTGGCCCCGGCTAATTTTCCAAATTGAAGCCCGAAAAGTGACACGCCACCGGTACCTTGCAGTAAAAGCACCTGTCCTGGTTGCAAATTGCCTGAAACAAAAAGCCCGTTCCATGCCGTGACCGCCGCGCAGGGAAGTGTGGCCGCCTGCTCGAAACTGAGATGTTCGGGAATGGGGAGCAATGCCTCGGCGCGAACGACGACAAATTCACTTAACATGCCATCGATATCTCCCCCGAGTGCGCTGGCTCCTTTGGCATCGGTGAGTTCACCGTCGAGCCAGCCCGGCATGAAAGGAACGACGACGCGATCTCCCGGCTTCCATGTGGTGACCGAGGTTCCAACGGAAACCACTTCGCCCGCGCCATCCGAGAGCGGGACGCGGGGCAGTTTCATTCGAGGATTATATTTTCCCTGCACCGTAAGCAGGTCGCGATAGTTTAGTGACACGGCGCGGACGCGAATCAGGACTTCATCGCAACCTGGCTGCGGAGTTAGTCTTTCCAAGCTTTTTAGGCTGTCTAGGCCGAAGGAATCGTGGATTTCAAAAAGTTTCATGAAAGAAGGATAGCTTGGTTTTCAAAAGTAGCTAATCACGGCCGTTCGAGAGGGTCTTTACAAACAGTGATATATTGATTATTATCGATATATGAAGATTGAAAAATTCGCCGTCGCCTTTAAAGCGCTGGCCCATCCACATCGGTTGGCGATCTTCCTGCGCCTCGCGCGTTGCTGCGAGCGTCGGGGTTGTGATGCCGAGGATTGCGCTCGCTTTTGCATCGGTGAACTGGGCAGGGGACTGGGAATCGGCCAGCCCACGGTCTCGCATCATCTCAAGGAGCTCGCCCGGGCTGGACTTATCTCGACCCGCAAATGCGGTCAAAACACCGAGTGCTGGGTGGCGGAAACGACCCTCGACGAATTCGCTCAATTTTTCGTCCAAGCCAAGAAGGCAAAAATCTCCAAAAGTTGAATGTGTGGGTTGAAAATATGACTCAACCTTCTGTGCTTATTCTTTGTACGGGCAACTCCTGCCGCAGCCATCTGGCCGAAGGAATTTTGCGCCACGCCGCAGGCGATCTTTTTGACGTGCATAGCGCCGGATCCAAGCCAGCAGGATATGTCCACCCGAAAGCCATTGAGGTGATGAAAGAAATCGGCATCGATATTTCCGGTCATACCTCGAAGCACATGAATGAGTTCCTGGACAAGAAAATTGATACAGTTATTACCGTATGCGGAAATGCCGACCAGGCTTGCCCCATGTTTCCCGGCCAGGTGAACCGTTATCATTGGGGCTTTGACGATCCCGCCCAGGCCCAGGGAACCGAAGAAGAAATCCTTAATGTTTTCCGACGTGTACGCGATCAAATCAAACTCGTGTTTGAAGCGTATGCGGCGGGTTATCGCGAAAAAAAATAACCATGACCATCACCGAACTGAAAAACGTCCTCGATCTCAACCCCGATAAAGGCCTGAAATTCATTTTGCCCAGCAAAGAAGCTATTCCCGCCCATTTCCACGTTACTGAGGTGGGGCATGTGCAAAAGGATTTCGTCGATTGCGGTGGAACCCGTCGATCTGTTTCCTCCTGCATTCTCCAAGCCTGGGTGGCTGCCAACGACGAAGAGCACGCCTTGAGCGCGGGTAAGCTTGGGGGTATTCTGAAACTGGCTGGCAAAATTCTTCCTTCCGATGAATTGGAAGTCGAAGTGGAATTCGAGGCTCCTTACATTTCCCAGTTTCCGATTGAGTCCGCTGAAGCCAGCGGTGATACCGTTGTTTTTCAACTGACGACCAAGCACACGGATTGTCTTGCCAAGGAGCAATGCGGCCTTGAAAGCGATAATTCCTCCTGTTGTTCCACCGAGAGCGGGTGCTGCTGACATACCCTGCCTGCACCTGACTTCTACTTATCCCTGGTTATCGCAACGCTTTGATTGAGATACTTCCATGACAACACCTGCCAAACGACTCGACTTTTTTGAACGATACCTTTCCCTGTGGGTGCTCATCTGCATGGTGCTGGGAATTGCATTCGGACAACTCCAACCCACTTTGGTTTCAAAAATGGGCAAATGGGAGTTCGGTCAAAATTCGCACGTCAACATCCTGATCTCCGTGCTGATTTGGCTGATGATTTATCCGATGATGCTCAAGATTGATTTCGGTTCGATTCTTGGAGTATTTGCGAAACCAAAGGGCCTGATTATTACGCTTGTCGTAAACTGGTTGGTAAAACCGTTCAGCATGGCTCTCCTTGGCTGGATTTTCATCCAGGGATTGTTTTCCTCCAAGCTCGGTTGGATAGAGCCAGAGATAGCGAAGAATTATGTCGCCGGGCTTATCATTCTCGCTGCCGCCCCTTGCACCGCTATGGTCTTTGTGTGGAGTTATCTGACAGATGGCGATAGCCCCTACACCCTGGCCCAGGTCGCAATCAACGATTTAATCATGATCTTTGCCTTTGCGCCGATTGTCATGTTCCTGGTTGGCGTGAGTGGAGTGGTCATTCCCGGCGGGATTCTTTTTATCTCCGTCCTGGTTTTCATTGTCATTCCCCTGGCTGCGGGCTGGCTTAGCCGTACCCTCTTGCTTAAGACCATGGGGAATCCATGGTTTGAACACAATTTTCTGCCCAAGTTTCGTCCCGTCACCATCTTTGCTCTTCTGGCCACGTTGGTACTGATCTTCGCTTTTCAAGCCGATAACATCATCAAAAACTGGCTGGCGGTTATTCTTCTCGCGATCCCGATCCTGATTCAGGTCTATTTCAATTCGGGTCTCACCTACGGCCTGATGAAGTTCTTCAAGGTTAAACATAATGTGGCTACTCCCGGATCGCTCATTGGTGCGAGCAATTTCTTCGAGCTGGCCGTGGCGGTTGCCATTACCCTCTTTGGTCCGACCTCACCAGCGGCATTGGCGACAGTTGTTGGCGTACTGGTCGAGGTGCCCGTGATGCTCTCTGTTTGTCGTATTTGTACAGGAACACGCGCCTGGTACGAAAAGTCAGATCAAGCGACTGCTTGAGTTTGAGTAAACGACATTATGACCGAAGGATTAGCTTTCGAAAAATGTGCATTGAATGTGATGTCGATGACTTACTGGGGGCTGATCCTTCGACAAGCTCAGGATGACGGACTGGGAATTGCGAGAGGGCAACCTTACTCAGCTTTGACAGCCCCTTCGACTTCGCTCAGGGCGCGGCTTGCTGCCGCGGCTACCGAAGGATGCCGGACGGGGAGTTGCGAGAGGGTAATCTTACTCAACTTCGGATTCGTCGGCCATAAACTGCCGCTTTAGATCGAACTGATCGACAAGCTTGGGATGACGAATCAGTATGAGAGCAGCACCATGCTCACCGACGGCTTTCTTTTTAACCATTCAATTTCTTTTTTTCCGGAATTTGACCATCGCAAGGCACGGCTCTATCCTCTCGATGTGTCTCCGAAAACCCGTCGCTCCGTCACCGTCAGCCTTGAAGTCATCGAAGCCGCCAAGCAGCGTGGCATGAGCCTGGGGGACTACATTCTCCAATTGCATCACAATCAGCGCTCGGCGCGGGTGGCCTACGTGGCGAGCATCTTTCGTGGTTTCGCGCTCCTGGAAATGGCGCGGGTGCCGGTTGATCCTGCCTATTTTGAATTGGTGGATGGGTGCATGAGCGCGGATGAGAGCCTGGCCTTTCGCGTCCTGGCTTCGAGCGGCGAGGACAACGCCCTGACCCGTGCAGCGGCGCGTCTGCTCGGCGCCGATACGCGCCGATCGGCGGTGCAGGCGCTTCTGTTGGCTGCTTCGCGTTCACAGGTTTTGCATGAAGGCTTTATCGAAGCGGCGCGTCTGCTCGAAGCCACCTATTACCGCTAAAATGGGAGTCACATGAATACTTCCGCTCAATTACAGAAAACCGCCTTGTTTGAAGCGCACCAGAAATTGGGCGCGCGGCTGGTCGATTTTGGCGGCTGGCAGATGCCGGTGCAATACAGCGGTATCATTGAGGAGCACAAAGCCGTGCGCGAAGCGGCGGGCGTCTTTGATATTTCCCACATGGGCGAATTTTTTGTCAGTGGCGCGGGCGCACTCGATTTCCTTAACGGTCTTCTCACCAACGATGTGGCCAAGCTAAGCGTCGGCCAGGGACAATATACCTTGATGCTCAACGAGCAGGGCGGCGTCATTGACGATCTCATTATTTATCGGCGGACAGAGGATCAATATTTTCTCGTGGTCAATGCCTCGAAGATTGACGAAGACCGCGCGTGGGTTGAAAAAAAATTGAAGCTTCCTGCGGGGAAAGGGGTCTTTTTTTCAGATCGAAGCGAGATGTACAGCGCCGTGGCTTTGCAGGGACCAAAGGCATTGGAAATTGCGCGGGCCTTTCTCGGCGCAGGCTGGCCGGAGCCAAAGCGCAACGAAATCACGAACTATTCCTGGAATTGCCAGGAAATTTTCACGGCACGGACGGGTTATACCGGCGAGGATGGCATCGAAATTTTCTTTAAGAATGAAATTGCGGAAAGTTTTTTCTTCGCGCTTTTGGATGCTGGAAAACCGTTTGGATTGAAGCCGTGCGGACTTGGCGCACGGGATACGCTTCGCCTGGAAGCGTGCCTGCCGCTCAATGGCAACGATCTCTCCGAAAAAAGGACGCCACTGGCAGCCGGGTTGGGGATGTTTGTGTCGCTGACAAAGTCGGCCTCTTTCCCCGGCAAGGATATTCTTCTTCAACAAAAAAGCGAAGGCATGAAGGAAAAGCTGGTCGCTTTCCGACTGAAAGACAAAGGACCTCCGCCGCGTCCTCACTATCTTTTATATCAAGGTGAAGCGCAGGTGGGCGAAGTAACCAGTGGCGCGCCATCGCCAACGCTTGGTTACGGCATCGGCCTCGCCTACGTGCGCGCCGACTGCGCGGAACCGGGAACCTCCCTTGAACTCGAAGTGCGCGGCACACGGGTTCCGGTGGAGATAATTAAAAAGCCCTTTTACAAACGGCCCGTCTAAGCCAGCATTCGATTCTCCCCATGAGCAACATTCCTGAACAACTTCGTTACGCCGCTTCCCATGAATGGATTAAAGTGGAGGATGACATCGGCACGGTCGGTATCTCTGATCACGCCCAGCATGAGCTCAGCGATGTGGTTTATGTGGATCTGCCCAAGATCGGTGCGCAGATTGCCGCTGGCGCGGTTGTGGCGGTTGTCGAGTCGGTCAAGGCCGCCTCTGATATCTATTCGCCGGTAAGTGGGGAAGTGGTTGCGATTAACAATGAACTGATCACGCAGCCGGAAATTGTGAATCGTGATCCCTACGGCGAAGCGTGGCTTTACCGTCTCAAGCTTTCTCATCCGGCTGAACTCGACGTGTTGAAAAATGCCGCCGGATATAAAGCGCAAATAGGCGGGTAGCTGGTAGCCATCCCGGCAACGTCACAAACCACCACTGCCGTTCTCAAAACGATAAAGCCCGTCCTCGGTAATCACGCAGGGTAGCGCTTGATCGTGTGGTTCACGCGGAACCTTGGGCAACTGCTGACAACTGAACATCAGGCCGAAGCGCGGCAAGGTGGAAGGTGACTGGCCCAGGAAGCAGTCATAATATCCGCCTCCACGACCGAGTCGAAAGCCTTCGTGGTCAAAGGCCATTCCCGGAACAAAAATGCAGCCTAGTTCACGCGGATCGATTAGCGGACACAATAAAGGATCGGGTTCGCGCAAACCAAAGGGTCCCGGTTCGATGACTTCGCCCCAATCGGTAATAACGCGCCATTCCAGCCGGGGATGGGAATCCTCCCGGATCATGCGCGGCAGGACGACCCGCTTGCGGTGCGCCCAGACTTCCTCAATCAGGGGATGAATGTCGGGTTCCGAGGGTAGGGGCGCAAAAAGGGCCACGCAGTCGGCCTGGATAAAAGCGGGCAATTGCGCCGCCAGTTCGCAGATGACGAGAGAGGCTTCCGCGTGGAACGCCAGGCTCATGGCGCGCAGTTCGGTGCGGATGGATCGGCGGATTTCCTCCTTGGCAGCATGTGGGTCGGATAAAAAATCACGTTTCATTTGGAGCCACTTCCGGTCAAATTGCACAAAAGGTTGCACGAAGGCGAGCTTGGTGCACGTTGATTGATTATTATTGTGACGCACCCCAAACGGAAAAAAGAAAAGAAAAAAGCCACGCGCTGGAATGAACGTAACTTCATCACCGAAGTTCTTATCCCTTCCTTCTTTGTCCGCAAGAGCGGCGTGCAGCAGCGCCCGGTATTTCCCACGCTCAAGCCGGGACAACTGGCGCTGACCTGGATCGGCCATGCTTCCTTTCTTATCCAGACGCCACGGCATAATATCTTGGTCGATCCGAATTGGGCCAACTGGCTCATCGTTATTCGACGTCTGAAACGCGCCGGACTTTCCATCAATGACCTGCCCAATATCGACCTTGTCCTAATTACCCACGCGCATTTTGATCATCTCAATCGGCGCACCCTTGCGGCGATAGCGGCGAAGCAACCGATTGTCGTGCCGGCAGGTGTGCAGAATCTTGTGCATGATCTCGGTTTCGAGCGTGTCCACGAAATGAACTGGTGGGACGAGTGGCATTACCGCGACCTCAAGATCACCTTTACCCCGGCCAAGCATTGGGGCGCGCGCGTTCTTACGGATCGTCATCGTGGTTACGGTGGCTTCGTGGTCGAGTTCGAGGGGCGCAAGGTCTATCACTGCGGTGACTCGGCCTATTTTTCTGGCTTTCGTGAAATCGGACGTCGCCTCGCGCCGGAAATCGCGTTGATGCCGATCGGCGCCTACGAACCGCCTTCGTTTCGCGATGTGCACATGGGGCCCGAGGAAGCTGTGCGGGCGTTTCAGGAATTGAAGGCCAAGACGTTTGTGCCGATGCATTTTGGCACCTACCGACTGAGCTATGAACCGATGCATGAACCAGCGCAACGTCTCATGCTCGCGGGTAGTGATGCCGGAATGCTGCAAAATATCCGTTTTCTCATCGAAGGAATGCCGCAGGTTTTTTAGAAGCTTTAAAAAAATTCTGTCATCCCGAGCTTGTCGAGGGACCAGACGCGTGCGGGTAGGGACACGAGTCCCTTCGTGTCCCATCAATAATGGGACGGCATGGGACTGCCGTCCCTACCATGAACTGATCCCTCGACAAGCTCGGGATGACATGCCTTTTTCTGTAAACTCTCGGAGACTACTTTACTCCAAAATATTTCAGGATGCCTCGCTCCACGGATGCGGCGTATTCGCGGTAAATGCTGGGGACGCTTTCGCCGTTGATGGTGCGTACACCGAGGTAATCGCCCGCGATGATCCGGGGATATGCGTCGCGCGCATTCATGTAGGGGCCTTCGCAATAAATCACGGGGCCATGATAGAGGCGGTTCGCGATCAAATTGCGGGCATAGACGCTCGGCAAATCGGTTACGTGACGGGCAAAGTAACCACCCGGGTAAATCTCGGGAGGATACTTCAAGGTATCAAGCATCTCCTGGCCTACATCGACGCAGCCCCGTTCTTCCTGGACGGCGGTTCGGTCGAGCAGTTTGCGGAGGAGATCGTATTTTATGTCGTCGCACGCCACTTCCGATTTTTCGTAAGCGCCGTTGACGAAAATGACCAGGCGGCTGTGCCCGATCAACGATGGCTTGGAGGGATCGCCCCAATCATCGGCATTGTAATGGACGCAGATGGTCAGATCGGGATTTTGTTTGTTAACGATCTCAGCGCGGGCGCGAATTTCGGCCACGCGATAAAAAAGCAACGCGGCCTCGTTGCCGATCATTCGCTCGATAGCGGCCTCGTCGCTAATGCGTTTGGTGGTATCCGGATGAAGCGCCAATGCGGCGATGGCTTCGCGGCGGAGGGAAGCGGGTCGCAGGTGGGTCGTCGGTTCGTAGTCATGTTTAGCCCAAATGATTTGAGCACCGTCGGCCTGGAGACGCTCAGCCAATCGATCGCAGGTAATCATGTTAAGTTTCGCCTCTTCAACGGACGGATCGTCACCGAGCTTAAAATAACGCCCCTCGAGTTGGGACCATTCCCCGCCGATATGGCCAGGGTCGAGCGCGATCTTCAGTCCCTTGAGCGGTCGGGTGGGATCGTTGGAAACAGCCTTGATCTTATAAACGTGGGGCAGGGGAGCGCAGGTGGTGTCGCTGGAGGCAAAATTGAGCGTGAAGAGGGACGGTTGGGTGTGCGCTTCGTCGGAAAAAATCGTTACCTTGTCATTGTCAATCCGGGCAATTTTCCAAAAAGAGCCATCGGGGGAATAGACCTGATCGACCAGGCGCGTGAATTCCTTGCGGGTGATGGTGTTTTGATAAGGTTGAAGATTGGCCCAGTTGGGCTGCGGGGCCAGGGAAGAGAGTTGTCCCGCATCGACAAACCCGGTGGAGATGACCAGAACCATCACCGCCAAGGGCAGAAGACGCGGGAAGGGGTTTGCGACCATTCCATGAACTGAAACGAAAGCGTCGTCGAAAGCAAGCCGCGAAGACCCGGTTACTGAACTTGCCTCGCTCAGGCGATGTATTACCCGATGGCCACCGGGCGAGGGGGGATCATTTATTTTAAGCTGGGAGCGGACAAGCCCTTTCCTTTTTGCAAAGCTTGTGTTTTACTTTTGCCTCATGGCAGATTCGGCGTCACTCGAAGAAATCATCCGCGTGGAGTGTTTACCCTTGCGGGATTGCATGCTTACCGTTACGGATTCGAATGGAGAGGCGGCTTTCCTCTATTTCAAGGAAGGTGAATTGATCGAGGCTAATTACGCCGCGCTCTGGGGCAAGGAGGCCCTGGCTCAGATTGTTTCATGGGTATTGTCGGAGCATACCGTTGCGCCGTTGCCGCTTGGTATCAAGCGTTCCCTGTGGGACCAGATCGAATTTCTGCTTAATCCCAGCCTGATGCCGACCGCGAGCGGTAAATTGCCTGTTCTGCCCGCTTTCCGCACGGTACAGAAGCCATCAAGTCCGTTCGACCGTTTTAAGGCAATCCCCAGTCTTCTCAAATTGCTCCACTTGGAACGAGGGAAGGCGACCGTTGTTCACGAGGCGGCTTCTGACAAGGACGAAACTGAAAATACGGATTGGCTGATTGAATTCGCCGACCGCGTCAAATCCGTTGGCGATACGCTCGGTTTTGGCAATTGCGAAAAATGGACCATAGAGACCGAAAAATTTCAGGTGGTGGGTCTCCGGCACGATGAAAACTTCATCGCGTTAATGCGTCGCAAGAATTCCGTTCAAGATGATCTTGAAGTGGCGGTAAACGATATTGTCGAGGGGAACTAGACCCCACCCAACGATCATGGCAACCAAACTCGAAGATGCTTTGCGGAAAGTGACGGCGTTACCCGGCGTCAAGGCAGCCTTTGTTTTCGACCAGTTCCATACCATCGTTGCGCGGGACGTGCCGGGTCAATACAGCAATGACATCCTCAAGCGGATCGCCTCGCAGCTCTATCAACTGGCGCTTTTCAGTTGGAAATCGCGGACTTTAACCCAGGAGTTTCGCGTGGTTTACGACAAGTACGCTGTCTATACGCGGCTTTTTGCGAAGAATTTTTACCTGGTTGTTTTCATGGAGAAAAATCTCGAGACCGCCGATTTTCGACAGCCGCTCAATCTCGCGGTGCTGGTCTTGGACAAGGCCTTGCGCAGCGAGGAAGTCTTTGAATCGAGCCGCACGATGGCGAAAGTGGCGCAACTTGCCGAACACTCGATCAAGGAAAATCACGAGATCGACGAGAGTTTTTCAGGACAATTCCGCCGTCTCTGCGTGACGTTCCTTGGGCAGACCGGACGTGAACTGGTTGATTTGGCCATCGAGGAAAAATTCCTCTACCCTCCGCTTCGCACCGAGGAAGAGATGCGTAAGCTGGTCACATTTTCCCTCGACCACATTGTGCATCCGATCAAACACCAGATTATCAAAAAGGATGCCGAGGAGTTGATTCGCAAGGCCCTGGCTCAATACGCTTAGTGGGGTGCAACAGGCGGCGCATTGGTTACTTCGGGTGTTGGCGAAGCCGATGTGGCAACCGGGGCGGCATTTGTCTCGGTGGGAGGATTGGCGGGAGCGCTGTTCGTCGAAGGTGGAGGTTTGGGCGGTGCAGGCGGGGCGACGGCAGGTAACGTCGATTCCGGCGGCATCAACACGGTATCAATTTCGTGGATGACGCCATTCAGGCACCCGATGTCGGCGTGAATAATTTTCGCCTTGAGCACCATCTGTGTGCCCGATTTCATTGTCTTAAGGGGAAGGGGACTGCTTTCGCAAGAAACGAGGCTGGTGATGGCGAGCATATCCTTGGCGCTGAATTTTTTTCCGCTGACAACGTGGAAAAGAAGGATGTGCTGAAGCCGCTCCTTGTTTTCGGGTCGAAGCAGGGAATCGAGTGTGCCCGGCGGTAATTTGGCGAAGGCTGCGTCGGTGGGTGCGAAGAGCGTGAAGGGTCCCTTGCTGCTGAGAAACGTCGCAAGGTCGGAACTTTGGATGACGACAGCGAGCTTGGTCAGGATGCGGTTGGTCGCCACCGTATCGGCCAGGTCGAGCACCTTGCCGGGCTTCGCTTCAACTTGGTGAGTGAAGGTTAGCAGTAAAGCCGCGGCCAGAAATAGTCGCACATGGGGGCGGAGCATTACTTTCATCATTATTTAAAATAGGGAAGGAACGACGGAGAAACAAGCTGCACGATTTTGCGCTTATTCTTCCCTGTCCGAACCTTTCAGTTTTTCTCGCGCCTTGCTGACGAGAAAGTTGCAGGCCTCCGGGCAGAGCAAGGGTATTTTGTTGGAAACCGTTTGAAATGGCTGGATCGCGGGATGCCAAAGCCTTTGCTTCAAGCACCCCGGCTGGCAATGGTGCGTCACCAATTCACGAATAGCTGCCTCATCAATTTCGCGCACGATGCCAAAACGACCCGTCTGGCGTTCGGCGGTTTCATTCCAGGGCGTAATGGGAAGTTGTTGGCGACGCGAGAGCGACCAGTTTGCCAGTTCGGCTGGATAGAGATAATCGAGGGCTAGTTGCAGGCTGGATAAATCGGGCGCGTGGTAAATCCAGCCCCGGCGAAGATTGGGCGCAGCACGCAGGGGACGGAAATTTCCTTTTTGATCGAGTCGAATCAACTCGCGCAAATCTTCCAGTGATCGTATGCGGCGCAGGCTTGCTGGATCATTTCCAAGATCGTCCCGATGAAGCAATTCAAACCCGGGGCGGATGATGATTTCCCCGATTTTCCATGGCGGCGAAGTTTCCCTGAAAAATTGCGCGAGATTTTCACGAATGGCTGAAACCTGCCTGGAGGAATTTTTTTCGCGGGCCGATTTCAAATGCTTCGCTTGAAATTGCTTCACCTGCGCGATGATGACATCGGCAATGAAAGCTTCCGTGCCGATGGCCGTGGCATACCAGAGACGTCGCTCCTTTTCATGATGAGGGTTGGCAAGCTGTTGCTCTTTCACGCTGTTGGGCAGTCCCAATAGCACCGGAATATTTTCGAAAGAATGGAGGCCGTCCGAGATGAAAAAGGGAACCACAATGACGTCCGCGCAATTCGTCAGGGTGCGCCAGTCCTTGACGAAGGGGGATTGCTCCATGAGCACGGCCTGACAGTCGGCATAGAGACCGCTGGCGCGAACGGCTTCCGCCTGTTCGTGAATGATTTTTGTCGAGTTGTCATTGAGCGAAGTCCCGTGTCCGCAGATGAACAGGCAGGCTGTCTTTGATGGCTGGGGAATCGTTTCTCGCGATGCGGCCACAACCTGACTGGCGCGGTGCAGCAGAGCCTCGGTCATTGAAGGATGCAGACCAACCGGTTCACAATAATAAATGTCCCGGCCATCGCGGTGAGTTACGGCGCCGGTTAATCCTAATTCTCTCGGGATGATTTGTTCCGTGAAATAACCGGAGCTGATGAAATTGGGCACAACGTAAACTTCCCGCTGCTCGGCCTGGCGGAGTGCTTGCCGAAAATTCGGTTCCTCTTTCCAAAAGGCGACGTGAACCTCGGCGAAGATGCCGCGCCGCCGGATTTCCTCCGCGTGTTGGTAGGTCGGCGCGCTCGAATCGGCATTGAGCGTCGACCCATGGCCCAGGAGGAGCAAGGCGGCATCGTGAACCGGCATGTCTGCGATCATAGCTTGGTCGCGGAACAAAGCAAAAGATCAAGCCCGCGCCTGATGACCCGAAATTTTGGACTTAATCCAGCGCCGGATGTGACGCGGTTGGGATGCGAAAGTTTGTCCGGCATGGTAAATGATTTGGCCAAAATTGAGTGCCTGCCGATGAAACGATATGCGTCCGGCCCGGATCGCGGCGAAAAGGGCTTCAGCGGTGAGGGCATCGGCTTCGACCGTGCTGATATTCTTTCCGATGGCCGCCAGCGAATGCGCGTCCGAGCAGGCGATGAGCGGTTTGTTGTGCCGATGCGCCCAATGCGCTGCCCGCAGGTTTGGATTCGTCCGGCCCGGCAACCATTTGACGTGGAACATGCACCACTCCACGGCATCGATGCAATCGACATGATCGTTGATCTGGTTGCCCAGGCAACTCGGATGAGGGTAGAAGGGATGGGGTGCCATCACGAGCACGTCAGATTTGCGTGTGCGCAGGGCCAGGACTTCATCCCAAGTCGGTTCACCGGGCAGATCGCCCTCATTCAAATTGAGCACGACGAGATGCCCGCGATTCATCTCCGCCTCCATGCCGGGAATCAGGAGGATGTTGCGTTCGCGGGCATAAGCCACGGCCTTGGGATCGGCGAAAATTTTGCGATGCCACGTTATGGCAAGGGCATCCAGTCGCATTTTTTTCGCCTGGTCGATCTGCTCGTAAATCGTGTGCTTGAGGTAGGTGTCAATGGGATCGCCCTGACAATGGCTATGCAACTCGACGCGGTAGGACGGCACGACTCCAATATGCTCTTTCTGTGTCTATCGGGCAAGAAGGCCGTCATCCCGAGGTTGCGCCTTCGACGCTCTGCAAAAATGTTGGGGAATATTATTGCGCTATCGCGCAGGCAGGGTCGAGGGATCAGACGCGTAGTCGAACAAGCTATACGCAGGAAACCTGAAAATTAGATGCCTTTTTGTATTCACCCAAATTTACTGGGTTTGTGAAAGTGTGTCTGATCCCTCGACAAGCTCGGGATGACGGCGTGAGAGATATGGGCAAAGGGTTGACTCGCTATCGCTCGGGTTCATTTTGAGCTAATAAAAGAACACGATCCGCTTTTTTGCATCATTTTCAGATGGAAGGGGATTGCCAAGTCGATCCAACTTCCCCATAGTCCACCTTCCGTCGGTTGTTTTAGAGGGGCCCTTAGCTCAGCGGATTAGAGCGCCTGGCTACGGACCAGGAGGCCATAGGTTCAAATCCTATAGGGCCCACTTTTCTCATAATTTCTCAATTATGAGAAAGTTGGAATGCTTCAAGGCATCCAATAAACGCCTTAAGTTTCTTCCCCTTTGGCCGATCCATTAACAATGGAATGTGTAACGAACAAAAGACTTTTTAGTAATTAGGGCTTCTTAAGTGTGCCGGAAGATGATATATCAAGATATAAGGCAGTTACATGGAGTAGTTGCGCAAAAGACCTTGGCGATGGCAGTGAGTCCGGTTTTGTTCACTCTGGTTGCAGCAATAGGTTGTCAACACCTACATACAAAATAGAGCGAGATGATACCTGCATTACCAACTCCTGATGAGTCCCGTCGTCTCGCTGCACTCGAGAAATACGCCATACTCGATACGTTACCTGAACAGACGTTCGATGACCTCACTGCGCTCGCGGCGCAGATTTGCGGCACTCCGGTAGCCATGATTTCCCTGGTCGATAAAGACCGGCAGTGGTTCAAGTCTAAAGTTGGCATGGATGCAGCGGAGACGGCCCGTGATATTTCCTTTTGCGGCCACGCCATCCATGAGCAGGATCTGTTCATCGTGCAGGATGCACTGAAGGACGAGAGATTCGTGGATAACCCTCTGGTCACGGGCAAACCGAGCATCCGATTCTACGCGGGTGCTCCGCTGATCAATCCGGATCACAGGGCACTTGGCGCGCTCTGTGTGATTGACCATGTGCCGCGCGTCCTGACGCAGGAACAGCAACAAGCTTTGCGGGTGCTGGGCCGACAAGTCATGGCGCATCTGGAATTGCATCGTCAAACGCATGAATTGATCGAAAGCGAAAAAAAATTCCGGATGTTGGCGGAACATATCAGCGATGTCCTCTGGATCTCTGCACCTGATTTAAACCAACTGCATTACGTCAGTCCCAGCTATGAGCGGATTTGGGGGCGCACGGCAAAAGACCTCTACTCCCATCCTCATGAGTGGTCCGATAACATCCTGCCGGAGGATCGCGAACATGTTTTTGAAGC
>JABDGH010000014.1:0-51505 GCA_013286145.1 Verrucomicrobiota bacterium
AGCGGCGTTTTTAATGCCGTGCTGGTGCGTGGAGACGTGGTGGGCGATACGCTCTATTACGGACGAGGCGCGGGCGGCGATCCGACAGCCAGCGCGGTCTTGAGTGACCTCGCGCAGATCGCCAGCCATTTTCCACAGGAACAAAAAGCGCGCAACGTCGGTCACGAGGCGCTTCATTCCCGTCTCAAAACGATGGATGAGATTATCTCCCGCTACTACCTGCGGCTGCTCGTGGTCGATCGCCCCGGCGTCCTAGCCGATGTCGCCCGTGTGCTGGCGACGCACCAGATCGGAATTTCCTCCGTGATTCAGCCGGAAGCCCAGGCGGGCGAAACGACTTCACTGGTTCTCATGCTTCACGATGCACCGGAATCACAATTCCAGAGCGCCGTTCGTGAAATTGCCAGGATCAACGCGGTCAAAGCGCCGCCAGTGCATCTCCGCGTCGAAGATTTTGAATAGCCGGAAGCTGGCCTCGGCAAAATCCTATACCCTAGACAGCCGTCATCCTGAGCTTGTCGAAGGATCAGCCCCCAGTAAGCGTACACGTCCAGAATAAAGCGTATGTCTTCAGGAAGCTGATCCTTCGACTTCGCTCAGGATGACGGAAGGGTTAAGCTCGCCCCCACCTCACCCTCGTTCCCAAGTTGAACTTGGGAACGAGAAGAAACCACCGGCCCTGCTTAGGGCGCAAACTGCCGGAGCTGCACCTTGCGATACTTGTAGAGAGTATTCATGAACGGATAATCGGTATCCACTTCCCCTACGCTTGCTGGCAGTGACGATGCTCCATAGGATGTCACATTGGGATCGAGGTAACGTTCTACAATCTCGGAACCGCGATATTCGCCAGTAACGATCGGTGCCGCGTTGGCCGGTGTGTTTGCCTGGGCCAACCCCTTGGGATTCAGCGTCTGTACCCAGAAATGCACCTTGAACGTATTGGAACGGGTGGTCACCCGCGGATAGAGACTGTTGTAGGGAGCATTGCGCTTGTCAGTGCCGACGAGATTGCGCGTACTCCACCAAGCAGTCATACCAGCGGCAGTTTGTCCCGGCACCACAAGAGGCATTTCACAAATTTCCGAAGGGGAAACAAACGGGTCATTAATCGCAAATCGCGCATCGAACTGCGTAAGCGTCTGGGGGATATCGACAAAGTAGCGGTATTGCTTGCTGCTATCAGCTTTGTTAAAAGCATTATTGGGTCCTCCCAGTGCAGTAGCAAGGGGTGCACGAACGGGGCTGGCACCGCCTGAGCCAACAGCACCCGCATCTGTATCTGGAACCCCAATAATGACGGAACCTTTATTTTTTATCACGTTATAATTGGGACGTTCTCCTGGAGCCCAGCGCTGGGTCATCGTATCAAGAAGAGCATACATGCCCGTCTGGCGCTTGATGTAGGTGAAGGGAGCAATCTGATAATTAAGATTGAGCTTACCCGCCGTCGCAAAATCTTGTGTGATGGCATAAGGCTCGACCACTGGCATGTAGAAAAGATCGAGCAGGAAATGGTCACGAGGCAACTGGATCCAACCACGATGAGTCCCTGCGCCTCCCGCCGGGTTGGGATTGAACAGAAGGGTTTCCCAAGGGCTGGCGCTACCCAGTGGTCGGGCAGGCAGGGTGCCAAACTGCACGGGGGAAGCTATCTGTCTAAGGGCAGAAAAGAGGGTTCCGTTAACATTTTGTGAAAACGAATTGGCCGTGTTAAAATTGACGGCTCGGCTCGTGCATGCCGCATAATAGGGATCGCCAGCGGACTCAGTAGAACTATAATTGTTGTCCAAAATACCCCCACTGGCCCCCCCTTTGTTCCAACCGGAGGCCAACCCTTGGGAATAAGGGCCTATATCGGCGCCGACGACGAGTGCGCCCATGTCTGTATTGGGGGGGCCAAAGGAAAAATCCCCGCTAGAGGAACCAATTCGGGCCGTGGTCAGCGTGATGGGAGAAGCCGTTCGGAACTGTCCATTTGCCGAAAATTGGACATTCAGCAATCTTTCTGAATTAGCCTGCGCAATCGCCGCACTACCAGTCTTGGAAAACGATTCAGACAGCCCGAGATTGGGATAGGAAAATGCGGTTGTTTCGCCCGATGCCGCTGCAACTGGAGCTATGTTCCTTATACTATAAGGCATGAGGTAAGTGGCGTAATAGTTTGTCCAATCGTCATAGGCCGTGTGCTTCACATACCATGAAGCGGGAATATCCCGAACCAATGTCAACAACCGGACGTCTCCTGCTGACTTTCCATTGCTCGGATCTCCATCCAAAACATAGGAGCGGTACACATCGTTGGCCTGCATCTCGTTCTCGGAATCTCCGGGGGTACGATTGTTATAATCTTCGAAGCCTGGAGCCGGGGCTGCTGCTGTTTCCGCACTTCCGTTTGGACGAGGCAGCGGTAGTGACAAACAGTTGGCAATAGTAAGGTTCTTTATTTGATAAATATAGTTATTGCCCGTGGGAGTTTGACAGGCGCTGTACTTTGAAACGTCCGGGCTGTTTTCAGAAGAATCGAGGAGACCCGGATAAACCGTGATGGTCATATCCGTATCGCCCGTAAAAGTGACATTGTTGAAATAGTCGTTGGAGCGCAACTTGAACGGCAGGGTTTTATCTGGCAGTTTTGTAATAGGATCGATTGGAAAGGGTATTTGGAATTCCATGACATCCCCGACAAAAGGATAATAAATATCGTCACGAGTCGCGGCGTTTGTAAATCGGCTGAGGCTAGCCACGTCAGACCCAAAAAAATCACCATGATTAAGTAGATTGCTCAATAATTTACCAATGCCACCCACACCATTTTCATCGGATTGTTTTTCAGCAGGACTGGCTGACGTACGATAGGGATAACTAATGCCCAAGCTTCCGCCGTAACCGTGTTCCATTCCATTCCCGGCGCCAACATTCAGACTATCCACCCAATCTATCGTGCGGTGAGCACCACCAGCCTGGGAAGGAAAATTCAGTGGAACATCAGTTCCAGCAGCAAGCCATCCCCCAGCCCCCATGGCCCGGATTCCCGTGGCAGCAGCAATACCATGACCACTACCGTTCACTTGCATCTTAAAAGTCGAACCGGTGACCTGCACTTGAAAGCGATTGCAGTTTGAATTTGCCGGGGTATTGGTTACCGGATTCATAAAATGCATCAAGAACACCAGGCGAACCCTGCGCACGAATTTAGTGGCATCTGTGGGGTCAGGATATTCGCCAGCATTATAAAATTGTAAAATAAACTCAACCGGGACGGGATAATGTCCAAAGCCCTGGGTAATCTGGCCACCCTGCACAACCTGCAAAGGAGCTACATCATTGTATGCGGCGTTGCTTGTTCCCTGCACCGCCAATGCCGGATTGCTCGTATTCTGCGGAAAGCTATAAGGGTTGTAACCGACCGGTTGATAGGCTTGGTTTGCGTTATCAACATTGCTGCGGATGTAGTCCCACATTTCAGTCAGGATCTGATCACGATTTTGGCCAAATTTAGCCTGAAGCGAACTTCCGTTGATACGTGATGGGGCGGATTTGGTGCTGGCTGGAATAGCTTTGTTGGTCATGGCCTGGAGATACGTGAAGAGTGCCCGATTTTCCTCACCAGCGTGAGACGCATCGGTAGAATTAACCAACTTGGAGCCGCCCTGAATCGTTCCCGTCCAATCGGCTTGGGGATCCCAGGCGCTGTTGCGCTCGAAATAGAAGCGTTTACGGTTATGAGAGGAATAATCGCTGGCTGATGTTGCGGAACCACCGTATTCGGTAGCCATGCGGATCAACTGGTCTTCCGGAATCATCTCATTGTGGGGATCCGATGTTCCGTTGGCAGGAATGATGGTGGCAGGCGGCGCGCCCGAAACCATCTCGGTATTGAATGGCCAGAGAGAGATACGGGGGCGGTTGAAGAGATTGAGTTCCGGCGCGTTGCTATTAACCGTGGCAAAAAAGGAAAGCTGCTCGACCTGCTTCTGGACGGTCAGGTTATTGGGCGGATTGAAATTAGTCGTGAGAATGGAGTTTTGCGTGCGAATTGCTCCGCTGGTGGGAAAAGCCGAGTCATACTGGACTTCGTCCACACTGGCAAAAAGCCGATCCGTATCCAAAATAACGGCATCGCCTACCCCAACGGTCGGTGGCCTATTGTATCCCACCCACGCGTAAAGAGCGCCTCCATCCGATCCCAGCGTTTGGCCAGGGGCTGGAGCAGCACTTGGATTGATTGTACCCGCCGGCGCGATCCGGGGAGTAAGCATCGCAGCAGCCCGGGAGAGCAACTGGGGATCGGTGCTATATGGGGCGGCTCGCAATTGCGGAAATAGCGGGGCCAGGCTTGTCGTGGCAGGTTCGCCCGCAATACGATTGTATTCCTGGGCAACAGGCTGGGTGCGGGCAAGCATATGATCTTCCCGGGTATTGAAGACAGGTGCGTCGAAAGGTACGCCGCCGGCAGCGGTGTTGAGATTGACCTTGGTCGATTCATCATCCGCCCAGAACGCAATGCGGGCTGTGGCTTTTTTATAATTCGGGTCGGTGGCGGGAAGGAATTGTCCGTCAGGCGTCAGGTAAATCCAACGCACAGGCATCGGCAGAGGATTGGGGGGAGGCGTGGTCGCGGTACCTGGAGGTGCCGTAAGGGTAGAAGCGTCATAACTGAAACCCTCCACGCCATCGACGTCGGCTGGGTAAGAATTGGTCGGGACCGCATTTGGATCGACAATCGGATAAACCTTATTATCGCCTATAAGGGTAGTATTATCCTTAGCCTTTAGAGGAAGCGTGATGGGTTGGTTCAGATCGACGAATTCATTCGGATGTGCGGCCTGACTCCACCAGTCAGGCGGCACTTCCGCGGCAACTGTCGCCGCACTACCAGGATCGTAAGAACTCGACTCGATCATATTGTAGGAGGAGTAGAGTTTGTAAGCCGCCACCTGCCCGGAAGGGGAAAACGTCCGCAACAGCCCTGGCTGGGAAATCCAGGCGTTATCATTATTAGCGGGGATATTCGGAGTCTGGTTCGTGGCCTGGGCGATTTGTGAAATGACAAAATTAGCGGTCAAATCAGACAGCGAACGCACATCACTGCTGTCGGAATAGGACTTCGCGGTGGCCACCTCCTGCTGCGCGGAGATGAGAAGACCCACGATCATCAACGAGAGAAGTAATAACATTGTCAACACCAGAAGGAGCGCTATGCCCCGGCGATTCCCGAAAGCTCGAGCCCTGCGAAATGAAGAAATGGTTGAGTTCATGGTCGATTTATTCTCGGGATTTGGGATCGCAGGTTTCATGGAAGTCTATTTTGAAAGATTAAGAATAGTTACTTGAAGTTTTCTCAAACAGCTCAATTCCGGTTACATGGTGAATACATAGTTAATACACTGTAGAGGCAAGGTAAATGGATTTGTATAACCACAACATGATGTTCGTTCATATAGGGCAGAATGTCAACAACACAATTTTTAAGCCGGAAGCTTTTTGAATTTTTTAAGTTTAATTGATTGCAATTACCCTAGAACAGACTACGTTGGCCTTGTCACCCAAACAATGACAAAGTAATGACAACTCCATCCTCTTCTCCAATGTCTGTCTTTAAGCATCGCTCGTCGAGCTTCCGCCGCAACGCATTTTTTAAAAGAAACATTCGTCGCGATGGTTTTAATTTGGTGGAAGTGGTGCTGGCCATGGCAGTGATCGGTGTCGCCTTTACGTCTCTCTTCGGGGTTATGCCGGTGGCGCTGCAAAATTATCGTCATTCGATGAATCTGTCGATCCAAGCCAATGTCATGTCACAGGTTTTTGCCGAGTTACAGCAAACCCCGCCCGCACAGGTTCTCGCTACTCCTCCTACCCCTCGTTATTTCAATGACGAAGGGAAGGATGTGACCTCGACATCTGCACAGAGCCAAGCCGTCTATTATGTCAAGTATGGCACGCCCTCCACCACGGTAAGTTCAACCATTTTTAGCGGCACCCCGGCCTTGGTTGCCGTGACCATCGATATTTACAACTTTCAGGCTTATCAGGCGCAGTCTGCCAACGGAACGCCGACTCCTCTTGCCGAAAAAACACTGTTTCTCGCGAATTACTAACTATGAAACGCATTCAAATTAAATCCAGCAACCGATCAAGTCTCTCTTTCAAGCGGGCTTGGCAGGCGGGGTTTACCTTGATCGAGATGCTGGCGTCCCTGGCGGTTTTGGCCCTCATCATGGTCATTCTCACACAAACTTTTTCCACCGTCTCGGCCACGTGGAGAAATACCACCAATCAGGCCAACTCTTTTGCCAGCGCAAGGGCGGGATTTGAAGCGCTCAAGCTCAATCTTTCCCAGGCCACGCTGAATACCTATCTGGGCTATGCCAACTCCAGCGGCACAACGGTTCCGCTGCTCAATCCCTCTTATGCTGCAGGGGGCCCCCTCCGCAATCTCGTTCCAACCCAGTACCTGCGCGCCTCGGAACTCCATTTCATCACCGGACAGGCCAGTACCATCTTTCAACAGGCTTCCATAGATATTTCACCCTCCACCCCCTCTGGACAGGCCGTATTTTTTCAAGCGCCAGCGGGCTTTGTCAACGCACCGATAGATCGCCCGCTGGGAACGATGCTGAATGTGATGGGCTACTACATCTCCTTTGGCCCCAGCACCAACTTCACGCCCGACGCCAACACGATCGCGGTTCCGCCCCGCTATCGCTACCGGCTGATGGAGGTCATCCAGCCGGGCGAACTCAATAGGATTTATGGCAGCACCTCCCCGCCAGGAACTACGGCCAACCCCGTTCCCACGTATGCCTATAACCTGACGTGGCTGGGTGCCCTGGGGCTGCCTAATAACACGGTCGAACATCCCCTCGCCGAAAACATTATTACCATGGCGCTGCTGCCCAAACTGCCCCCTTCTGAAACGGTGCAAAGCGCCGCAAACCCCAAACCTTCGGCGCTTCTATCCACAAATTACACCTACGACAGCCGGGCTTGGGCCATACCGAGCGGCGATGCCCGCTGGCGCAACCAGCTTCCTCCGTTGATGGAACTGGTCATGGTCACCATTGACGAAGCCTCCGCCCTCCGTCTTGCCACCATGTATGGAGGCGCTAATGGGGCCAATCCGCCTTTCTCCGATAGCAGTCAATTACCGGGAAATTTTGATTTAGCCTCAGTCTTTCTGCAATATAATAACCAAGGGCCCACTCCTCCATCTGACCTCGACAACGACATCGCCAAAGTCGAGGCTGGCCTGACCGCCATGAAGATCAATTATCGTATTTTTCGCACTGATCTCGCCCTGAATAACTCCCAATGGACAACCAATTAATCGACCCTAAAAAAGCATCGTCCGGCTTCACGCTCATCGAGCTCCTGGCCGTCATCGCCGTCATGGTTCTCGTTCTGGCCATTGCCGGGGCGGCGCTCATGCCCAGCAACCGCTCGCTCGATCTCGCCTCTGTCAGCCTGCAAGTCAAGGGGTACCTCGACCAAGGGCGCCAGATGGCGCTCGCTCACAACAAATATGTTCAAGTCCGTTTTTATACCAAGACGGGTGACTCGATTAACGGGGTGCCGGTCTATTCGGCCCTCGGACTGTTCGTCGCCGATTCTCCCTATTACTACGCCAGTGGTCTCGCCAGCGACTATACTCAACCCACTACGGGCGTGATCGCCACGGGCGTCATGACCGCGATGGCTCCCATCCTCTATTTGTCCCCCTCCACGGTTTTGGTTTCCTCATCAAGCGCAAGCAGCAGCGGCACCACGTCCCTTTTAAACGACCTGAGTGGCGATACCTATTTCACCCGCAAGGGCACAGGCGATACCACTTTGCAGGGGGCAACCTATGATTGGATCTCTTTCTATTACACGCCTAACGGTTCTACCGACTTTCAAACGATCAACGGCTCCAGCTATCCTCCCATCCAGTCTTATTTCAGCCTCGTCTCCCGAAATGAGTATCAAGGACACAGCTCCATGCTTCCTCCTAATTTTTTCACTTTTTTCCTGCCTCCAGCCACTGGGCGTTCAGTGATCCTGCGGCCTTAGATTATTTTCGATTTAATCTCCTGGGTGTAATTCCTCGAAGCTTGCTTCGGCCTTTGGGTAGCCCGCGATCTCCGAGCCGGGAATATTCCGAACCGTCGCCCGGCGGTCGACGGCTACCTCGGAGGGGAGCCCCGCCGATAGGGACATCGGCGGCTACCAACGGAAGGTTCGACGGCTACCTCTCTCTTTTACAACTTTTGGCGTTGGTGAAGGTTAATATGGACAAGCTCGTTCAATACCATCACCTTTTTAGCCCCATGCTGGCATCCCTTCTCATGAAACATCGCCCTCGTTTATTCGTTTTTCCTTTTCTCATTTTCGCGGGTATTTCCTTCGCGTCCACGATGGCCTTGGCCGCCGATACCGCGCCCGTCACGATGACATTCTCCACCCCGGAGCAATGCAATGTGTTCTCGGATACAGCGCCGAAGGTGACGATTGCGATCAAGAACTCGAAGCCCGGCGCGTTGACGGGCACCGGTACGTTTACGGTTACGGACCAGGATGGAACCCAGGCAACGACATGGACGGAACAGCTTAACGTCGCGGGCACGGTCACTCTTCAACACGATATCCCCGCTCCGCGTTATGGTCTCTATACCCTGGCTGGCGCGCTGACTTTTTCCGACGGAACAAAGCTGAATGGCACGGTGAGCCTGGCCAAGGTTCCCGCGCAGAAGGAATTAACCGCGGAAGAGAAAATGGCTTCGCCCTATGGAATAAATTTTCACAGCGCGGATGACCCCGCCTGGCTCCCGGCCTTTAAAAAGGCGGGTATCTATTGGTACCGCAGTTATGCCTTCAATCTCAATGACATGGATGCGCACAAGGGTGCTGACCATCATTATAACGAGAAACGTCAGTGGCAATCCCGCACCTTTGCGGATCTTTTCCAAGCTTACACCAACAATGGGCTGGTACTCGTGCCCAACTTACTGGCCCTGCATCGTCCCGCAAATGGCCACCCCGGTCCGTCGGATGAATGGGCAGCCAAGGTTCATGACCTGGTTGAGGGCGTCCCCTCGGTAAAATACTGGGAAATCGACAATGAATTTGAAATTAACGAAGGCAAGGGCATGGGGAATACGCCGGAGGTCGTGCAAAATTATGAGCTTTATCACAAAAAATTCGGCGAGGTGATTAATGCCCTGGGAGATGGCAGGGTGGCCGTCGAGAATGGCCGCTCGGAAATTAATCTCGGCCCGGTCAAGGGTTACATCGCCAGCGGCGATTTCGACAATATCGGCGTGATCAACTCCCACCACTACACGGGTGCCGATCCGCCTGAAGTGAATTTTTATAATTACAATACCGGCGATCATGCCGATGAAAATGCGGGCGGGAATTTCTTCGATACTTTACGAGAGATGAAAGCCGTATCCCAGTCGGACGGGAAAAAACGGCAGTCGTGGCTCAGCGAATTCGGGTGGGATACCGTGGCGGGGCCGATGGTGTCGATGGAGGAGCAGGCGTTCTATCTTCAACGCGCCTATCTTCTCCTTATTGCCTCTGGCACCGACAAGGGTTTCTGGTTCTACAACTTTGACATTTATAATCCCAAGGTGCCGTTCCCCGGCTATTTCGCCGGCTGTGGACTCTTCACCCCATTCAGCCCGGCAAAAGGCCCCGAACCCAAGCTGTCACTGTCCGCGATGGCGGGGATGACTTCCATCCTGCCCGCGCCGGTTTACGTCGGCAGCATCAATGCCGGACCCAACACAGCCGGTTATGTTTTCGAGAATGAGGGGAAGCTTGTCGCGGGATTATGGGCCATCAAAGGCACCGGTCCTCATGTGACCTTTCACGCGAAGCAGCTTAAGGATTATCTGGGCAATAACATGGACGGGCTTTCCGCCGACCTGAAAATGGCTCCGGTTTACGCGATAGACCTCGATAAGAGCGATCTTTACTACCGCCAGACGGCCTATGATCTCGATACTCCACACCGGGTCAATGGCACGGCCGGAGACCGGATCGAGCCTGTTCTTGTCGTTAAGAATAATCGTGAACAGCCAATAAAAACCACAGTAAAGCTTGTGCTGCCTACAGGCTGGACGGCAGATAAACCCGAAATCACGGTTTCGGTGGCACCGGGGAAAGAGGAAAAAGTTCACTTTCCCTACACGATCAACTCGGATGAAAAAGCCGGGCCGCAGAATATCGTGATGAGCTGCCAGGAAGACAACGAAACAGTCAAGGATGTCACGACAACCGTGGCCGTGCGTCGTCCCGTCGAAATTCACGTCGCTTCCCTTAGCGGAGCACCCGGCCCGACTTCCGTTCCGGTCACGCTTATCAACCACACGACCAACCCGCAAAATGGCACTCTCACCGTCAAAGTGCCCCAGGGCTGGCAGGCTCCCGCACCGTCATCGGTAACAGTTCCAGCATCAGGAAAGCAGGAGACGAAGGTGGACGTGACTTGGAACGCCGACTGGAAGGAAGGCGAGACAGCCTCCGTTTCGTTCCAGCCGGATAAAAGCAAAATGGCCGAGGAAGCCTCCATTATCCCGGACGAGTATCATTTAAACCAAGCCAAGGGAATAACGCTCGACGGCACCCTCGACGACTGGCCGAAGGAAGACCAGTGGCCTGAATGGATGCTCGGCTCAACGGCGGGATCAGCGAATACCAAGCTTTGGCTCGCGTGGTCACCCGAAGGACTTTATGGCGCGGTGGAGGTGCATGATTCCAAGGGCAGAGGCGCCGACCCGAAGCTTTTCTGGTACGATGATCTCCTGGAATTATTCCTCTCCTCTTCCAGCAGCGATTCTCCCGATCAAAAGGCAGCCCCTCACTTCTGGCTCGTACCGCAGTTCAAGGATAACAGGGTCTATGTCGGCCAATGGATCAACGCGAACGGGAAGGATGCAAGTCATTACGATATGCCAATCAAGAGTGCGGCGCGTCAAACCAGCGATGGCTACGTGATGGAATTTCTTCTTCCTGCCTCCATGTTTCCAAATATAACCTTTGCCTTAGGCAGCACCCTCAAGCTGAATGCCAACCTGACAGTGATGGGAAATAGCGGCAACCGGGAAGTCTATTGGCCACGCAACAAAGCTTCCAAGTCACCTCCTCAAGACTGGGGATTGCTCAAGCTCAATTAGGATTTGTCTTCAAAAACAAGCCGAGTCCGATTAACCCCCCGCCTTTCAGCTTCACCTGCCCGCTCCCGATGAACTATCGCCTTTACTGGTTCATTCTTTTTCTTCTCTTTCTTATCCTCGCGGGCATTTCATTCATGCCTAAGGTTGTTTTGACGGCGGATACTTCATCCGTAACGATGACATTCCTGACCGGAGAAGAAGGTAATGTGTTCTCCGATGCATCGCCGCAGGTGAAGATCGGGATCAAGAATTCGAAGCCCGGTTTATTAACTGGCACCGGCACTTTCACCGTTACGGATCAGGATGGAAACCAGACGACCACTTGGACCGAGCAATTTCATACGGAGAGCACAGCCACTCTCCAGCATGACATTCCCGTTTCGCGTTACGGCCTCTATCATCTTATTGGCACACTGACTTTTTCCAACGGAACGAAACTCCAGCGGGACATGTCCTTTGCCTACGTCCCCAAGCAAAAGGAATTAAGTGAGGAGCAGAAATTGGCGTCGCCCTACGGCATCAATATCAACAGCCTGGGCACTCGTTTTTTCGACGCTTTTAAAAAGGCGGGTATCTATTGGTACCGCGACACGGCGTTCAATCTCGATCAAATGGCAGAGTCGAGAGGGGCTGATCCTCGTTATGCGGGCTGGCCTGATTATTCAGCGATTGTCCAGGATTACGAAAAACATGGACTGATCGTTATGCCCAATTTGCTTGCGATTCATCCTGCCGAAATCAAGGACAGCAAGGTGGCGCGACTCGGGCCGACTGACGAATGGGTGAGCAAGATCAGGGACATCGTCACGGCATTTCCCACCATCAAATATTGGGAATTGGACAATGAGTACGATCTTCACCGTGCTTGGACGGAGCATTCGATCGCATGGCAAAATTACCTTCTCTATCACAAAAAATTCGGAGAACTGCTTTCAACCCTGGGCGACGGCAAACTGATCGCAGTGGAAAATGGCCGCCAGGACATCTGGTCGAAGATGGTCGATTCGTTCATCAAAACTGGCGATTTCGATAACATCGGCGTTATTAACTCGCATCATTATCCAGGGCCCGATCCACCGGAAACGAGTTTTTATAATTACAATAATGGGGGCCGCTCGGATTTTGTTCCCGGAACTATTTTCGACATGCTGCGAGCGATGAAAAAGAGCGCCCAAATAGACGGAAAAAACCGCCAGTCGTGGCTCACCGAGTTTGGCTGGGACACGAGGACCGGTCCCCAGGTATCAATGGAAGAACAGGCGGCTTATCTGCAACGCGGATTTCTTCTCGCCCTTGCCTCCGGAACGGACAAGGCGTTTTGGTTTGATGCTTTTGATATCGATAGCGATGAATACATTTTCGACGGTTGCGGACTCTACACCTGCGATCAGCAACCGAAATTGTCGCTGGCGGCGATGGCGGGGCTGACCTCCCTTTTGCGGCAACCGGTCTATGTGGGTACGATCAACGCCGGGCCGGATACGGCCGGTTATGTTTTTGAGAGCGAAGGGCAGCTAGTCGCCGGATTATGGACGATCACGGGCACAGGAGCCAAAGTGACTTTCCACGCAAAGCAGCTTAAGGATTATCTGGGTAACGATATGGCGGGGCTTTCAGCCGACCTGAAAATCACGCCGGTTTACGCGATCGGCCTCGACAAGAGCGACCTATTCTATCGCCAGACCACCTACGATCTTGCTACGCCGTATCGAACCGATGCCAGCGTGGGCACCCAAGTCGAGTCGGTTCTTGTCATCAGGAACAATCGCGCAGAGACAATCACAGCCACCGTCAAACTTTCGCTTCCATCCGATTGGATCGCAACCACGTCCGAAGTCACGGCTTCGGTAGCGCCAGGGGAACAACGAGAGATTCATTTTCCCTGTACGATTAATCCGGATGAAAGCGATGGCATTCACAAGATCGCTCTGACCTGCATGGAAGGCACGGAAACGATCAAGGTGATTCCGGCAAATGTTATCGTCCATCGCCCCCTAGAGCTGCGCGTCGCCTCCATCAGCGGCGAGCCGGGCAAGACGTCCGTTCCGGTCACCGTGACTAATCGTTCCGATGTCCCGCAAAGCGGACAGCTTGTCGTCAAGGCACCAAAAGGCTGGGCGGTTCCGGCACCGATTCCAGTCAAGGAAATCCAGCCGGGCAAAAGAGAGGTTATCCCGGTGGAATTGACCTGGAACACTGATTGGAATGGAGGGGAACCCGCATGGATCACGTTCCAACCCAAAAAAGGAGTGCCGGAAAAGACACTGCTTATTCCCAGCCATTATCATTTGAACAAGGCGAAGGGAATCATTCTGGACGGGAACTTGACCGACTGGCCCAAGGAAGATGAGTTTCCCGAATGGCTGCTCGGTTCAACTTCCGACAAACCGAACGCAAAGCTATGGCTGGCGTGGGCACCCGAGGGACTTTACGGTGCGATGGAAGTTCACGATTCCAAGGGTCGGGACAGTTACGCAAAAAAATTCTGGTACGGCGACGCACTGGAATTATTTTTTCCCTCCACAAGCGATACCCCCTCCCCCAATCCCAGCGAAAACGATCAACACTTCTGGCTGGTGCCCGATTTTAAGAATAACCGGGTTTATGCCGGCCAATGGATTGCCAAAAATCTGCTTAATACGACTCATTACGATTTGCCCGGAATTAAAAGCGCGGCGCGGCGCACGGACGACGGCTATGTGATGGAATTTCTTCTTCCGGCTTCTGTCCTCGATCATTACGCTCCTGCGACTGGAGACATTCTCAAGCTGAATTTGAACCTGGACGTCTGCGGAAATGGAAGCGACCGGGAGGTCTATTGGCCACGAAGCAAATACTCCCGGGAAGGTAGCCACACCAGTGACTGGGGACTGGTGAAATTAAATTAATATCATAAGAGAAAAATTGCTATTCAAGGCCGCAAAGATCGCATTAACTGTTGATAAACCATGACGTTCCACGCTTGATTCAAGATGCTCCTCGTTAAATGCCTCTTGAACTTCACCCCCTGATCTTCGCTCTTAAGAATTCGTTCCATGCAAACGCTTGATTGGATCATTGTCGCGGCGGCACTACTTCTTGTCGTAGGGTTCGGCATTTACACGCAGCAGTTCATGACGAGCGTGTCCGACTTCCTGTCGGCAGGGCGTTGTGCGCGGCGCTACCTACTGGCTCTCGGAAAAAGCGAAATGGGCGCGGGAGCAGTCATTTACGTCGCTCTTTTTGAAGCAATTTACAATGGCGGACTGACCAACCAGTGGTGGGGGGAAATTAACGGCCCCATCGGGCTGGTGATCGCGATCATGGGCTTTGTGATCTATCGCTATCGTGAAACGCGGGCGATGACGCTCGGCCAGTTTTTCGAGATCCGCTACAGCAAGCCCTTCCGTAATTTTGCGGGGCTCCTGGGCGTTTTTGCGGGCATAATCAATTTCTGCGTCATGCCAAACGTGAACGCTCACTTGATGGTCTATTTCTTCGGTCTGCCTCCCGTCTTGCATTTTAATGGGATGACTGTCCAGACTTACGTCCCCCTCATGGGGCTTTTCCTGCTGATCAATGTCATCATCAGTTCGAGTGGGGGAATCATTACGATCATCATGACCAACTTCATTGAGGGCCTGGTCTCGCAGATTTTTTATGTCTGCCTGATCATCGGCCTTTTTTGCATGTTCAAATGGTCGCAAATTGAGCACACCCTGATTGCCATAGGTGGCGTCGGGAAAGGCACTTCGATGATCAATCCGATGGATGCCTCGAATCTTAAGGACTTTAATATCTGGATGGTCATCATGAGCATGCTCATCGGCACTTATGGAACCATGGCGTGGCAAAACCAGAGCGCCTACAGTTCCGCACCACTTACCGCCCACGAATCGGTCATGTCGAGCCTCTGGTCGCGCTGGCTGGGTTGGGGCCGCGGCGTCGTGGTGATGCTGCTGGGGGTTTGCGCGATGACCTTTCTCAATAACCCCGATTTTGCCGTACTTTCCAGTCATGCGAAGGATGCCCTTTCCCAAATTGGAGATCCCGATACGCAAAAACAGATGACTGTGCCCATCGCGGTTCTCTACATGCTGCCAGTCGGCCTCAAGGGTGCCTTATGCGCCTGTATGCTGCTGGGTGTTTTTGGAGGGGATTCGAGTCATATCCATTCCTGGAGCAGTATTTTTGTCCAAGATGTGGTTCTACCGGGGCGCAAAAAGCCGTTGACGCCGAAGGAACATATTTTCTTATTACGCTGCAGCATGGTGGGAATCGCCCTCTTCGCCTTTCTTTTGGGCGCCATTTTTGATCCGCACCAATATATTCTGTTTTTCTGGACCATTACCACGAGCGTTTTTGTAGGCGGGGCCGGGGTAGCCATCATCGGCGGACTCTACTGGAAAAAGGGTACCGCCGCCGCCGCCTGGTCGGGCATGGTCGTCGGCTCGACACTCTCCCTGATAAAAGTCATTACCGACGTGGTTATTCTTCCTGCTCATAATAAATCACTTCCCAAGGAACTGCAGTACCATCTTCCCTTTAACAGCGTCGAGGCCACCTTCGTCATCATGCTGATTGCCATCACCACCTATGTGATTGTCTCCCTCCTGACCTGCAAGGAGGATTTTAACATGGATCGGATGTTGCATCGCGGGGTTTACGCCAATATCACGAAGGAAGTCGGCGAAGTGGTGATGAAAACGAAGGAAAAGAAAGTCACCTGGGGCAAGCTCATCGGCTATAACGACAATTTCACCCTCTCGGACAAGTGGGTCGCCATTGGCCTTTTCGTTTGGGCCATGACCCTGTCCCTCTTCGCCATCGTTGGGACGATTTGGAATCTTATTCCTGGACATGCCTGGGCACTTTCGACCTGGTCGGAATATTGGTATATCTCAAGGTTTCTCATTCCTGCTCTAGTGGGGATATTTGCGACCATCTGGTTCAGCATTTATGGCGTTCGCGATGCGATCGATTTCTTCAAGCGGCTCAAAGCCATGAAAACGAACCCGCTCGACAATGGCTCAGTGGTCAATCACCAGAACCTGGACGAAAGTGTTTTGCCGGATGCAGTCTCCCCTCTGATAATAAAAGCCGACCCGCCTGTCGTGACAAAGTCATAGAATCTCCCTTTAAAAATTTCAGGAAACTTCTAACTTCCTGCCTATGAGCACAAAAACTTTAAAGCCGGATGCGGCAGCCAGCGGCACCATTACCCTCGGGGGTGACCTGACCATCCATCGAATGGGATTTGGCGCGATGCGCCTTACCGGCGATTGGGGTGCACCGGAGGGTTTGGCCAGCGCCAATCGCCTGTTACGGCACTTGGGCAAATTGGGAATCAATTTCATCGATACCGCCGATTGCTACGGGCCTGAAATCAACGAACTGATTATCGGGGAAGCGCTGCCCCATTTCCCCAAGGACATGATTGTTTCGACGAAAGGGGGGCTTATCCGCGGAGGGCCTCAATGGTTCCAGTCCGATGGCCGCCCCGAATATTTGCGTCAATGCGTCGAGTTAAGCCTGCGCCGCCTGCGGGTGGATCACTTCGACCTCTACCAACTTCACCGGATCGATAAAAAAGTTCCTGTGGAAGATACCCTGAGGGCTCTCAAGGAATTCCAGAAGGCCGGAAAAATTCGTCATATCGGATTGTCCGAGGTCTCCGTCGCGGAAATCGAGCAGGCCCAAAAAGTCGTGCCGATTGTCAGTGTGCAAAATCGCTACAACTTCGGGGATCGCAAATCGGATGATGTTCTGAATTATTGCGAAAAACATGGCCTCGGTTTTATCGCCTGGTTTCCGATGGCATCCGGGGAATTGACCAAGCCGGGTGGAAAGCTCGATCAGGCCGCTCAAAGTCACGGCGTTACCGTAGGCCAACTGGCGCTCGCGTGGCTCCTGCATCGCTCACCGGCGATCATACCTATTCCGGGCACTTCCTCCATAGCTCACCTGGAGGAAAATACCGCAGCCTCCTCGCTTCGCCTCACCGACGATGAGTGGAAGGAAATCGAAAAGGCCTACAATTAAGAGAGGCTTCTCGCACGTCACCGGGTGTGGTGTCCCGTGATCAGGCCGTAAATAATCAATCCCGCTCCCAACAGTGGAAGCGGAGCAAAGGCCAGACGGATGCGAGGCCCGGTGAAATACTGAGTCAAGGTCGCACCGATCTGCGCCCCAATAGCCGCCCCCGTCTGCATGATGAGAGCGATGAGAATATCGACGTTCCCATGCAGGGCGTGCTGGAAGGAACCGACGCTGGCCGAAACGACAATTTCAAAAAGATCCGTGCCCACCGCGATGTGGGTCGGGATGCCAAGAAGATAAACCATGCACGGCATCCGAATGTATCCCGCGCCACCGCCGAGAAAACTGCTGAAGGCTCCCCCGATAAACGAGACTCCCAAAATGGCCCAGACTGAAATGGATTTGATGCCGGAATGGGGAAGGCTGACGCGGGGATGAAGAGGAATACGCTGAATCCACCGGGTGAATTTACGAAAGGCCATCTTGTCCTTGCTGACGGCCGATTGATCCTCGGTTTTGCCCTTCGATTTGAGAGCCGGAAGTTTCGAGGTGCGCCAGCCTTCCCAGGCGACAAAAAATGAGATGCTCGTGTAAACCACAATCGCGATGAGTCCAACGACCCAATCGACACGATTTATTTTTTTCAGCGCTTCAATTCCACTTACGCCTACCTGAATGCCTGCAATCGTTCCCGCAACCATGATGAGGGCGAGACGAAGATCGATGTTGCCAAGAGTCCAATGCTTGCGCGCGGCGACAATCGACTTGCCTACAATGTGAATGAGATCGGTTCCCACCACAAAATTCATCGGAACCCCAAAAGCAAAAAGCGCGGGACCCGCCAGAAAACTTCCGCCCACGCCAAAAAAACCGCCGAGAATTCCGACGAAGAAACCGAGACAGATCAAATAGATCGGATTGATGGTGACGTCGGAAATCGGGAAATGCATGGCGAAGCTCTTTTTAGGGTTTCTTCGGCCGAACCAATTTAAGGACAAAATGGGCGATCACTTCCAGGCCTGCGGCCTGCGTCACCATCAGCATGATGGCAACGATGGCATAGCCGAGGCGATGATTGTGAAAAAGATCGGTCAACCAACCGCCAAAAAATTGCAACACGAGAATGAAATAGGCAACGACCAGTACGCCATAGACCGCCAGGTCGATGAGGAATGATTTGATGTCGCGAGATCGGCTCATGATTTTTCCTTGGGAGCAGAAGGATGAAGAAAGAGTTGAACCGTCACAACAGTTTTCGACTCGTTCTCATGGACAACGTGCTTGAGGCAGATTTATTTGATTACCATCACGAGCGCGCCGAGAACGATCAGGGACGCGCCGATGGCTTCCTGTGTTTTGAGCCGCTCACCGAGAAAGACCAGCGCCAGGATGATGGCAAGAGCCACGCTTAGTTTATCGATGGGCGCAACTTTCGTGACATCGCCCAGTTGCAGAGCGCGAAAATAACAAAGCCATGAAAGACCCGTTGCCAGCCCGGAAGCGACCAGGAAAAACCAGGTGCGCGAGCCAATTGCCGACCAGTCGGATTTGCCACTGGTGAAGTAAGCAATGCCCCAGGTGAAGACGAGGATGACGGAGGTGCGAATTGCCGTGGCCAGATTTGAGTTTACCCCCTCGACGCCGACCTTGGCAAAAATGGCCGTAAGCGCGGCAAAGAAAGCCGAGAGCAATGCCCAACCAAGCCAGTTCATGAGACGAGCTTACGCAGGCCGCTCAAAAGCGCGAGAAGGATTCCGCTACGTTTGAGCTTGGAAGGGGGGCTTGCGGTGTTAAATTGAGGCATGGTCACGAGAGCGATATTTCTGTTTGCTCTTACTGCCTCTCTGTTCACTGGAATTGTGCGCGCCTCTGGTTCCCAGAGGCTGGCTGGAAGTATCTTTACAATGAAAGAAGCTGTGTTGAAGTCCGACGCTATTTTTGTTGGTCAAATGACGTACCTCAGCAAGGGAGGTGCAGGGGGGCCCGGCGAAATTCATACGTTCAGAAATAAGGTTAAGGTTTCTCAGGTGCTAAAAGGTTTTTTCGACGCCCAATCTACCGTTACATTTGTTCAAATGACCGACTTGGGGGAGCAAAGGGCTAAAACCTATGTTTCGTACATTTTTTTCGTTACAAAGAACGGTAAAATCGATGACTATTATGCCGATCCGTTTATCATTCTCAAACTTCTCCCTGCTACGAGTGACAATATCGCCACATTCAAGAAGCTGATTTCAAACTGACCCACTGCCTAACTTTGGGTGCCATTTCCAACTCCGTCATCCCGAGCTTGTCGAGGGATCAGCCTCCGGTAAGTCTGCGCCTATAGGGTAAGCGTATGCTTTCTGGAAGCTGATCCCTCGACAAGCTCGGGATGATGGATCGTTATTTGGCATATACTTTCTTAATTCCTGAATTAGGACACTACCGAACTTAATCCTTGCTACTTTCACCTTATAGGATAAGGTGAACACGGTTTAGTGAGCAAAAGCTCATCGGTTTTATTCGGCCTCGTGGCCAAAATCGCCCCCTAGTTGTCTTTCGATGAGAGATCGTTCAGGGCCAAACACTCATCGATCAACATTCAAATTGCGGCCTGACGCCGGCGATTCATTTCGCCCCCGTCATCTCCCCAATTTTTTCAGGTATTCCTTATGACAGCTATTACGACAACTACAGTTACACCCAGCCCCACTCCATCCACCATCACCTTTTCCAACCTTGCCCTCGCGGAACCTATCCTGCGCGCACTCCAGGAAAAAGATTACACGGAACCTTCGCCCATCCAGGCGCAGTCCATCCCGCATCTTTTGCAGGGTCGCGATTTAATCGGCATCGCGCAGACCGGTACCGGCAAGACCGCCGCATTCGCCCTGCCCATCCTGCAACGATTGGCGGCAAGTTCCACTCCCCTCACCCCGAAACGTCCTCGCGCCTTGATTCTCGCGCCAACGCGTGAACTGGCCGCACAAATCGCGCAGAGCTTTGGCGCTTACGGAAAATTTCTTAAATTGTCGCATCTGGCGGTCTTCGGCGGCGTCAGTCTTTCCCCGCAAATTCGCGCACTTTCGCGCGGAGTCGATATCCTGATCGCCACGCCCGGACGCTTGATGGATTTGGAACGCCAGAAGCATGTGAGCCTGGATAAAGTGGAAATCTTTGTGCTCGATGAAGCCGATCGGATGCTCGATCTCGGGTTCGTCCACGAAATCAAGCGGATCATCACGAAGCTTCCTCCCCGGCGTCAGTCGCTCCTTTTCTCGGCGACGATGCCGCCTGCCATTAAAGAGCTGGCCACCTCGCTGGTTCACAATCCCGTCCGCGTGGAAGTCACCCCCGACTCCCCCACCGTGGAACGGATCGAGCAACAGATCTGTTTCGTGGAACGCCACGACAAGAACAAGCTGCTCGTCCATTTCATCAAGCAAAAGCCGGAAGGACTCGTCCTTGTTTTTGTCCGCATGAAGCACATGGCCAACAAACTGGTTGATCAACTTCACAAGGACGGAATTTTGGCCGAGGCGATTCACGGCAACAAGTCCCAGGGCGCCCGCCAGCGCGCGCTGGAAAATTTCCGCGCCGGACGTCGCCGTATCCTGGTGGCAACCGATATCGCCGCCCGAGGCATCGACGTGAAGGGAATCACGCTGGTCGTCAATTTCGATCTGCCCGAGGAACCCGAATCTTACGTTCACCGGATCGGACGCACCGCGCGCGCCGGACTCGATGGCCAGGCCATCGCTTTCTGTGACCGCTCGGAACGCAATCTTCTCCGCAACATCGAGCGACTGATCCGTCGCCCCATTCCCGTGCTCAAGGGTCATCCTTGTGAATCGGCGAGCAGTCATGCTCCCGAACAAAACGCGGAACGTCCCTTCGCCGCTGGCAATCGCCCGAATCGCTCTTCCCAGCGCCCGGGTGGTTTCCGCAGCTCTTCGTTCGGCGGCAACCGCACAGGCGGCGGCAGCTCGCGATTCGGAGGCGCAGGTGAACGCAAGGCACGTCCTGCTTTCACGAAAGCCGGATTTTCGCGGTTCTAAAATTCCTTATAACTCAACTGGCAGAGACGAGAAAAACACCGACGCAGGTGAGCACCACGCCTGCCCAGCCGCGCCAGTTGAGTCGTTCCCCGAGAAAGAAGGCCGCACCGAGGACGATGAAGAGCGGGCTTATGCCTTCCAAAGGCATGAGCTTGCTCAAGTCGACCCGCGACATGACGCCCAGCCAGAGCAGGAACCAGACGGTCATGGCCGCAATGCCCGTGACGAGAATTCCGATCCAACCTTGAGCTTGTTCAGCCCCGAGTTCACGACGTGACATCGCACGCTTGAGAAAGATCTGGCCAACGACAAGGGCGAGTTGGGAAATGATGACCAGTATCCAAAGGAGCAGGCTCATACCTTTTCCTCCGCTTTTGCCACCGATTGTGCCAGAAGCAGTATCCCGACGATGATGACCAGAATGCCGCTGGCACGGAGCAGGCCGATTTGTTCATGGAGAAAAAACCATGAACCGAATGGCACAAAAATATGAACCCCGTTGGTGAGACTAAAGGCCAGACCAAGAGGAAGAAAACGGAGCGCATAGAGCCAGCCGCCAAAACTCGCGACAAAAGCAAAAATGCCGATCCATGTCCAACCGGAACCAAGCTCCTTCACGCCAAGCAGGCTCCATGTTGAGGAATCCGTTGAACTGCCATCCGCGCCGACCTTGAGGAGTATCTGCGCCGCTGCAGTTAGAAGTACGGTCAAAAAAATCTGGAGGTAGGGATTCCAAAAAAGACCGGGCGCAGGTTTGGGCAAAAGTAGAGCCGGGGATGCATCGTCCATGAATAAAAATTTCAGGCCGCAGGTCGGCTTTACCTAGGTTTGCTGGGCTGGTTGGGCTTCCAGCGACTTGGCGATCTTGATTGCGCGCTCAGCCATGACTGAGCGGCTTTTCTCCGGAAGGGAGCGGTCGAGAAACCCAAGTGCGTGAGGCGGCTTGATGACACGGACGCCAGCGGCTTCCTGATCCGCGGCGATCTGACTGTGGAATTCTTTCATCTTTGTCCAGTGCATCTTGGGGCGGAAATGATGCTCGGCATGGTAGCCGTTGTTAAACCAGATGTAGTTGTAGAGCTTGTGGTAGCTGCTCACGCCCCACGCAATCGGCTGTTCGGTATCCCCGCCGTAATGGAGGTAGTAGCCATTGAGATAAGAGAGGCAGTGGCCGAAATAATAAAAGGGAAGAAAGAAGAGCATGAACTTCCAGTTCACGAAAAACATGGCGATATAAAAGACCATGAACCCGACTATTTCCGCAATGCCCCAACGGGCTTCCGAGGCATCCTTGAGTTTCAATTCCTTGATGATGGCAAAGGGATCATCCCTCAGATAACTCAAAAAAGTGTAGGTCCAGGCGCTTTCGGCTTCGTGGTCATGCCCATGGCGGTAGATGGAGACCCAGTCGATGGTCTCGCCATCATCTCCGGGACGGTCGCTGTTACCGCGATGATGGCGGGTATGCACCGCATCGTAAGCAACCTGGGAAAAGCCGAGCGCGAGTGACTGCATCAGGCTGAAAAGACGGTTGAGCAGGGGTGAAGTAAAGAAGGGATTGTGGATGAAGTTATGACAGACGCTGTTGATGTTCCACCCAATGCTGACCGAATAGGTGAAGCCCATGCAGATGAGCACCCACCATGGCGCGTGCCAGTAGGCAAAGGCCATGTAAAATAGAACGACAAAGACGGCATTGAGCACACCACAGATGGCGGGAATGGCGTCCCAAGGAGTATAGGCGAAAAATTGGCTTGGTTGTTGTTTGTTCACGGCTGGCATGTTTAAGAAAGTATTCTAACGCGAACTGATACTGAATCAAAGCGGGAACTCATTTGGAAATACCAACTATAGCCGCAGCCTCTAAAGTGCGGGATTTTAAATTCCGTCATCCTGAGCTTGTCGAAGGATCAGACGTGTTATGGATGATCAATAAAATCGGACAGTTTGAATCCGACGACTTTCTGTGATTACCCAACTTTTTGGATAAGAAGAACGTGTCTGATCCTTCGACAAGCTCAGGATGACGGAGTGGTGAAGTGAAAACATTCCGTTAAATGCGTTAAAAATCAGCGCTGGTTAACGCGGACCACAACCGTTCGATCACGGGAAGATTACGGGCGAGCAAATCTTCACGAGAGGGCACCGATGCCCGAGGATGATCAAACCACCCGGCCAGCCGTTGGAAGGTGGTTTGGTAAGCTGGCTGAGACCAGGCTCCGCAAAGATCGCCACCGATGATTTCCGTCTTCTCGCGCAATGTGCGCAGGGCCCAGATGAGGTCGTCACAGGTGAAGCGACCATTTTCCCAGTTCGTGACGGCCTCGGCAGACAAAAGACAATCCATGTCGATGGTGACGTAAATTTTTTGACCGTTTTGGCTCTCCGCCCAGTCTGTGAATTGGGATTTCCAGGTTTCCGATGTCAGAGGATTCAACCATGAAGGATAATTAACGCCCTTTTGCGCCCATGGATGAACGCGGAGACGACCCGCTTGTGCGGCAGCGCGATTTCCCAGCAATCGCCACGGAAAATTGCATTCAAAATTGCCGCAACCCCAGATGCTCCCCTGTTGGATACGCGGATTTTCCAGCGCACGATTGATCCACGCGCCGCATGACCATTTCGGCGGACGAATATCCCAATCGGGATGATTGTCGAAGGAGAGAAGGGTGAAGGGTTCCTGAAATTGGCGCGTCCAGACGGCGCTTAAGTGATGAAAATCACCGGAACCGAGAAGCGTAAAGGGGCGAAATTCGTGAGCATGATGCGCGGCGAATTTTTCGACCCGGGAAGCGGAGGTGATAAATCGCAACGCCTTCGCCTCCTCTTGAACATCGATGACTTGCATGTTGGGCTTTTGCCCATCGGCAATAAAATCCCATGCGTCGTCGGTTCGGAACCAGACCTGCTTCGTGGAAGACATGTTAAAAATATGTCATCCTGAGCTTGTCGAAGGATCTCCAACTTTTTTGCTCAAGCGACATCTTAAGAAGGAATAGTTAGAGGTCCTTCGACAAGCTCAGGATGACAGGGGGTTTATTTTGTAGGGTTACCAAAGCTCATGCGCATTGGCAAAACGACGAATCATCGGGTCGTAACGAGTGGGTTCCAGATAGGGCACCACGAAGCGGAAGATCGGATTCAGCCAGTTCCATGAAGTACGCACGTAGAGATCAAGCGGCACCAGATCGTGACGCAGGTGATACTTGGGCTCGTAGTTCAGCGGGGCGCTGTAGTAGGTGCGATAACCGTTTTGAATGGCCCACGTGATGATATCGCGCCAAGTGACAAAATAGAGGTGGCTGTCGAGGGCGACGTTGTAATCGAGACCGATGTAATGGTCACGCAAGATCCCCTCGTGACCGAAGCAGGAACTAAAGGCCACAGCTTTGCCGTTCTGGCGCCAGATGAAAAAGACCGAACGGTCGTTCATTTTCTGCCCAAGATTGACGAAATAGGATTTGGTCAATTCCTCAAATTTGTACTGGGATCTTTCGAGCACCTGCTGATAGAGCGGAAAAAGTTCTTCGATGTAGGGCGCGATGTCGGTCACTACCTGCATTTCCAAGGGTATTCCCGCTGCAGCTTTGCGATATTTATGGCGCAGATTTTTGCGGGTCTTATGACTGAGCCTGGTTTGAAGATATTCCTCGAAATCCTTGAAGTTAAGATCGAGCCGGGAGCCGGGCATGCTCGGCACGCGCGCATAACCAGCCTGGCGCAATTGACGAAGCGGTTTGCGATATTTCTTGGGGAAATCCTTGAACACGATCATAGCCGCGTTGAAATTACGCGCCACGGAGGGCAGGGCTTCCCGCAATGCCTGCACAACCCACTCGACGCCTTCGGTGGAACGATCACACACGAGATGTCCCTCACCTGCAGCACATCCCACCATGAGCATGCGCATGACCAGGGATGAGGGAAAGCGCCGGCGAATCTTATTCATGGCACCGCGGATCGCTTCGGGCATACCCGTGACAAGATCCTGGTTCACCATGAGGAAGGGTTGAATCGCCCGGGTTGATCCCGAGTGATCCTTGAGCAAAAGATAATAATGCTCGAATTGGTGCCCAAGAGAATCGTGGGTCAGCTCGTAATATCGGTGGTCGCTCGCCGCATGACTTAAGCCGGAAGCCCAGGTCATCGCATCCGCCTCGGGTACCCGATTCGTGACCACGGCCCGCCCAAAGGAAGTTTTTACCGAGACCAACTGGGAAGCGAACTCGCTTGTCTTTTCCACCCGGGTTTCGAGACGAAGCCCGATTTCGGGGTAATCCGCAGGCGGGAGGTAAACTTCCTTATGCATGGGTAAAGAAATTACTGAAGGTTGTATCTGAAATAGTTTCGGCGATAAGAAACCGCAGTTGTTGGCAAATGCTTAGGACACCTTTGCCGGACATAAGTAATTGACCAAGACTAATGATCTCTGCGCGCAATGCAAGTCTATGTGTAAGCACCTTTAAGATTAAGAACTTAGGCGTGCAGCTTCCTTTGAGGAAAGCGACTCCGTCGTGGGTTCCAAAGGACGGCTTTTTTCGGGAAGATTCGGGTCAAGAAAACCAAGCGCGTGGGGCGGTGTGATGACCCGCACCCCTTCCTTGCGCTGTTGTTCAGCGATCTGGCGGTGAAATTCGTCCATCCGGGTCCAATGCATCTTGGGTCGGAAATGATGCTCGGCGTGATAGCCGTTATTGAACCATAGCCAGTTATAAAATTTGTGGTAACTGCTCACTCCCCAAGCGATGGGCTTGTCAGGATTGCCGCCGTAATGAAGGTAGTAGCCATTGAGATAAGAAAGACAGTGGCCAAGATAATAAAAGGGCAGAAAGAAAACCATGAAGTGCCAGTTCAGGAAAAAGCCGAGCGTGAAAAAACTGAGGAAAGCGGCAATTTCAAAGACGCCCCAAAAGGCATCGGTCGGACTGCGGCGCGCAATTTCGCGATAGATCGCCTTGGGGTCGTCCCGGAAATAGCCCAGAAAAACATAACTCCAGACGCTTTCCGCCTCACCATCATGGCCGTGCCTGTAAATGGAAAGCCAATCGATGGTTTCACCGTGCTCGTTGGGCTTGTCGCTATTACCCATGTGATGCCGTTGATGAACGTATTCGTAGAAAGTCTGCGAAAAACCCATGGTCAATGATTCGACCAGGCTGAAAATCCGGTTCAGGAGATAGGAGGTAAAATAAGGGTTATGGAGAAAATTGTGGGAGATGCCGTTGATGTTCCATGAAATGCTGATGGCGTAGGTGAAGCCCATGCTTACGAGTAACCACCATGGGGCATAAGGAAAAACTGCAAAAAAAGTGAGCGCGAATGCGAAATGCGCCAGTCCACAGAGAACCGGAACAATATCCCATTTCGAATAGGCGAGGAGTTTCATGAAGGAATGCTGGAACTGTGAAAGATTAGTCTTACGGGTGAAATCTGGCAAGTAAGCCTGCGTCACCACTTGTTTTTGCAAGCGATCTTTTTCCCTGACGAGCAATTTTACCCTACTGACAGCCAAGTCACAGGCCTTGATGAAATAGCTTTCCCTCCATGACACGGGTGGTAAAAGTTTTGGACATCAAATGCGATCCGATTGGTTCGCTGACCGCGTAAAAACGAAGAAAAAATCACCAGAAATCAGAAATTTGAAATGAATACCGCAGTTCCAACTTTAGTACCTCAAGAAAAAGCCGGAGTCATCGAGTTTGATTGGGGGCAATTGACCTGGTTTGTGACGGATCAGCTCGTTCCAGATGCCGACATGACTTTTGGCCGTTGCATCATTCGCCCGGGCCAGGAAAACCCCCGGCACTATCATCCCAATTGCTCTGAAATCCTTTTCGTTTACCAAGGCACCATTGAGCATACCACAGCCGAGGGCATGAAGAAGATGACGGCGGGAGATTCTATTTCGATTCCCAAAAATTTCGTGCATCAGGCGCGAAATATTGGAACGGAGGACGCGATCCTGATGATCTCGTTCTCATCCGCTCATCGCGAGACCTGCGGCGAAAATTAAGAAAACTGATTCCCTTCCCTCTTTGAAGATTCACTCCAATCCTACTTATCCTTTATGACACAACGTATTAACTTTCACGGAAGACTTGTCGATGAACCCGAAATTCGCGCAGGTTTTATCGGCTGTGGTTCTCATTCATTCCGAAACATCTATCCGACGTTTCAATTTGCTCCCGTCAACCTGGTGGCCACCTGTGATCTCGAAATAGAAAAGGCAAAGGCCTTCGCCAAAAAATTTGGGGCAACATCCACTTATACGGATTACAAGGAGATGCTGCGCAAGGAGAAGCTTGACGCCGTCTTCATCGTCACGGGTTGGGATAACAAAACCGGACGGCCCCTCTATCCCCCCATCGTCCGCGACTGTCTCGAGGCAGGTGTCCACGTCTGGTTTGAAAAACCGCCAGCCTTTGCCTGCGACGAGATCGACATGCTGCGAGAAGCGGCCAAAAAAGCGAACCGCAATGTGCTCGTCGGATTGAAAAAGATGTTTTTCCCCGCCAACGAAAAAGCAAAGGAACTCACGACGGCGGAGAGCTTTGGGTCGATTGAGCTCGTTCTCCTGCAATATCCCCAGCATGTCCCTACCGTGGAGGAATTTACCACCTACACGACCAAGCATAACTGGGCGGTCGCAAGCTTTCTGGATCATCTTTGTCATCCGGCGGCTTTGCTCGTTTTTCTTCTGGGCATGCCCAAGACACTTTATTACGAGCGGAGCCCTTCAGGTGCAGGCAACGCTACGTTCGGTTATGGCGCAGGCGGTCCGGTGGCATCGTTTGCCATGACTGCGGGTTCTTCCAATAACGGCGGAATGGAACGGACGACCATCGTTTCGAATACCCGCCAGCATATCGTGGTGGAGAACAACCATCGCGTCTCCCTTCATCGCAATCCGCCCGGCGTGGGTTACGGGGATGCTCCTAACTATTTTTTGGGAAATGCAAATGAAACCACCGCGACGTGGGATCCCGAGTTTTCCCTAGGCCAGCTTTATAACAAAGGAATCTTCCTGCTCGGCTATTACAACGAGGTCAATGAATTTGCCCGCTCCATCCTGGAAAAGAGACCGGTGGCCAAGGGCACTCTCGATCACGCATGGCAGGTGACCCGACTTTTCGAGGCCTTCGCCGAAGGCCCCAACAAAGTCATCACACTTTGAAAGCCTGACGTTCCTCGTGCCCTTAATGGATTTTCGACCGGGATATTCCAAGCAGGCTTTTATTAGTGGACGATGGTTGTTTGCCATTTTTAGCCTCTGCTTTTGTCTTAACCCCGTCCTTAACCGGGCTGAGGCTGCTTCGGTGACGGTCGTCGTCACCAAACAAACCCCGCTGACAACTCTTTCTCCCAAGGGTGATGTCCTTGGAGTGGGGGAAGCGACCGTCGGCGCGCAATTCACCTTCGTGCGTATCGAGGGTAATCAGATTGTCCTGCAAAATGCCCAAGGCATCTATTACCGCATCGCCAAAGTCTCCACCGATTATATCTCTGGCGCTTCGCCAACGAGTCCATCTGCGACAACAAATAACGCTCCCCTTGTCTCACCACCAGCTCCAGTTACAAACCTCGCCCCGGTTCCTTCAACCAGTTTATCAACTCCAGGCCAGGATATCACCGCGACTTCAAGCGCTCCGATTCCCGATGATGCCGTTGCCAAGATCAATGCCGGTCTCGGCACATCGTTTTTCACCACGCAAAGCTTCTGGAAAGAATCGGCTCTACTCATTGCCAGTCGGTTACGCCTGAGGCTTGAAGACAAAACAAAGTGGGAAAGTTCTTATCGCCGCTATTTCTATGATACAGAAGGGAATTATGCCCCGGCATCCATACTTGGCGGTGGAGCTTATTGCGTGGCTCTGTATTCGGATGCCGATGATACCCCGACTTCTGCTTTGATCGCTTTCGCCAATGATGGTGACTATCAGGGAGCCGTTCGCATTTTAAGCGCTATCTATGCGCTCAAGCATCAAACAGGCACCCCGTTGGAAGGCTCTGACCAAAAGATCGCCGAACTCCAGGCCAAATTTGATGCGATCAGGCAATCTTTCGAGGCGGCCCGCCAGAAGGAACAGGTCACGCTCACCAAAAATTTAACCGCACTCTTCGGCGATCCCCGCAGAACCAGTTTTGGGAGTGATGCCGTCACCCGCGAAGATGCCTTGCGATGGGACTGGAACGGCGTGTCCTTCCTGCTTACCTGCCAGGAAAACAAATATAACCTGCTTCGTGTTATTCCGACTCAACTCGCCGATAACCATGGCCGTACCGAACGCATTCCTCGTGATGAACTAGGCCCAAAGTTAATCGATGCCGTTGAGCATCGGGTTAACGGAGATGTCGTCATTACCCAGATCCCCATGGCCGACCAGGGGCTTAAAGGTTACTGTGTTCCCGCCACTTGGGAGCGAGTCTTGCGCTACACTGGCGTTCCCGGTGATATGTACACCCTGAGTCGCATTGGTGGAGCTGGCTTCAGCGGCGGAGAAGGAGGAAGCGAAGTTGCCGCTCAACTCGACAATACGCTGCACAATTACGGTCGAAAGGCCCAGTTCATCCAAATCACCAAAATAGATGCGTTTAGCCTGCGCCGTTATATCGATGCAGGCATTCCTATTTTCTGGGGAGTCAATCCGGGGGGCTATGTCACAGTTCAGCAGCGCTATGCCCTGTGTGATCGTGATAAAGATTGGGAAGCGTGGAAAAAACTGCTCACGCAAAGCCGAACGCCATCCACTTCAAAAGCGACACCCTTGGAAAACAAGGGCGGCCATCAAGTCCTCATCACCGGTTATAATCCGGATACCAAAGAAATTGCCTGGTCGGATCCGTGGGGCCGCAATACCCAGGAACGGTGGATGACACAGGAAGAGGCCCAGCGTTGCTCCCTGAATGAGTTCTACATCATCAGTTGGTAACGCCGGGACTACTTCCATCTTTAATCCTCCATTATCACGGAGGACTATGGCGAATTATACTTTGTGATGATGATGGTGGTGGTGATGATGATGATGGCGGTGATGACCGGCACCTTTACCATTGGCCATTGCTGGAGACACCATGAAAAATGACAAGCCTGTCACACAAACTAAGAGTCGGAGTACGTTCATACCAAGAAATGATGCCTAAATTGTGAGTTTGGTTACAACAATCTTTTCCCTGAACTAAAAAATATCTCTTCGTCTTGTTATTCACCCCTTTAAAACCGGCGGTGCTTCCGAAGCCTCAAGCAAAGGCTTAAGCCCCTCTGCAAAGGATGTTTTGGGATTCCAGCCAAGAAGTTGCTTGATCCGGCTGATGTCGGCCAGAGTCACTTCCGCATCTCCCGTCCGACGCGGAAGGTGTACCTGATGCGGCGAGATCAGGTTGGCGATTTCCTTGATCGAAGTATTCGTTCCGCTACCGACATTCATCACGGTTCCTTCGACATCGCTACCGTATGCCGCGAGATTGGCTTCAACGACATCGGAGACATGAATGAAATCCCGGCGTTGCGAGCCTTCTCCATGAATAGTCAAAGGTTCGCCCCGACGACGTTGATCCAGAAATATACCGAGCACGAGTGCATAGGCGCCGACTGCGGGCTGACGCGGGCCATAGACGTTGAAGTAACGAAGTGTGACGGTCGGAAATCGGTAGAGACGGGTAAAAATTTCACAGAATTGCTCGCCGACATATTTGGAGACCGCATACGGATTCAGGCAATCGGGCAAAGAGTTTTCTGACTGGGGCGGAGCGCCATTTCCATAATAAGTGGACGAGCCGCTATAAACCAATTTACGGACTTTCCTGTCACGGGCGGCGATGAGCAGGTTTTGCGTGCCGATGATGTTTTGTTCCGTGCAAAATTCAAACTTATCGATGGAGGGCGCGACTTTCGACATCGCCGCGAGATGGAAGACACCGGCGACGCCTTCACATGCCCGACGACACAAAGAGAGATCGGTAATGTCTCCTTCGAGAAATTCGGCCGAGGGGTGAATCCATTCGGAGCGTCCCTGGCTAAGATTATCGAGGACACGAACCCGATGACCGAGAGCGTGCAGGCGTTCGACGAGATGACTGCCGATAAAACCCGCGCCGCCAGTAACAAGCATTGTTTTACCCATAAGATTTTTTGGTGGTGGGAAGATTTTTTTGGAGAAGTTGCCGGGCAAAGGCAAGATCATCCGGTGTATTGATGCCAACCGCTTCGGTCGGATCCTTTGTTTCGTATCTGGCCACCGGCCATTTGGCTATTGAGGAAAGATACGCGAGAAATGGAAGGAAATTTATTTCCCCCGTCGCCGAGCCTGAGGCACTAGTCGTCCGGTAACGATGCCATTCTTCACACAAAGTTGAACCTCCGCTAAGAAGAAAGACCCCGATATCGGAAAAGCCGTTCGGCTCGCACTGATCCCCTTCCCTCGTTTGCCGCACTTTCGTCAGGGAGCCTGAGGAATCGAAAATATATTCCACATAAGGGCTTGGCGTACGAACCACCGGAAGAGTCAGCGAGGTAGTTCCCTGGGTGGAATGAAGATCGAGACAGGTTTGTAGCGTATGAAGCGAGAGATTGAACTGATCACCCCATACGATCAGAATATTTTCGTACTTACTCCAAAGATCGCTGACGCAAAAGATGGCATCTCCCATGCCGAGAGGTGTGGATTGAAGGCCTATCTCCGTTTTGTCGAAACTTTCCGGGTTAAAATTTGCGTGATTTTTTTTCAGGTAATCCTGTCCGTCCTGGGAGAGAACAAGAACGGTGTGATCGACCAACTGGGATAGTTTATCGTGGATGACATCCCAGATGGTGATGGAAGGAAAGATGGGGACAAAGACCTTGGGAGTCTGGACGCCAAGCCTCGTTCCACGTCCTGCGGCGGGAACAACCGCGCAAATTCGATTCCGGGGAATATCTGGAAGGCGGTTTTTCATGGGAGCAGGAGAGAGGCGAGCTTTGCATAACTATCCACGTTGATCACGCCCGGTAATTGAAGGTTAGCGTGAATCAATACCACGTCCAAGCCAGCGCCTTGGGCGGATTGAAGGCCGCTTTCGGCATCTTCAATGACAAGACAGTCCTGGCTGCTCAAGCCAAATTTGGCAACGGTATGAAGATAGGGTTCAGGCGATGGCTTGCCGGGATGAGCATCTTCTGCGGTGGTGATTCCTTCAAAATAATGCGCGAGCTTCGTTAACTCAAGGACTCGATGAGTGGAGATCCGACTAGCGCCCGTGACTAAAAAAAGACGACAACCCTTTTGTTGAAGCTGCTCCAGTAAAGATTCTGCTCCGGCAAAAACAGTGACATCACCATGCTCAACAGCGGCACGGTAAAGTCTCTGTTTACAATCGGTAAGTTCGGTCAATTCCATTTCATCCCGGAAACCGAGTGTCTGAAAAACCTCCCGGGTGGGACGTCCCGCGAAAATGGTGTAATCAAAATTCTCCGCCAGGGCCGGGTAACGAACCTTCAACGTATCGATAAAGGCGCGATCGTGCGCCGGAACGGAATTCACCAGTGTGCCATCCAGATCGAAAAGAAGGTGCCGTTTAGAAGAAAATGCGCCAGGCATTGCGAAAACTCCTTAACAAACGCCATCTGATATTGGCGAAACCATCGAACGTGCGATACAGAATGGGTATCTCTGCTATTTCGCATTTATTTTGCATGAGTATCTTGGTGATTCCGCTGGCGGAATGATCCTCAAGCTTGGAAAGTTTTCCGAGGACGGAAGCAAGAGAGCTTCGGTTATAAAGTCGAAAACCAGTAAGTGGATCGGAAAAAATCACACCAAACCGCAGGACAAACATGAGCGAAAATAGAAACGCGCCGATAAGACTTAATGTGTAAAGAAAGAGCGATTCTCCGTAGGCAGCGTCCAGGGAATGATAAAATTGATTGCGACTTTGCGTGCGCGAGCCGTATACCGCAGCAAACGGGTGTTGCATGAGAATTTCGAGGCCGTAAAGGATGTCGCACAACCGGTATTCGCCATCGCCGGAAATGGTGACCAGGTATTTGGAGCGCCTCGAAGAAGCCCAATCACTTAGTTCGTGCACCTCTGAAAACATCTCATCGGACGTAACCGACTCTATCACCAGATGCGAAGGAAGATCCAAACGGGGCAACTCTACATTATTAAAACGGAGCCGAACCTTCTTGAACTGAGTATGCCAGGGCAGTTCAAGAAACTCCTGTATGAGCTGATTCATGGCAAGCGATCTTTCGTAGAGATTGATATAGATATCAAGCTCCTGATCGACGGGGATAATGGCTTCTTCATAGGCACCAAGGATGTGCCGTACAGTCAGATATCCGCTATGTACACCAGCTCGCACCGGATTTTCAAATTCATCCTCGATCCATTTTAAGTTTTTGGAAAACTTTTGCGCTGCCAGATCCCCTCTTGGAATCAGTTGATCGGGCTTGCTGGAACGGTTTGTATATAGAACGTGAGTAAATAAGCCACGCTCATTTGAGCTGTCGTTTAAAAAATCAAGGGCATTGCTCACAATGTCGGTCGCGGAGAGGGCCTGGATATCGTGATCGCGATGGATATTAACCACAAATATCTTGGCTCGTGCACTGCTTGCGGCAATGGCCTCATCAAGTCCCGTCGTTTTATAACTTGGAAGGAGCGATGAAAATTGCGTACCCGGGCCGTAAATAATAATATCGGAATGAAGCAGGGCATCCCTGGCTTCCGGCGAAAGTGTGACTGGCTTGTGAAAGGCTTGTAGAGCGGCGCGCTTGGCTTTCACATCCGGCAGCGCACAGATGCGCTCCAATTCGACTGGAGATAGTGGCTTTTCCAGAAAGAAGACATCGACGATTCTCGCGGCACTTTGGGCACCGACTATTTTTGATTCTCTCTCTAATATTTCGCCGTCTTCCTTGAGAGCAACCAAAATGCGATTTTCGCCCTGGGTAACATTCAAGAGTTTGGCTTTTGAATGAAATTCCCGGGCCAGTTCGGTGGCCGTGGCATTAAAGTTACGATTATTTTTTAGATAGGCGCCGGCGAAAATAAGGTTGCCCAAGGAACAATCAACAAACTTAAAACCCTGGCCTTGCCGGGTCTGGTATTCGAAGAAAGCAGCCAAATAACCACGCACCTGCGGCCCCATTCTGTCCAACTCTTGCACGACGGAGCGGAGATCCTTCGGCAATATCGAATCGTCGCTTTCACCACCAACGGCGGACCATTTTTTTAGGTAGGAAATCTCCTTTTCCTGATAGGTTTCCGATAATCTAAATTCGAGCAGTTGAGTCATCGCGTATTGATAACTGCTATGCAAATGAAGAAAGTTGGAGAGATTTTTCCGAAAGTCGGAAGGCCCAAGCATCCCGGGAATAAAACCGCGCAACTCACCCGTGGAAAGGCCATCGTCATAGGCGTTGATCAGCGCATTCAATTCCACGTCGGGACGGCGAAGAAACTCACGAATCAAGTTCGAGCCGCCTCGTCCACCGCAAAAAACGGAAACTACCAGGCGGTTCGAATTGTTTGATGCAGATGGCTTCATGAACGTGAATAGGGACGACGTTGCAACAGGCCAACCTTGAGGAGAAATTGACGAAATCCGATATAAATAACAAAGAAAAATCGATGCAGACTGCCGCGGATCAGTGTTCGACTGCTACGTCCTTTGTCCCGGGATTGATGAAGAACCTCGACCTCTCCCATCACAACGCCCCGCTCCAGAATTTTAGAGCTAATTTCCGTGGAATAATTCAGACCTTTGGCCTCGAGGCAAAGATCGCGAAGCAGGGGGCCTTCAACAAGTTTGAGCGCACAGTTAAAGTCGCGATATCGTGTGCCATGAAACAGATTGCAACACCATCCACTGGCCCATGAGCCAAACCTCGCGAAAGTTGAGTCCACCTTATGAACACGAAAGCCAATAAATGCAGGAAGAGGAGCACGTTTCAGTTCGCGCGTAAAACGCTCCAGATTTTCAACAGGATATTGACCATCCGAATCGAGCAAAAGAACCCAGGACTTGGTCGTGTTCCTGATGGCCGTTGTCAGGGCAGCGGCAGCACCCTGGTTGGTCGCATGATTGCATGGCTTTACGGATGGGTAGAGCCGGGATAGTTTGCACAAAAGATCCCACGTATTGTCCTTGCTTCCGTCATTGCATACAACGATTTCGAAATCCTCCGGCTTAAAGTGCGCCTGCAAATAATGCACCCAACCTTCCACAAGGGGGAAAATGTTTTCGCCCTCGTTATAAGCCGGAGCGGCAATAGAAATGTTGAGCATCGACCAATATTAAATAATAACAATTTGTACGATACTTTTTATCATATACATGAAGATAGGGACAAGAGCAAATTTTACCCCGAAGAGCGTTCTCTGCGTCATTAATTTGAGACTTGCCGTTTGGGTGGTGCGTGCAAGACTTAAATTGAAATATCGTCGCATTAATTTTACTGTTCCATGCATGGAAATTTAGGCAATCTGTTCGAGGCTTAACCGCCGTTACGTACCATGCTTATACTTCAAGCCCTTTTTCTTTGGCTCATGATCTCCGCTCTGGTGATTGGTGGAGCCATTATTTTTCACCGTCTTTTTCCACAGGAATCTCCCTGGTTTGGCTTTTTTATCCCCCCACTCGCCTTCGTTATTCTTATCAATTTTATCGAGCACATCGTGGCGCTTCCGACCTTGTTGATCGTTTTACCCTTACTGCTCGGCGCCATTATCTGGGTGATTATTTCGCCGACTTTTTCCAAGGAACAATTACTGTTACCTTCTCTGATATTCCTTGTTTCGTTTGGCTTTACCTTTGCGATTCGCTGCCTGCAGCCGGATATTAATTATACTTCCGACGGCCTTGCGGATTTGAATAAAATCAACAATTTTTGCCAGGGAGATGTGCTGCCTCCGATGGATACCTGGTTACCGCCATTTCGATATGAATGGTATTATTCTCTGCAGCACTATGCCGCTTCCCTAGTCAAGCGTCTCTTCGATATCAAGTTGGGTGTAGCCTATAATGTTTCACATGCGTTACTCTCGGCATTCACCTGCATGGCTGGAGCAGCTGCGGCCTATCGCATCTCAGGTGGTAAAGTGTGGATTACGTGCGCTGTTCCCTTTCTCATTGAATCGGCTGCCACGGGAAGTTCCGCTTACATACAACTATTCATGCCTAACCACCCCAGCCTTTGGCTGGCTAACAATCTTTCCGGCGGTTTTTCCGGCAGCGGAATCGATCCGGGCAATAGCAATCCCGACAATCCTATTTGGAAATTATTAGCCTCCGATCATCACGAACGCCTTGAGCTTCAAGTTCCAGGTTTTTGGACATGGCGGGATGAATATCATGCCAATTCTTCCGGGCATTTTTTAACGCTTCTTTCAGTATTTGTCATTGCCGAGCTCGGTTACCTGAAAAAAACGATCTGGCCTTGGGTCATGGCCGTTCTCATCCCGATATTTGCGGTGGTTTCCAGCACTTGGGCTTTTCCTATAACTTTATTGTTATGCGGAGGAACGCTGGTTACTGCACTGTTCTGTCATCGTCGTCCGTCTCAGACCAGTATCATGTTATTGATACTTTTAGGCGGCCTGATTTTACTGTGGCCATCCTTTTATGAAGTCACCTCCTCGCCTGAAGCCCCGTCGCTCATACCGACAAAGCCTGAGGAACGCGCACCTTTATTTGAATTTGTCATTCAGTGGTGGCCGATTCTAATACTTTGGATTTGCGGTTGGTTTTACTTCCGAGAGCTACCTTTTGGCATCCGCCTGGTCATGTTTGTCATGCCTATCATGCTGATCGGGATAGAAATAAAAACGATGGAAGGTCGATATAATACCATTGAGAAAATGTGGGGATATATCTATGGAGCAGGCCTTATAAGTTTATTTCCAATTATTGCCATGCGTAGAGGTGTTGTAAACCGGCTGATCACGATCGTCTTGTTGTTATCCGCAGCTGTAAGCTTGAGCGGATGGCTTAAGAATGCCTGGAATTGGACACCTTGGGGGCCGTGGCATGACGCCGAGTTTCGCCTGGAAGGTAATCATTATATCATGGCAGATGATCAGAAAAAAAAGATGTTTCAAGTCCTGACACAAGTGAAACATGCGACATTCTTAACGGGAAAATCCGTGGCTTTCAATTACTATGAATCTCCCGCCCTAGCCGTCTTCTCCGAGAATAGAAGTTACTCGACCTGGACTTATTTTGAGTCTGTTGCCAACTATGTCGATGTCGCCGAATATAGAGAAAAACTCAATAATGATTTTTACTCTGACGCGATGCCCAATCGATTGCAGTTCCTTCAATCAAATAACATCGCAGGTGTGCTTATCTGGCCGGATAACGATATTTCAAATGATTTTCTCGATAAACTAAGCAAGGAACTTGAACCTTCTTATCAATATATCGATTGCCGTGGCAATGGAGATAAAAATGCCGGTGTGTTTTTACTTCGATCTGCCCCTGGAAGCAGACCCTATTAATTCTTACCCTATTATGGATAAAAAAATTGGAGTCGGTGTTATTGGCTACGGCTACTGGGGACCAAATTTAGCCAGGAATTTTAATGAAACTCCAGGTTTCAACCTGAAAGCGATAAGTGATCTTAGTCAACAGCGCCTTGACTTCGCCAAGAGCCGTTATCCATCCATAGATGTTTTCAGCAATTATATGGATTTGCTAAATGATCCTGAAATTGAAGCCGTTGCTCTTTCGACGCCCACGCACACTCATTTCAGCATCGGAATGGCCGCCCTTAAAGCAGGCAAGCATCTCCTGGTTGAAAAGCCTCTCGCCTCTTCTGTCGAGCAGGCACGGCAATTGACCGAGGAAGCTGTAAAACAAAAAAAGGTATTGCTCGTCGATCACACTTTTATTTATACAGGCGCTGTTCGCAAATTACGCGAGCTCGTGGAGGACGGCTCCCTTGGTAAAATACTTTATTACGATGCGGTACGGGTTAATCTGGGACTTATCCAGCAAGACATCAATGTCCTCTGGGATCTTGCCATTCACGACCTGGCGATCATGGATTATGTTCTCGGGGCGCATCCACGCGCGGTTTCTGCAACCGGGCTTGCCCATCCTGGCAAACACGAATCAATTTCCTATATCACCGTTTTTTTTGATGATAATCTCATCGCCCATGTTCATGCCAATTGGCTCGCACCGGTAAAAGTTCGACGGACTTTACTTGGAGGAACAAATAAAATGGTCGTCTATGATGACGTGGAGCCAAGCGAAAAAATCAAGGTTTACGACAAAGGCATTTCCGTCTCATCGTCCGTGGAGGACGTTTATAAAATGTTGATTCAATATCGTACAGGCGACATGCACGCGCCGCATATTAACGCCAGCGAAGCTTTACGGACAGAAATTGAACATTTTCACGACTGCATCCGCAAAGGAGAAAAGCCGCTTACAGATGGTGCCGCAGGCATCAGGGCGATTCAACTGCTCGAGGCCGCCTCGCTCTCGCTTAAAAAGCGGGGAGAACCCATCGATCTCAATCTCTAAGCGCCCATGAAAGTTCCCTATTTGGATCTTAAGGCCCAGTACCAGACAATCTCATCCGAAATTAATGGCGAAGTTAAAAGAGTATTGGAATCGGGCGCCTTTATTCTCAGCCCGGAGTTGGAATCCCTGGAAACCGAGTTTGCATCCTTCAGTGGTTGCGAACATGCAGTTGGAGTAAGTTCAGGAACCAGCGCACTACACCTGGCCATATTGGCGGCAGGCATCAAACCTGGCGACGAGGTGCTTACCGTTTCAATGACCTTCGTGGCGACTGTGGCGGCGATTGAGTATGCTCGCGCCATTCCGCGATTCGTTGATATCAACCCTCTTTATCAAACAATTGATACGGAAAAAATAGGCTCGGCAATCACGAAAAAAACAAAGGCGATCATCCCGGTTCATCTGCATGGCCAATCGTGCGATATGGCTCCCCTCCTGGCCTTGGCCGAGCAGCATGGATTGACCGTTATTGAAGACGCAGCGCAGGCTCATGCTGCTTCCTATCATGGTAAAACTTTGGGGACATTGGGGCGTCTGGGCTGTTTCAGTTTTTATCCGGGTAAAAATCTCGGTGCCTATGGCGAGGGTGGGATGGTCTTATGCGCCAACAAAGAGGATGCAGACCAGATTAAACTTTTGCGAAACTGGGGATCGAGCCGCCGCTATCATCACGAGCAACGTGGCTTTAATTATCGCCTTGATGCCATCCAAAGCGCCATTCTTCGGGTCAAACTCAGGCACTTGGAAGCGTGGACACAAAGGCGCCGGGAAATCGCTTCTCTCTACACACAAAGTTTACGAGGGGTTCCGTTAACCTTGCCCTCGGAATTACCAAACTCACGCCACGTCTATCACATTTATGCTGTACGCGTAAAAAGCCGCGAGCAAGTCGCGCAAATGCTGTTGGAACGAGGCATCCAAAGCAATTCCCACTATCCCATCCCGGTGCATTTACAAGAAGGCTATCGCGATCTTGGATATCAAACGGGCGATTTTCCCGAGAGTGAAAAGATGGCGAATGAAACTCTCTCATTGCCCATCTATCCCGAAATGACGAATGAGCAGGTTCTGTTTGTCTCTGAACAACTCAAGGAAATCGTGAGCAAACTAAGCTGAGTTCATTTTCAGGAAAACTTTTGTCAGTGTCCCAGGATTTGGATGTCCCACCAAACACGTAAAACATCTTTGGCAGCGGCAACGAGTACTTTGAAACGAACCCCGTGCGAAACCCCTGCATCGCGTTGCCTCGTAACCGTGGGAATTGATTTGAGACGATAACCTGCGCGCACAGCCCGAATGATGCGCTCGGCTTCCGAAAATGGAGATCGGGAAATAATCCGAGTATCGCGAATGACGCTGTTGCGAACGAGCTTCACGGCTCCGGCATCATCGGTTCTAATGCCAAAGAGCATCAACGGGATGAGATTAAAAATATTGGATACAATTGATCTTAAGATTCCATAATTCTTATGAATACGGGCGGCGATAACGATATCCGCCTCACCAAAATGCTCGATCAAGATTGGCAGAACCTCGGGAGGCCATTGGAGATCGGAAGCCAGGAGAAAAACCGCATCTTTTGTTGCCGCCGCGTAAAGCTCTTCAAAGGTAGCGCGTATCCCCATGTTTTTTTCATGAAAAATCGGGCGCAGGTGGGAGTTTTGCGAGGAGAGCCGTTGAATAATCGCCTTCGTATCGTCAGCGGAAGCATCATCACACACGATAATTTCGTAATCATATTCCAACTTGTGCAAAACGGCTTCAATTTGGGTTACGGCGGATTCAATCGTGGCTTCCTCGTTGTAGGCAGGAATGCAAACACTGACGCCAGTTATGGAATGAGACCTCACAAAACCACTTTAGCAGGGAAACTGATTTTTAATAAGATGCTTTTTTGATAACTCTTGCGGGATTACCAGCCACGATCATCCCCTCTGGAACATCCTTTGTAACCACACTTCCCGCCCCCACGATGGCGTTTTCACCGATCTTTATTCCGCATAAAATTGTGCAGTTACTACCCAGGGCAGCACCTCGTTGGATGAGTGTCGGCTCAAGCTTCCAGTCCGCATCGGTTTTTTTCGTTAAATCCCTGGTCGTGGCGTGTGGAAAGCGATCATTGATGAACATCACACCGTGCCCGACAAAAACGCCGTCCTCCACGGTCACGCCTTCACAGATAAAAGCGTGACTTTGAATCTTGCACGATTTGCCGATCGTGACGCCTTTCTGGATTTCGACAAACGGACCGATGGTCGTATCATCGCCGATAGTCGTTGTGTCCCCGCCGTAAATATTAACCAGATCGGGATAGAGTATCTTTGCGTTACGGCCCAATGTGCAATTAACCGGCATAAGTGATTATTTTCTACGAACGGAGCTTTTTTCTGAGGGAACCAGAGGCACCGGAGCCGGAAGAGCAGAAGCCTGCGAAGGTGACAGCCTGACGAATAAGCCCGCATTGTCGGGATGATCCGGAAGCTCCATTTTGCAATCGATGTAATAGTAATCCGAGCTGAGTTGATTTTTGAATTGTTCGAGGAGGGCGTCGGAAATCTTGTCCTCAGGCCAGATGAGAACAGCCGCAATATTATTACCCCGAAGGAACTCAAGCGGAGCGGCCATCGTACCCGCATAAAACGAATTGTTGAGCTTGCTGCGGTAACCGGGTTCATCTGGAAGACCACATTCCGTTTCCTGAAAGGGCCATGCGATCCAGCACCTGTTTTCCGTAAAATCGATGGCAGCAGGCGCTTGATTATAGGCCCACACCGATTTTCCGGGAAGCATCGTGACGCCATGAAGCCGACCCATGACTTGCATCAAGCGATCCTTCTGCGGATCAACCCGGATATAGCGATCTCCCTGGAGCCGGCAAAAGCAGGGCCAGTCGATGTTGCTGTAATCGACTTTCAACCACCACCCCATGCAAAGCATCATTATCAGCAACATGAAGACTGTTAAAAAACGGAAGATGAGACCTCTCTGCGAAAAGGCAAGCGGCACAACCGTGACCAGTCCCGCGGCATAGATGGCTCCCCACATTTTTTCAATCTCGAGCGGGCGATCACCAATGGTTATAAATTCGAGTGCGATAAAGAAAATGGCAACGCCAGCGTGCATCCAGCGCCCCAACAGATTGAGTTTGTGCCAGACAAAACAGAGCATGAGCCACGGAATAAAAACCGGCCAGAATTGAACGAGGAACATCCAGAGCGGCGTCCTAAATTCCGGCTGCGTCCATTCCAATCTCCTCAATGGCGAAGCCGAAGTGATCAGAGTATCGACGGAGGGCCAGACGAGAAGGAGTGAGACAAAGCCAACCAGAACGACAAATTTCCAATTTTCTGGTCGCCTGGAAGCAATGAGCGCGATGGCCAGGCTTCCCACGCAGAAAAAGAGGACGATAAAAAAGAACCAGGCGCACAGGATCATGACGATCATTGGCATGGCGATTAAACAAACCCAGGGCCAGTTGGAACGTTCCCGCTGGAATACTTCGTTGGACGCAAGCAGCGACGCCATCACCGCGAAAGCTCCTCCCAGGTTGGCGTGAAACTCGGAGTAGTAGAGGGTGTACATCGGGGGAAGCAGCTTCAACCCCGGGTGGTAACGATCATGGGCGCATATCCACCAGAAAGGATTCCAGTTCGGCTCATCCCATCCGCCGTTGAGACTCAGCGAAAGCACGTAGTCGGGTTCGTGTTTGCTTAAAAAGATGAGGAAAATGGCGCCACCCGTGGAGCCGGCCATGACAATAAACAACGTGGCTGCGGAAACCCATGCGCGCTTCCCGCTGATCGAATAGGCAGCGCCTGCTCCGACCAAAGCCGTCAGCGCGGCGAGAAGAGCAAAGCCCAGGTTATACCCGGTTCCAATATCGACGGAGAAAAGACGCTTCACGATGGAAGCCCCGTAATGCTGAAAAGTGTAGTATCCGCCGCGGGTAAAAGGGGGCATCCAGCAATCGGTCGCGGGCAGCTTGTCACCCATGCAATACTCCAACACGCGAGTCATGTCCCCTGCCCCTTCGGTCCAGTTGGGAATATCGGGAGAGATGCATCTCAACGCCATGACGAACGTGAAGATCACGACAAAAAGAATGGTGGGGAATTTCAGGCCTTTCCACGAGTAGCCGGGGCGCACCATTGCCCAAGTCAATCCCCCGAGCGTAAACGGCAAAAGCCAGCCCAGGCTCGGCAATGCCACGTAGTGCTCGAAAAAATTGAGCACCGACATCGCGGCAAGCGTGGGAATAAAAAAACCGAGCCAGGGAGATTCTCTCGGGAACAGCCGTCGGAAGAGCACCGCCGCGCCAATGACATGCACGCAAATCAGGAACTCAAAAAAAGAGACGCGTAAAAGGGCCATGGGCAATCAAAGAAGATCAGACACAAAAACCAGATACAAGGTTAATAGCCGATAACTAAACACACAAAATACGTAAAAAGCAATCGAATGTGCGAAGCCAGCAAATTACTTTGGCATCTCACTCATGGGCCGTGCGGTCTGCGTAGAGGCCGGTCTTCGGCGCAGCCTGATTGCCACTTTTGAATAACTGCCGCAAAGTGGACATTAGGGCCATAAAACTGGAAGGTGGCCATCGCGTGGGAAGCATCTTCCGGGGTGCATATGCTTACTTCTCGGAGTGGTAAGGTTGGTGCGCCACGTAGAGTGCCAGGTGGCTTTTACCGTCTGTGGCGTCACTGGCTGTTAGATTGGGATTTTGCAGATATTGGTTCTCCCATTTCACGGCGTTATCGAAATCTCCCGACTCCGCGTATGCGGCGGCTAGGGTATCCACTATATGCGGGTCTTTCCATTCGGACAATTCACATGCCTTGGTTGCATATTCCACCGCTTTCTTACCGTCGCGTAAATTGGCCAGAGGAGACGTTGCCAGAAGCCACGCAAGTTCGTTGTAGGCAGGCTTATATTTTGGATCGAGCTGGATACTGTGATTCAAGTCTTGAAGAGCCAAGGCATCATTTCCCTGATCGTGGTAGGTTAAGCCTCGGTTGCTGTAGAGAACCGCGTTGTCTGGATCAAGTTCAATGGCCCTGTTGTAAGCTGCAAATGCCTTGGTGTAGTCGCCCTGCTTCGCGTAATCATTACCCCGAGCATTGTAAGCGGCCACTTGGTCCGGCTCGAACCTGATCGGATCGAGATATTCGCTTAAGCGCTTTCCCACATAAATGTCATGCTGGTCTGTTGTTTTGGTTAGTGCCTCATCTATCCGCTCTTTCGCCAACGCTCTTTCTTCCGGTTTGATTGTGTCCTTCACTGCATCGTAACCAGCGAATATGAGGTGTGGATCATCGCTTGCAACCAGCCATTGAAGATCACTAAGCGAGGGTTTGAGATGCCCAAGATTGCGAAGCATCTCATCCTGGCACCTTTTCGTAGCAGTCGGATAAGCCTGGGCAAAATCTTGAATTGCTGGACGCCCTGCGTGGCCCATTTCTCCTATAATTGAACTCGCTCCATCCACCGTTCCGAGATAGGGACTCAAGACGGAAATGATGCCGAGTGTGAGAGCATCGACTTTTTGCCTAAAAGCCGGAGTCATGGCGTCAGCGGGTCGCGGGGGGGGTGCTTGACGTGAGGTTAAACCACTGAACGTAGAGGTGACGTTCCACATCAAGGCTTGGTTCGTAAATGTTCGGATTTGCGACACTATTCAATGATATCACCAATCGTCTCGACCATTGGAGTCCCTGAATCAGTGCCGGTCGGGTGGCTGGTTGTTTGGCCATTACTTCGGAAATCAAATCGAGTTGTTCAAGGGCCTCTGGATTTGAAACAAGCTGCGCGAGATCGAGAGAACAAGTCCCGTCCCTCGCTTCCAAGAGAGCCGACCGAACCAATTTTCGCACATAGGGGGAAACCAGCTCTGTCTTCGATTTAAAAATCAAAGCCACCGGTTTCTTCTGTCCGATGGTAATGGAGACAGGAAAGATTCCCCGTTGACGACCCCCTGGAAAATCCCCATCCCAATTGCAAAAGGTTTTAAGAGTGGTTTTTTTGGATAAAGTTATATCCGCATGGTTCCAGAGTTCAATTTCCCCAAATAAATCGGATGATTTACTGGTTCGCAACAAAATGGACTTACCGGGTATTAGCCAAAGCGAGAATGTTCCATCAGTCCTTGTACTGATTGTGCCTTGGGGACGTGGATTCCCGTAGTAAGAGGATTCAAAATCAAATATCTGATGAGAAAGTGGGGCGCCGTCGGGCCCTAGAACAATGAAGTTTGTTTCCTCCGAAATTTCACCCCGAATTAGCAATCCCGCAAGAATTGTCGCAAATACAAAAGTTCCGACTGTCCATGCATTGAGTTCTTGTTTTGAAAATTTGGGGATACAGAACAAAGCTCCCACCAGGATCACGATCCATGGACTCAAGAGGCAAAAATCGAAGATGAAGCCGAGACCAGCTAAGTCACCGGGACCTTGTCGTAAGCTAGAAACATTCAGGAAGCGGGACGCAATGCCAGAACAGCCTAAGAGGGTCGTTAAAATAAGAGGAAGCCAAAGAGCAATAGCCCACTTGGATTGTCTATTCCGGTACAAACCAATTTCCAGCCCAATGAAGACGATCATCAAGATCAACAGGACAGGAAATGGAAGGCTCATGCCGGGAAATGGTTCGATGTTCATAAGGAGGTTCGGTGAAATTAAGCGATGGATGACTGTCTAACGCATACCGGAGAGCATGGCCCCACATATAACTGCCGATCCCAGCAGAACCACTCCTATCGTGCTGATGAAGCCGATGAAGATTGCACGGTAGCCTTGGAAGAAGAGAGAACATAGAGCCACTAAAAATCCCAGACCAAAAGGCAAGGGACTTTGGAACGGAACGGATATGCCGAACGATAGAATAACCAGCAGAACGCCCAGCCCGAACCTGCCCCAAAAGTTCGGCGGGTCGGGCGGAAGATCGGTTTGCAAGGGGTCTGGATTCATATAGGTGGGATTGGTTTGTTAAAAATCGAACTGTTTAAGCGTTCTCTTCTTCAGCAAGGAAGGCGACGTGAATCACTTTTAAATCATCGAGGAATCGCTTGCGACGTGAGGTCGGCAATGCCCCAAATATTTTTTTAACATTCGCTTCGTAGCTGGGAGAAATCTTTCGCCAGAGGGCACGTCCCTTCGGAGTCAGGATCAGCACGGTCTGGCGTCGATCCTTGGGATGTTCTTCTCTCTTCACGAGACCATTGCGAACCATGCGGTTGAGCACAATCGAAATGCTCGATTTACCGACGAGGAGCAAGTCGACCAACTCGGCCTGGTCCATCCTGCCCTCACGATACCCCAGGAGGTTGAGAATGTTGAACTGGGCGCTGGTCAGGCCAAAAGGTTGAAAGAAGGCTTCGCTGCGGCGCTCCAGCAAACTTTGCACAAGGAGCAGCGCGACCAGGAGATCATGAGGTTTGGATTGGCGTTGCATGGCATTACTCTTACATTAAACAGTATGATGTCAAACTATATCGCATAAGAGGCTCTTCCCTTGTCTTGTAATTTTTAACCTGCGCTCTTTCCAAAACGAAGGAGGACGGCTTCAAGCTCCTTGAGGCGAATGGGCTTGGTGATGTAATCATCCATGCCAGCTTCCAGGCATTTTTCCCGGTCGCCTAACAGGGCGTTTCCCGTCAGGGCGATCAGGCTGGGCCGCCGCTCTTTCCACTGTTCGCAAATGCGTTTTGCCGCAGTATAGCCGTCCATCTCGGGCATTTGCACATCGAGAAAAACAATATCGTAGGACTTCGACTCCATGGCCTTGAGGACTTCCAGTCCATTATTCGCCATGTCAGCGCGATACCCCATTCGATTGAGATAGGTCCACGCAACTTTCAGGTTCACCGGGTTGTCATCCGATACTAAAATACTCAGGGGCATGCGCGCTGCCAGGGTCTTGTCAACGTTTGAAATCGAGGACGATTTTTTAAGGGGCCGCTTATCCTCGAAGGTGCGGCTCAACGCATCGCGTAATTGGGCGCGACGAATCGGTTTGTAAACAAAATCGGAAATGCCGACTTCCTGGGCGCTGTCGTCACCCGTCCGAAAACGTGTGGAAGAGAGTAAAATCAAGGGCAACGACTGACAGCCCGGCAGGCGGCGAATCTCCCCGGCCATCTTGAGTCCACTCGCTTCCGGCATCTGTTGATCCAGCATGACGAGGTCGTATGTTTCGCCGGACTTCAATTGCGCGTAAGCTTCCGCCGGACGTGTGACGATGCGGGAGAGCATTCCAAGTTTCTCCATAAAATGAGCCAGAATCTGTCCGTTCGTGGCGTTGTCCTCGACAATCAGAATTTTTTTTCCGGATAATTGTGTCGCGACAACCTCCTCGACTTTTGTTTCCGATTCAGCTGGGTTCACCTGAATGACAAAGTGGAATGTCGATCCCTTTTTCTCTTCGCTCTCGACCCACATGCGGCCATTCATCAATTCGGCGAGGCGTTGGCTGATGGTCAATCCGAGACCTGTGCCGCCATATTGACGTGCGGTTGAGAGATCGATTTGACTGAACGATTTGAAAAGACGGTCTTGCTTCTCCGTGGGGATGCCGATTCCGGTATCGCGAACCGCAAAATGCAAAACGATCGATCCTGGCGGCGCGGAATCGTCCCGATTCACGGTGACGATCACCTCACCCTGCGGGGTAAACTTCAGGGCGTTACCTATCAGATTGATTAGAATCTGGCGTAAACGGGTGCCATCTCCTGAAACCATCAAAGGAATCGAATCTTCGACCAGATAGGCCAGATCGAGATTTTTTACGGCTGCCTGGGCGCCAAGAAGATCGAGTGTTTCCTCAATGCAGGCGCGCAGGTCAAAGGGGTGGTTTTCCAGTTCCATTCGTCCCGATTCGATCTTGGAAAAATCGAGAATATCGTTGATGAGGGAGAGTAGAGCTTCCCCGCTATGGCGAATGGTTTCGATGAAGTCGCGCTGCTCGTCCGTCATTTCCGTATCGAGGACAAACGACGTCATGCCGATGACGGCGTTCATTGGCGTCCGAATTTCGTGGCTCATCGTAGCCAGGAATTGCGATTTGGCCTTGGTGGCCTCTTCAAGTTTTTGATTCAGCAAAAGGAGGGATGCATTGCTCTCCACCAGGCGATCCTGACTTTCATGCAGTGCGCGGTAGGCCTCATCACGCTGGATCTGATTGAGGTAGGAGCGCGAGTGATGGCGGATGCGGGCGATGAGTTCGATTTTATCAGGTAATTTGATGAGGTAATCGTTGGCTCCCGCGGAAAACGCTTCGCTTTTTATTGTAGGGTCTTCCTTGGTGGAAAGGACGATGATGGGAATATCTTTCGTTTCCGGATTTTGACGGAACTGGCGGGCCAGGGTCAGCCCATCCACTTCGGGCATGACCATATCCTGCAAAATGACGGTCGGCTTGACCTGTCGGGCGAACGTAAGGGCTGCGGCGGGATCGGAGCAGTAATGAAACGTGATGTCCCTCTGGTTGGCCAATTGGCGGCGGATCGCCTCACCGATGATCGGTTGATCATCGACCAGCAAAACGATGATCGGATAGGTCTGCGGCAATTCCGATTCGCCTGGGTTGGATGAAACGATTTCGCTCATAAAGTTGACGGTGATTTACGAGGCCGCATGCATTTTCTTCAATGTCAGGCCGATTTGATTTAACGCCAGGATTTCATCGACTGCTTCCAAAGCCACGGCGGCCTTTGGCATCCCATAAACGAGGCAGGATGCCTTGTCCTGGGCTATCGTGTGACAACCCGCATTCCGCAACATTTTCATGCCTTGGGCGCCATCACGACCCATCCCCGTAAGCAACACTCCCACGGTTTCTCCTCTCCAGTGTTTCACCACGCTTTCAAAAAACACATCGACCGAGGGACGATAGACGTAATCAACCGGGTTGGGAGTGTAACCGAGGGTATCGGCATCGACAAAGATGAGATGATCATTTTTTCCAGCTACCAGCACGGTTCCCTTCACGGGTCTTTCGCCTTCACGCGCCACGCGGACAGGCAGCTTCGATTGCTCGTTCAACCAGTCGGCCAGTCCCTGGGCGAATTGAGAATCGACATGCTGGACGATGATGACCGCCGCAGGAAAATTTTTAGGCAGACTGCCCAACACCTCGGCCAGCGCCACGGGACCTCCCGCAGAAGAACCGATGACCACCAAACGGTCTTTCTCCTTTCTGATCGCCAATCTCCTCGTCCGGGTGTGCGAAGAACGAAATGTTTTTTCACGGTTCGCGCCAAAAATCAATCTTTCCACCATGTCGATTTTTTTCAACAGGGCAGTCGGGATCTCTGACGCGTTCTCATTAATTTCCGGCGTGTTAATCGCATCGATTGCCCCGGCACCGAGCGCCTCGAATACTTTCGAAGTCGCGCCACTGACCGTGGCGGTGACGACAAGAACGGCACATGGACTGTTCGCCATGATCTGGCGAGTGGCTTCCACGCCGTTGAGCACTGGCAAGACCATGTCCATCAGGATAAGATCGGGCTTATCCTGCGCGCATTTTTTAACCGCTTCCTCTCCATCGCCCGTCACCCAGGAGACCTGATGCCGACCGGTCAACGCCAGAACGCGTTGAATGGCATCGACCGCCCGGGGTAGATTGTTGACGATGGCTATTTTCATGAGATAGGGGAGCCAATCATGTCCCTGACAGCATCGCGCAGGGCCTCGGGTTGAAAGCTTTCCTTGGTCATGTAATAGTCCGCCCCAGCTTCCAAGCCTCGTCGCCGGTCTTCTTCGCGATCCTTAAAAGAAACCACGATGACGGGCAACGATTTGATATGGGCATCGTTTCGAATGTGTTTAACCAACTCGATTCCGTCCATGCGCGGCATATCAATGTCGCTGATCACGAGATCAAAATGTCCGGTGCGAACCGCGTTCCAGCCGTCCATGCCATTAACAGCCACCTCGATGTCATAGCCTGCGTTATCCAAAACCTTGCGTTCCAGTTCGCGTACGGTGAGTGAATCCTCGACGATCAGGATTCGCTTTTTCTTTTTTGCCTGGATGGCGGTTTCGGCTTCCTGGATCTTGTTGAGCGGTCCGCTGGCGATCAACTGTCCAATCGAGTGGATCAGATCCTCAACATCGATAATAAGCAGGGGAGAGCCGTCTTCCATCAAAGAGCCGGAACTGATGTCCTTGATTTTGCCCAGGCGCGGGTCAAGCGAATGGACGACCAATTCGCGTTCTCCGAGAAAGCGATCCACCACGACGCCGTAAAAAAGACCGCTGTTTTCGACGACAATGACGGGGAATTCCTCACCCAGAAGATTCGCTTTCCCCCGCCCTAAAATCTGATGAGCCGTGATCAATCCGATTTGCTGTCCGTCAAATTGGAAATGCTGGCGGCCTTCCAGCAGCCCTATGTTGGCCTTGGGCAGCTTGAGTGTGCGGGCGATGTAGGCGAGCGGGAAAGCATAGGGTTCACCATCGATCTCAACCAACAACATGCGAGCGACGGAAAGTGTCAGCGGCAATTGCAGGAGGAAACGAGTCCCTTTCCCAGGCTGGGAGGAAATACGCACTGTTCCCCGAAGCTGCTTGACCATTTCCCGAACCACATCCAGCCCCACCCCTCGCCCGGAAATCTCGGTGACGGCTTCCTTCAAGGTGAACCGAGGCAGAAAGAGGAACTCAAACAATTCGGCATCGCTCATCTTCGCGGCCACTTCAGCGGTGGTGAGTTTCTTTTTAACGAGGGCTTCCCGCAAAACCTCGGGATCGATTCCACCCCCATCGTCGGAAACAATCACTTGCAGCATTCCGGCGCAGTGCCGCGCCTCAAGCTGCATCGAACCCAGGACTGGTTTACCCGCCAATACACGTTGCTCGGGAGACTCGATGCCGTGGTCCACCGCGTTGCGCAGGAGGTGGGTGAGAGGAGCTTCCAGTTTTTCCAAAACATCACGATCCACCCGGGTCGTCTCTCCCACGATTTCCATTTTCACTTCTTTGCCGAGGGAACGGGCAACGTCGCGCACCATGCGGGGAAACCCGTGAATGCCATCGGCAAAAGGCCGCATCCGACAGGCAAGCGCTTCCTCGTAAAGCCGGTGGGAAAGATTGACGGAACGACGGTCAAATGTTTCCAGGTCCGTCAATCGATCCGTAAGAAATTGGCGGCACTCCATGACTTTATGCTGCACATCCCTCAATCTTCCCAGAGTCTCCTCGTTCAGGCCTTTGCCGTGATCCCCCCCCCCCGCAGCAGGCATCCAACATTCTCGTCAAGTCCCCATGATGACGCTTGAGCCGCAGCAAGGAATCCGTGAACGAGTTGAGATGGCGCGATTCGACGAGGGATTCTCCAGCCAAACCAAGCAGGCGGTTCAAATTATCCGCAGTCACCCGCAGAACGCGATCCGTCTCTTTTTGCTGGATTGCGGTTACAGCGGGCTTGGAACCAATGTCATCCCCCGACGCGGCAGGGATCAGTTGCGTTTCAGGGACTGGTTCCTTTTTTGGCTCAGCCCGAACTGGTGCCACGCTTTTCACTGTATCTTCGATCTCACGGCCTTCGAGCAACCGCGTCGCCCCCGCGACAAATGAATCGATTATTTTCTTTTGTTCGTTTTCCCACTGCGCCATTTCGGTTTCAGGTGTTTGGGAAATTTTCACCAGCAAATCGACGCCGCTCAGCAGAAAATCGATCTGTTTTTGGCCTAAAATAACTTTGCCCTTTTGCGCGGCGACAAAACAATCCTCCATGGCATGGGCAACTCGCACCGCCTCATGGAGGTCA
>JABDGH010000014.1:51515-52534 GCA_013286145.1 Verrucomicrobiota bacterium
GGTCAACAACGCGAGCAGCCCCTTTCAGGGAATGGGCCGCGCGCATCAGGGCTTCTGTCTGGCCCGCAGCGCTGTCATCGCGCTCGAGAACCAGAAGACCGGAAGTGAGAATCTTCGTCTGATTGTCCGCTTCGATTCGAAACAACTCGAACATCGAAAAATCGTTATAATCTTTTGCGCTCATGACAGGCTCTTGCCCAGGGTGTAAAAAAGCAACTCGGCATCAAGGTAGCCCACCGATTGATTCCGCCATTCCAGTATTCCTGATGTGTAAGTCAAGTGAGCGCCCGCGACAGTCGCAGGAACCTTCTTGATATCTTTCGAATGGAAATGATGAATGCCGCCAACTTCATCAACCGGAAAAACAAGACGGTTACCTCCATCGCTGACAATTGCCAGATAAGGATGAACAGCGGAGTTGGAGTCAGTCTTGATTTTCGGCGATTCACCCACGCCAAGTATACCAGCAAGAGAAACACAGATGAGAAGTTCGCCTCGAAAATTAACGAGGCCAAGAACGAGATGGTCACGCCGGTGCGGTAGCGAATGGATGGCTTTCAGTTCCGAGATTTCCTTGAACACAGTCACTGGCAGCGCAAACCACCCAGCATAGACATTGACGAAGCCCTGCGGTTTGCCGATCAGGGCAGGCTGGCCGAGGCGGCAAAACACTGCGAGGAATTCATCAAGGCGCATGGGCCATCGGCAAAAGCATTTTATCTTCTTGGCCTGGTTCGCGATGCCGCCGGGGTCTCACTGGAGGCCGTTCTTTTTTATCGGAAGGCGCTTTATCTCGACCCGCATCATCACGAAGCCCTCATCCAGCTTGCACTCCTCCTCGATAAGCAAGGCGACAAGGCAGGCGCGAAAGTACTCAACGAGCGAGCTACCCGTATCGCGCTAAAGGGAGGAAACTAACATGCTGGATCAAGCCCGCACAGATTCAACCTCGACCTGCGCCGCAATCAATGACTGCTGGAACAAAATAGGCGTACATGGTGACGGCTCCTGCCCGGAAC
>JABDGH010000015.1:0-1563 GCA_013286145.1 Verrucomicrobiota bacterium
CTCCTGCGTGGCGGGGTGATGCCACATCTTGCCGTTCATCGCCGGGGCGATTATCACCGGGACAGGCGTGGCGAGCAGAAGCGAGGTGAGCAGGTCGGGCGCAAGACCATGCGCGAGTTGCGCGATAAGATGCGCGGTGGCGGGCGCGACGACAACCAGGTCGGCGTGATCAGCGAGTGAGATGTGCGTCGGCTGACCTTCGTGCAGGGCATCGTTCGCGCGTGTGTAAACCTCGCGGCGTGTCAGCGCGGAGAAAGTCAGCGCGGTGATGAACCGCAACGCTTCATCGGTCAACACCACATCGACTTCGATGCCTTCCTTGGTCAACGTGCTCGCCAGTTCCGCGGCGCGATACGCCGCGATGGAACCGGTCACGCCCAAAACGATGCGACTTGGTTTCTTTTTCATGGTTTGATGGTCTTTAAAACTTTGACGATGACATCGCCATCGGCTGCTGTATCCAGCGGCTTGAGTACCTTGATGAATCCCTTGGACTCCCAATCGGCAAGGCATTCCTCGATGTGTCTTCGGTTCGCTGCTCCGTAGGCCAGCACTTCATGCTTCGTAAAGGTAGTGCATCCATCCTGAAAATAGCGGTTGAACCCTTCCTTGAGAACGAATTGTGCCACGAATGAATCGTAGTCTTTTAATAATTACAGCCAATTCAAATCGGGATTAGATCTGTTGCGGATCAGGCACGGGTGGCTGCCGCAGTCCCTTGCGGCGGACCGTCGCGCGGCGCGCGACGGCTACCTTCTCTCGTTCCCAAGTTCAACTTGGGAACGAGTGGGCAGGCTCGGGATGGCATTTACTTACGGCCCCTGATGTAAAGGCGGCGTCCGATCCATGCCACGAGAATAAGAGCAACCACCCATGGTGCGATAAAAGCCACGAGGACGCCAATCGTCCGCACGCTTCCGAACAGCGCACCCGTCCCCTGCCCAAAAGTCTGGCGCAACGTTTCCCATAAGCCGTTTTTATCGGCCACGATATTGCCCTGGTTATGCATCCGCAGGCTGATCTCCGCAGGCGCGCTGTCATCGGTTCGTGTCTGGTCAGGGCGATCAATGCGCTGCACCGTCATCGACTCCACCTTGCCGAGCTTCTGCAAGCTCTCGATGAATCCCGCATATTTGGACATCGGCAGCCGGAACGTCATCTGCGCGAGTTCCATGCCGTTGGGCTGACGTTGGAAATTGGATGCCTTCACCTCGATTCCCAGCGTTGCTGCGTCCTTTTTGATCTGCTGCGCTTTTTCATCCACACCGGTCGTCAGCACCGACATATTGGTTGCCTGCAACGGCGCCTCGTAGTCGGTCAACGCAAGCGAGACGATCACCGGGGCGTCGTCGCCGTTCGAGTTGGGACCCGAATTGTCATCGCGCTGGAGGCTGAAGGAAGAAGTCCGGCCCAGGGCGCGAAGTGATTCGAGCAACGCCTGATAATTTTTGCCCGGGACACGTACCCGCATTTGCCCGGTCGTTTGGCCTTCCGCCGTCTTGTTGAGCGAAGAACCGATAATTTCCGTTCCGATGCCAGCCAACGCCGCCGCCTTCGCTTTCT
>JABDGH010000015.1:1573-51339 GCA_013286145.1 Verrucomicrobiota bacterium
TCTCCAGTGCTTCATCAACCTTCAACGTCACCACGGTCATCGCCACCTGTTTGCGCGACTCGTCATCCGAGCGAATGGAAAGATTCACCATCACCTTGTCCTTCTCGGTCAACGTCTGGTCGGCGGGTTGATCGCTGTCGCCGCCATCCTTCGCCACGCGCTGCGTCTGGCGCGTGAAATTATCGACCCGGCCCAGCGTCCTGATCTGCGTGAGAAACGGCTCGATCTGGTCGGGCGCAACCATCACCTGGATATCGGCGGTCACGCTGTCCGAATTGTGATGCAGGTCGGCCTGGAGAATCTGGGCCTTCATGTCCTCCGCTGTGTGGCGCGCCTGTTGGAAGGTCTCCTCGACGTTGGTGGCGAAGAGCGAGAAATTATCCTGCTCCTTGAGTAGGTAAGCCGCCGCCTGGTTGAGATCTTTCTCGCGCACATGCATCGTCACCGTCGCGTACTGCACCTGGAAATCATAGACCTTCAGGTCACCCTGCATCTCTTCGATCTGGCCGCGCACCCGCCCCAGTTCGCGCTCCACTTCGAGCAGATCAGAGACCTTGCCGTTGCTGCGCTTGAGCAAGTCCTGCAACTGCGCCTCCATCCGGCGCGAGTTATCGAGCCGCGCCTGCGTGTCGAAATAGGCCTTGGTCACGTCATCGGTCTTGATCATCTGGTTCTTGAGCTGGCCCAGGTCGCGCAGTTGGAGCAGGAAACCATCGAGATTTTTCGGCAACACCTTCACCACGACGGTGCCCTGCAACTTGCCGTTGCCGCCCCGTTGCGAATTATTAGTATCGACGTAACCGCCCGCGGCCTTGGTCAGCGTCGCGATCTCGTCCATCGCGATCTGGAAGCTCTTCACTTCGAGTTCCAACTCGGCGTTGCGGATCAGCTTGCGGCTCGGGTCTTCGGTGGTGGTGGTATCGGTTGCGGCTTTGGTGGGAGAATTTACGGGTGCCGGAGTAGTTGGAGCAGCAGGTACGAGATCGGCGGAGGCTATAAATTTCGTACCATTGACGTCGGGGTTACCACTCTTATCACGTAAAGCATTATATGATTCTTGATTTTGTGTACTAGCCACTGAGCGGTTGACGATGGAAGCGGCGGCTATTTTCGGCGAGTAGTCGTTTCCTACCATAGAATCGTTGCGACTCCTTAAAGTGCCCCCTTGTGGTAATGCGTTCGTGCTGGCTATCGGTTGTGCAGGTGGCGTTGCCTGATAATTATAAGCTAATCCCTCAATAGGCATACCAGCCCATGCTGATGACTTATTTTTCGTACTAGCCACTGAGTGGTCGAAAATACCGAGAACTCTGGGGCCTTGTGGAGTAGCCATCGGCGGTGCAGGTGACGTTTGGGCGATGGAAATCTTTGCAGCATTTACATTAAAGCTATTATTATTGAATTGAGGGGCGTCCGCACCCCCAGCAGCGTATTTTTGAAGGTCTGCTACCGATGCTTCAGTGACCCTATCGATAGACTTTTTCAAATTATTATGGGCTACTGCTGACGTAGATAACTGGGCCTTTTCAAAGCTTTTTTGAAAATTTTCCTCTCTAGGCAGCTCGTTATTATCTACTACCATAGCTGTGTCGCCGGACGTGGGAGTGCCATTGGTGACCAGTGCACCATTTTGAACCTCCTCGGTACCCCGCATGGTGGCAGTATTCGCGGCCTCTCTTTTAGCTTCTTCAAAAGTTTGTACCGAGTCGTGCCCCACGAATGTCCGTTTTTGCGCCTGCATAATATCAGCACTCATGACCGCAAACTGGCTCTTGATTTGATCGCTAGCCATTTCAAAGCTGGCCACGGCCAGGATGGCAATCAGCCCGAACGCCACGCCATATTGCCACCAGCGACGGCTGGCAAAGAATCGCCTCGTGCCGAACCATAACATCACAAGACTCTCCCACGCACTCTCGCGGTGTTGTTCCATCTGCTGAATTTTGCGGCGCACCCCGGAGATCATCCGCTGTTCAAAAGCCGAGTCGGGTTGGACATCGAGATACGTTTTGGCGAGCAGGTCATGCATAAGTTGGGCTTTCCGGTAAGCCGCAAGGGCGGCGGGATCGTTTTTCAGTCGGGTATCAAGTTGTGTCCGCTCCGCAGGCGTCAGTTCGTCGTGCAAGGCGGCGGCGATCAAATCGTCGAGTGGATCGTGGGGTGAATTCGTTTTCATAGGGTGCTTCTTTCGAGTTCGGGCATGCGGCGCAACGTCCCCAGCGCGCGGCCCAGGATTCCGCGCAACGCGCCGTTGCTCAGTCCCATTGTTGTTTCAATCGCCCGGTAATCGAGTCCCTCCAGGTAGCGGAGCGTCAGCGCGGTGCGATGTTCCTCCGGCAATTTTCCCAGCGCGCGGCGAAGATGCGCCTGGGATTCCTCCTGCTCCATGGCTGAGCCGGGTGTCGCGACCCGGTCATCGACCATCGCGTCGAAAGCATCACTCGATGCCTGGGGACGCCGACGTCGAAGTCGATCCCGCGCGCCGTTACGTGTCACGGTCAGGAGCCATGCGGGAAATTTTTCAGGCTCGCGCAGGCTGCTGCCCATCTGGTGCGCCTTGAGAAAAGTGTCCTGGACGATGTCCTCCGCTTCCGATTGATCCTGCAATATCGCGTAGGCCACGACATAAACCCGGCGGCTGTACATGCGGATAACCGTCTCGAATGCCTCCTCGTCACCAGCAAGCGCCTCCATGATCATGATCCGCTCGGCGGAATCCATCGTGAGGGGAGTGTCGATTGCGACGGATTGAGGAGTTGGTTGAGGCGAAGTCACAAGGTACATTGTGTCAGTTAATTGCGGCATGTCGAAGGTGCATCCACCTGCATAGACGCAGCAGATTCGGAAACCGCGCGAATATCTTTAAAATATTTTTTGAAGACAGTAGCAGCAACGGCTCAGGACTCCGTCATCCCGAGCGGAGGTGAGCCGGAAAGTCTATTTAAGCGCATCGTTAACCCGAACCGCAGTCGAGGGATATTGCCTGCCAGCCGATAAATAATAAAAAGCGCAGAAAGGTTTTTTAGCAGAGTATGGCTGCCCGCTTACAGCACGAGCGACAAGCGGGAGTCCCTTCTGGTGTTTGAAAATTTGACGACGCCATCTTCACGTTTGGTTTATCACGCCATGTCCTTCGACTCCGCCTCGGGTCAACCGCAAGCTTGACCAACACTTTTCGCCTCGGCTCCGCTCAGGATGACAAGAGGAGACATAAGTCTGGATCAGTCAAAAATATTTTAGTCACATTTTCAGTCGTCAATTCCGTTAATTCCGGCAAAATCAGCCATGCTCGTCGAAATTCAGGTACAATGCCCGCATTGCGGCGAAGTCATCACAACGATGGCTGATACCTCGCAGGGCGACTACACGACCATCGAGGATTGCGAAGTCTGCTGCGCGCCCATGAATATCGAAGTCATCTGCGAACCTGATCGCGTGGAAGAAGTTCGCGTAACCCTGGCTTAGCCATACGAATATGCCCAAATCTCAATTTCTCCTCATCGACGCAGGCAGCACGCGCCTCAAATGGGCGACGGCTGGCCTTCGCGGAAAAATCTCCCCTGCCGGTGAAATCGCCACAAAAGAAGCCACTCCCGCATGGATACGTTCGCTCTCCCTGAAATTTCCACGGCATCTGACGATTCTCGCTTCCGTGGTCCCGAGGATACTCCCCTATTTCCGGCGGGATTTTGTGGAACGCCTGCATATCGTTAGCGGCGCTTTTTCCGACCTGGGGATTCGTTTTAATTATCCCAATCCTGCTGAAATCGGGGCCGACCGTCTTGCCACCGCCGTGGCCGCACATGCCGATGGACAATGGCCGGTCATCACCGTGACCTGCGGCACGGCAACCGCCTTCACGGTTCTCGATGCCAGGGGAAGACTTTGCGGCGGGGTCATTGCGCCAGGCCTGCAAACGCAGCTTGATGCGCTTCTCGGAGCCACCGCCCAGTTGCCCTCCACGAAGCTGCGCCCCACGCGGCATTATCTCGCCCGTTCCACCGAGGAGGCGATTCGCGCCGGGGTTGTGCTTAATTTCCAAGGCGGGGTAAAAGAAATTCTCGCGCGGTTAAGCGAGGCTTTGCCCGGACGGCGTCCGCCCCGCATTCTTCTCACGGGTGGGAATGCCCATTACCTTCGTAACGCTCTCGATGTTCCTGTCGTGCTCAGGCCTTTACTCGTTCTCGAGGGTCTGCGCATCATAGCGGCCCGGGCTTTTATCGACAGGCCATGAATTCGAATTCCAAAAATCGTATTGATCGCAAGTTCCGCGAATTGAAGGCGCGCGGTCAAAAGGCCTTTGTCGCCTACATTACAGCAGGTGATCCCTCGCCCGAACGCACCCCCGACCTGGTTTGGGCCTTGGAGCGGGCCGGGGCCGATATTGTGGAACTGGGCGTTCCCTTTTCCGATCCCCTCGCCGACGGTGTCGTTAATCAACTCTCGGCCCAGCGTGCGCTCGAGGCGGGAACCACGCCGCCACGCATCATGGATATTCTTAAGGCCGTGCGGGCGCAGTCCCAGATTCCCATTGTTCTCTACATGTATTTCAACCTCATTTACGCCTACGGGATCGAGCGTTTTTGCATGCACGCCCATCAGGCTGGCGCGGATGGCGTTCTTGTGCTCGATTTGCCGCCCGAGGAATCGCAGGGTACGACCGGGGTAGGCACACGATTGGGCGATGGCAGCCTGCGCCGCATATCACTTGTGGCACCGACCACCCCTGCCGATCGCATTCCCAAGATCATCGAAAAGGCTTCCGGGTTTGTTTATTACATTTCACGCGAAGGTGTTACTGGTATGCAGGAACACGTGGCGGGTAGCATCGGCGGTCGGATTGATCTTCTGCGCAAGCATACCTCGCTGCCCATTTGCGTCGGCTTTGGCATTTCCACGCCTGAACAGGCACACGCCGTTGCCCGTCAGGCCGACGGGGCCGTGGTCGGAAGCGCGATTGTCAACCGCATCGCGGAGTGGGGTCGCGACAAGGATCTGACCAAAAAGCTGGAAGCCTTTGCGCGGCCCATTGCCCAGGCGATTCATTCTTAAAATAGAAGTTCCATCACAAGAGAGCCGTCATTCCGAGCGAAGTCGAGGAATCGGTATTCCCCCTTGTTCCCAAGTTGCACTTGGGAACAAGAGAATTTTCAAACACCAGAAAGGACTCCCGCTTGTCGCTCGTGCTGAAAGCGGGCAGCCATACTCTGCTGAAAAATCTTTCGGCGCTTTTTATTATTTATTGGCCAGCAGGCAATATCCCTCGACTGCGGTTCGAGTTAACGATGCGCTTAAACAGACTTTGCGACTCACCTCCGCTCGGGATGACAGGGGTGTTTTATTTTTCGGACTTGGAAGCGTTCCACACTTGTTTCTGGTCTGAAAATTGCTAAATTGTTCTTATGCTTCCAAGCCGAGCCACTCTCCTGGCACTGGCATTCGTTTTCCCCTTCTTCGTTCCGGTTGCGCTTGCTTCCAGTTCCGACCAATTGACGAAAAAGGGCAGGCAGGCTCAGGCCTATAACGCCTCGGGCACCGATAAATATACCCGGGACGATCTCGACGGTGCGATTGACGATTACGACCACGCTCTTCGCCTCGACCCCGGGTTTGCCAAGGCCTATTACAATCGTGGCTTGGCCAAGTACGACAAGGGCGATTTCAAGGAGGCTATCTTCGATTACGATGAGGCCATCCGGCTCAACCCCCAATACGAGGACGCTTATGTCAACCGGGCCTTGGCGAAGGATAATATCAACGATCTCGAGGGCGCGATTGCCGACGATAACCTGGCCCTTAAACTTACCCCGAACGATCCCTTCGTTTTCAATAATCGCGGATGGGCCAAGTATCGTAAAGGCGATACGGATGCCGCCATTCTCGATTATACCCTGGCCATTCAACTGAATCCTAAAATGTCGCAGCCCTACAACGACCGCGGTGTTGCGGAAAAGGAAAAGGGCGCGACGGACTTGGCCATTGCCGATTATACCCGGGCGATTCAACTGGAACCCAGGGACACCCAGGCTTATTACAATCGCGCCATTGCCCACAGCGATGAAGGGAAAACCGATGACGCCATCACGGACCTGGATGGAGCGCTCCAGATCAATCCGGGCTATGCCGATGCCTATCTTTATCGCGGCGAATTAAAGAGCCAAAAAGAAGATTGGGATGGCGCCCTCGCCGACTACGATCAAGCCATCGCGTTTCATCCGAAATCTTCCGAGGCTTACAACGAACGCGGTCTCGCCTGGTATCACAAGGGCAGTGGCGATTCCGCTAAAACCGACTTTGACCGGGCTATTGAGATCAACCCGAATAATGTCGAGGCCTACAATAATCGCGGCAACGTAAAAAAAGATTTGCAGGACTGGACTGGTGCGCTCGCCGACTACAATCAAGCGCTCGAGATCAATCCCAAATATGCCTATGCCTGCAATAATCGCGGCATTGTGGAACAGGCCACCGGCGCGTGGGACAGCGCCTTCGCCGATTATACCCTGGCGTTGAAACTCGATCCCAAGGATGTCGAAGCGTATGGCAATCTCGCTTCATTGCTTGATGCCCGGGGAGATTGGAATGGAGCCATCTCGTATGCGAACAAGGCCATCCTGATCGACCATAACTTTACGCAAGCCTACAATAATCGCGGGGTCGCCGAATATCATAAGCACGATCTGGCCGGAGCCATGGCCGATTACGATCGTGCCCTGCAAATTGATCCGAACGACGAACACGCCTACAACAACCGGGGCTTGGCCGAGCAAGACCGGGGCGACCTGGAGGCGGCTGTCATGGACTTCGACCTTGCGATCCGTATCAACCCTCAATTCTCCGCAGCGCAATATAATCGCGCTTGGGCCAAATATGATCAGGGCGATATCCTCGGTGCGCTCTTCGATCTTTTTTAAGTAACCATCGCTATAGGCTGCTCGTATCGGTGCGGAAATTCCGATAAACCCGTGGCACCCGCGCTCCGATATTCGTGAGAATTTCCCACGGGATCGTTTGGGCCTGCGTCGCCAGTTCGCGAGCCGTGATTTCTCCACTGCCCTGACGTCCGAGGGCAACCACTTCGTCACCAACCCGGCAACCCGGCACGCGCGTCACATCGACAACGATTTGATCCATAGTCACGCGCCCACGAATGGGACACCGTTTTCCGCGAATCAGCAAATGTCCCTTGTTGGAGTTAAGCCGGAAATAACCGTCACCATATCCCATTGCGACGATGGCCTGTTGCTCGGTTGAACGAACGCGATAGGTCGCGCCATAACTGACCGTGCGCCCGGGCTTCATCTCGCGCAAAAGACTGACGCGGCTTTTCCAGGTCAGGACGGGACGCAATCCCAGGTGCTTGTCCTTCGCATTTGGTGTGACGCCATAAAGCGCCAGCCCTGCCCGCACGAGGTCGGCATGAAAACCGTACCGATGCGTAATCGCCGGACTATTCGCCGCATGACACAAAAGACCTTTGTTCTCCGCAAAAAAAGGCGAAACCGCCTTCCACTGCGCCCGGGTCAATTTCGGATCATCATCCGCCGAGGCAAAATGGGTGCACAATCCTTTCACCACGAGATTCGGCAGACGACGAATGCGAGCCAGTTCCTTGCGCGCTTCTTCGTGCCAGCAACCGAGCCGACCCATGCCGGTATCGATTTTAAAATGGACTTCCGCCCGCTTGCCCTGGGCATGGGCGATTCGATTCAGAACCTGCGCTTCGCGATAAGACGAAAGAATCGGAATCAGTTTATACCGCACGGCTTCGTCCATTTCTTCCGACAGCGTGGCGCTGAGCAACAAAATAGGCCGCTTGATGCCCGCCTTACGCAATGCAACCCCTTCGGCCACGTTGGCCACACCCAGCCAATCGACTCCGATCCTGTCCATCTCGCACGAAGTGGCGATCAGGCCATGGCCATAGGCGTTCGCTTTCACCACGGCCATCAGTTGCGTGGTGCGCGGAATCAGGCTCCGCACGATTTTTAAATTGTGACGCAGGGCGCGTCCGTCAACTTCCACCCAGGAACGGCGATTGAGCATGGCGACGATTATTTTGCCGCGACAGGTTCGCGAAGATAAATGGGTTCAAGCGGCGGTTCCGTCACCCAACCGGAGAGTGAGTCAGGAAGAGCAAGCAAATCCCCTGCCCGTGGATGGCAACGCTGCAAAATGCCGGGAAGCGGTTCCGCACTCACAGCGAGGGTAAATTTACTCGCATGGTCTTCGATTTCAGCCATGGGAATGAGGTAAGTCGAGCGCTCGAGTTCACCATGTTGAAAAGCGGTGCAAAAAGCTTCGCCTCTTTTGGCATCTGCGAAGACACCGAGCCGCGTGACATTTTTATGCTGCCATGCCACCGAGTAGGCGCTTGAAATTCCGACCACCGGGATTCCCTGTGCCAGCGCGATGCCCTGGGCTGCCGCAAGGCTGACGCGAATTCCCGAGAACGAGCCAGGCCCGAGGCCAACAATAATCCGGCGCAGCTTGAGACGCGGAATACCAAGACGCAGAAGCGCTGGAAACATGGAAGCGGAATGACGCTTGGGCGAAGTGAATTCCATTGTCTGGACGACCACCTTCTCGTTGCCAAGAGCGATGCTTCCCACGGATGCAGATGTTTCAAAGGCCAGGTCGAGCATGTTATTTCTTCCGGATAATCCGTTCGGTCAAGCTTGCCACTTCCAGTTCCCAATGTCGCGTTTGTGGGGGAAGAAGACCAAGGATTCGCTCAGGCCATTCGATGACCGTTACCCCTTCACTTGGGAGATATTCTTCGATTCCCAGGGTCAATGCCGCTTTTTCATCGGCGATGCGATAGAGATCGAGATGATAAATTGGCAAACGTCCGCCGCTATATTCGTGCACAATGGTAAAAGTGGGGCTGGTGACATCGCCCTGGTAGCCGAGACCACGCGCCAGTCCTTTCACAAGTTGCGTCTTGCCCGCCCCGAGCACACCGTGCAGCGCAAAGATTTCGCCGCCAACGAGATCGGCAGACCAACCTTCTGCAAAGGCTTGAGCGGCCTCAGCGTTGTTTAAAATGATCAAAGCCATGGGCAAATTCGGGCTTCGCCGATTTTTTCCGGCTGGGCCGTACAACACCAATACAATGCAAGGGAGTGGCAAATGGCCACTTCTTTTTTAAAGTTTTTACGTGAGAAGGTGCGGTGGTGAATAGAAGCTCATAATCTTCTCCATCATTAAAGGCCATTTTCACCGTCGCACCACGCGCAAGGGGAATCGCTGCGTGATCGAGGTGAAAATCGACGTGCGAAGCCCTGGCGAGACGGGGCAAATCGGCGCCCAGGCCATCGCTCAAGTCCATAAGTGAGGAGGCCATTTTGTGTTGAGCGAGCCATTTACCTTCCGCCAATCGAGGTTCAAAAACGAGGTGGCGGCGAACTTGGGTTGCACCGAGCCTACCCGTAACAAAAATCATGTCTCCGACTTTTGCGCCGGATCTCAATACAGGCCGATAGCCGCGACATTCGCCGAGGAGGGCGACATTGAGAAAAAGCTGTCGTGCCCGCGTAGTTTCTCCACCGACGAGATTAACTCCATGGTGATTTGCCACCCGCTCGATGCCACGATAGATCGCACGCAGTCGTCGCACCGATTCAGTTGCCGGAAGGCCCAGGGTGATAACCGCCGCCAAAGGCGAAGCCCCCATCGCCGCGAGATCACTGAGCGCGCGCGCCAAAGCTTTGCGGCCAATCCATTCCGGTTTTGTTTGCCTGGAAAAATGAACGCCCTCCACCACAGCATCGGTCTTAAAGAGTAAGAAATGATTTTTTTGATCGCCTCGCAACACAGCGCAATCGTCTCCGACTCCCACGAGAACCCGCGAGGCATCGGTCTTCCAATGTCTCGTTAAGAGATGCAGCAGGCCGTTTTCACCCAGCGCGGAAAGAGAATCGCTCTTTACACGGGATGAATGGAGACGTGAGGCAGACATTTCAACCATTCCCTTTTTCCAGAAGCAGGTTCAGGCCGCTAATCAAATTAAAGCAGCCATGAATGCCGATAGGCAGAAGAAGTGACCCGGTATGCTGGTAGGCAATGCCGAGGACGATGCCGAGAAACCAAAGCGGAATGGCGGAGTCCAGGTTCGCATGGGCCAGGGCAAAGACACCAGCACTGAGGAGAATGGCAACCAGGGTGGATGTGTATTTTTTTAAAAAGGTGAGAAGAAAGCCACGGAAAAAAAGCTCTTCGATCAAGGGCGATATCAATACGGCTTGAATCATAAAGCCAAAAATTTCCCTTGGTTGATTTAACTGCTTAAAAATTTCAACCGATTGCTGTTCCGGATGAGGCATGTGAATCGCGTTCAAGATTTTCTCGACCACGGTGGAAAGAGGCACCTCAATAAAAATAACCGCGCCGCAGACCAGCACGCTCCACGCTATCGCCCTGGATACTGGCATTCTCCCCAGCCCGAATTGCTCCACGGCAGTTCGTCCGTTAAGAGTCATCAAGAGTACAATCCCCATTACCACCAGAACCATGTAAAGAGGCTGTTGGAGATAAAGCAGGATCATGACGCCTAAAAACAAAAGCCAGCCTCCAACATCCGGAATCACAAAAGGCACCGGCGGATTTTCGCTATGGATGAGTTGCCCCAAGCGGAACTGAGTCGCAACGTAACCAGCAACGCGAAGAAAACTCAGCAAGACGTAAACCATGAACAACGCCTCGAGAATCTGAAGCTCCCTATGTTTGAAGTAGGCCAATGTTAGGGCAAGAAAGTTCATGACCTTGAACGCTGAACTTAAGTTCCGGCCTGGGGCTTTTCCTCGAAGGGTGGGAAGAGAACCTCGGGTTTGCCAATAACATGGCCGTGAAGGGAGTTGCCAAAAAGAGCTTCCTCCAATTTAACGGGACCAAGGGGAAGTTGTAATTGGGCGCGTATTTTTTTCGCCGTAAATGGCAATGCCGCCTCGATCAGGACAGAAAGGCGCCTGATGGTCTCTGCCAAGTGGCCAAGGACGGCATCCAAGCGCTTGGCCTGGGTTGGATCTTTGGCCAGCTTGAAGGGAGCCGTCTCTTCAACATACTCATTGGCTCGTGCCACGAGATTCCAAATGGCTTGAAGCGCCAGATGCGGTGCAAATTCATCCACGGCACGACGATATTCCTCAACGACTGCATCCGAGCGCAAAGCGGTATCAGCCGGAGTAATGTGAAAACCATCGTAGCTTGGAATCTTGCCATCCCTGTAACGCCCGATCATGGAAAGGGTGCGCTGGACAAGGTTCCCTAATTTTTTACCAAGATCACCCGTGTAGCGCGTGTCGAAACGCTCATCGGAAAAATCGGCATCCTGCCCTAGAACCATCTCGCGCAGGACAAAATAGCGCAGGACGTCGGGACCAAATTTTTCCACGTAAGGCACCGGATCAACCAATGACTTCGCATCTGATTTGCTGATCTTCGCCCCGCTATTGGTCCAAAAACCGTGCACGAGCAAATGTTTGGGTAATGCCTGGTCGAGCGCGAAAAGCATGATGGGCCAATATACGCCATGGGCGGGAATGAGAATGTCCTTCCCGATGATCTGCAAGTCAGGTGGCCAGTACAGCGTCCCTTTTATCGAGGCAAATGAGTAATAGTTTACCAGCGCATCGAACCAGACATAGGTGACGTAATCCTCATTGAAAGGTAACGGAATGCCCCAGCTCAGGCGGCTCTTCGGACGCGAGATGCACAAATCAGCCAGCGGTTCCGTCAACGCACCTAACAGCTCCTTGCGGCGGAAGGTCGGCACAACAAACTCGGGATTTTCCTCTAGATGCTTCAGCAAACGCTGGCGGTAAGGCTCAAGTCGGAAATAGTAATTGGGTTCCTTGGTTTGAATCACCTCGCCAAAAATCTCGGGCCACTGCCCATCGACTTTGTCTTTTTCGGTAACGAACTGTTCCTGCCGGATGCTGTAATAACCTTCATATTCCTGAAAAAAAATCTCGCCCTTGTCGTGAAGCCGTTGCAACCACTCACGCACAATCGTTTTGTGGTGCGCATCGGTAGTGCGAACGAAGTGAGACGCCTTCACACCCAGGCTTTCATGCAGACGCTGAAAACGCGCGCTCATCTCATCGCAGAACAACTGCGGCTCGATACCTTCCTTTTGTGCCGATTGTTGCACCTTCTGCCCATGCTCATCGACGCCGGTAAGAAAAAGCACGTCGCTGCCCAGGCTCTGCTGATGACGCGCAAAGAAATCGGCCAGCACCTTCTCGTAAGCGTGCCCCAGGTGGGGGGCGCTATTCACATAGTCAATGGCTGTGGTAAGAAAATAAGCGCCGGACATGGCAAGACTCTACGCAACTACCTTTTCAATCGCCAGAGAGATATTGTCGATACCCGGAAGCCGGTCGTCCGCAGCTTTTATATAATCTCGAGATAATCGCGCGATGGCAGTTTCGGAAAAGGCCGTGACGGCAATGTTTGATACCAGTAGGCCACCGACGCGATGTCGTCCTGCAACGGCAGAAAACGCCCTTCGCTTCGCCAGCCGAGTGCCTGGATGGTCACCCGCAAATCCTTTTTAAACCGGATGGGATCCATGATGTGCCAGCGATAAAGTCCGAATCGCATTTGTGATTCGTAAAGGCTATCCGGACGAATGACCTGGGGCATCCCTGCGTAAGGCGTGGTGAACTCCTGGTACTGCTTGGTAACCTTATTTTCAAAATTATAGGAACCACAGAAGTAATCCTCGGTGCCTGTTCCGCAGATGGTCGGAAATTTCTTGTCGCCATCCATGAAGAACTTGATTTCGCCCTCGCCCCACCAGCCCTTGTTATTCACGCCCCAACACATATAAGTCCCCACAAAGTGCCCCTTGCCTTTCACGCCATCGAGGATCACGTAGTCCTGCTTATAGGGTAAAGGATTGGTGCGACGGAATTGGGCATGAAAATAAGCCGCATCATCGGGAATCGGCTGAAGGGCGTAGTTGACCTGATAAAATAGGGTCATCTCATCAGTTCCGATATTTTCGCAGGTAATCCGGCAGCGACGCTTAAAAGGCATCGGCCAGTAACAGTTGAAGGCATTTCCCGGGTTGACGCAGACAGCAAGAGAGGAAACCTGAGCATAGTTTCCCCAGCCACAGGCAAAAAAATCACCTACTGGACACTCCACGGAAGGATGATCCGAGCCGTCCCAATAGATTCGAATAATTGAATAACGCCAGTTTCCCGTGGGTGTCATCCAGATTTGCTGGATCAAGCCCGGCCCCTTGATATCGGCTATCTCAAAAGTTTTGCCACCCGCAATCCTGACGCAGGGAGAAACTTTCCAGCCCTGGCCGAGATCGCGTGCTGGATGCATCGAACCTTTTTTGGGAGTGGCCATGCCCCCCTTCCCCTTTTCGCCCTTGAAATTTTCAGGGCTGATCGAACGTGTTTCCGCTTCGCTTAAAAAATGAAGGGATCCCAAAGAAAGTCCCAGACTACCGATTGAGTTTGTCATGCTACGAGCATTAACATTCCTCTTTAATCCATGCAACGAATTCTCCGTTCAGGTAACGTCTTAGTTTGCCAGAAATTGTAGAACCGTCATTCCGAGCGAAGTCGAGGAATCGGTATTTGCTCCCCGCGTCTTGCTTTTTCAAGCCGATTCCTCAACTTCGCCTCGGACAGATCTTTCGCCCAGCCACCCTTTTCCGGCTCGGCTCCGTTCGGAATGACACCTTGGTTACGGCCACAATAATCAAATCAAGACACTCTCTTTTAGATGCCCTGATGCTGGCCCGGAAATAAGCAAAGCGTCCGCTGGATCGGGAGATTCCTTGAGCGTCTTGAGAAACCGCTTCATCGCCGGCGAAAAAACACGGCCGGTCTTGTAGATGATTCCCAGCGGACGGTAATAAGGCCGTCCCTTGAATTCCACCGCCACAAGCGTGCCATTCTGCACCTCCTGCTCAACGGTCACGCGGGGAACAATCGAAACGCCCGCGCCAATTTCCACCGCGCGCTTTACCGTTTCGATATTGTCGAACTCCATGACCGGATTCACTTCCATGCCTGCTTCACGAAAGATTTTATCAACCGCCTTGCGCGTCGGAATATCGGGTTCAAAACCGATGAATTTCTCCTTCTTTAATCTTTCCACCTCGATTTCATCCAGTTTCGCCAAATCGTGAGTGGGAACGCAAATGACCACGAGTCTATCCTTGCGGAAAGGCTCGACCTTGAGTGTCTTTTTCTGAACCGGAAACGCCACCAGGCCAATATCGCTCGTACCGTCAATTACTTCGTCATAGACTTGGTTGGAACGGCGATATTCGACGTGCACGTTGACTCCGGGAAACTCGCGTAAAAATTTCTTCAGGTAAGGAGGAAGTTCATGTAGTCCGATGCTGTAAACCGTGCTTAGTCGTATGGTTCCGGAGACGATATTGCGCATCTCCGAGAGCTGGTGCTGAAGCGAGTCAAACTTGAAAACAATCTGCTTGCTGACCTCGTACAGCAACTCCCCTTCCTGGGTAAGACCAAACCGCTTGTTATTGCGCTCGATGAGTGGAACCTGGAACCGCTCTTCCATGGCCCGGATTTGTTGACTGACAGCCGACTGGGTGATGAAGTTAAGTGAGGCAGCCTTGCTAAAGCTGCGCGACTCCACAAGATCCCGGAAAACCTTAAAAGACTCTACTTGCACAACGAGCACTATAAGCTTATCTAATGTACCGTCAATGGTTTTGATGGGAATGACAGTCTCTAAATTTGGCGATAGCCTTTCCTGATGGAAGATATTCCAACACGTTTTGACCGCATTCAAAATCTCATCCGTGAGGCTGCGCAACGGGCTGGGCGCAATCCTGCTGAAGTCGAACTTCTCGCGGTTAGTAAAACCCAACCCACGGAAATTATCCAACAGGCCATGCGGGCGGGTATCATGCGCTTTGGCGAAAACAAGGTGCAGGAAGCACGTGGAAAAATCGAGACGCTGGGGCGCGGAATCTGGCATTTGATCGGTCACCTCCAAACCAACAAGGCCAAGGATGCGGTGCGTCTATTCGACTCTATCGACTCGGTGGATCGGAATGAACTTGCCAGGGAAATCGCCCACCGTGCCGAGGTCATCGGTAAAATCCAGAACGTGCTCCTGCAAGTCAACATTGCCGGTGAAAGCACCAAATTCGGCTGTGCACCCGATGCAGCGCGTGGGCTGGCCGAGGAAATCAATGCCCTGCCGCGCCTGAGCCTTCGCGGTCTGATGGCCATCGCCCCCTATTCTCCCGAACCTGAGAAATCGCGCCCACATTTCGCTGGGCTGCGGGAATTGCGCGATAAACTCCAGATGGAAACCGGCTTGCAGTTGCCTGTGCTTTCCATGGGCATGAGCGGCGATTTTGCCGTCGCCATTGAGGAAGGGAGCACCTCTGTGCGAATCGGAACGGCACTCTTCGGCGAACGGCTTACCCTCAAGCAACGCCGCCCGGAAGATCCAAGTTTTACGGAATCAACCTGATCAAGCTCTACCATGCGTATCGATCTCAATCATCCTGACAGCTTTTATCTCAGTTCTGTTCAGAACGGTGATCAGGCAGCCTACGTGGAGCATTTCCGGGACAAAGACACCACGGATTGTTTACTCAAAATCCCCTATCCTTACACGGAAGATGATGCGGAAAAATGGGTGAGGGTTTGCCTCGAGGCTACCCTTAAGCAACCCCATGAAACGAACTTTGCGTTACGCCGCTCGGATGGATTTTTAATAGGTGGGGCGGGACTTGTGTTGAATGGGGGTGCTGCCGAACACCGCGCTGAACTCGGGTATTGGGTGTCAAAAGATTATCGAGGGCGCGGGCTGGCGACAGCGATAACTCGCGTCATGGTACGCCATGCTTTTCAAAGTCTCGGGCTTCAACGCATAGAGGCACTTACGTTTTCTCAAAATCTGATTTCGCAGCGGGTTTTGGAAAAAGCAGGCTTCAAACTTGAGGGACTTTTGCAAGGTTACCACATTAAAAATGGAATCCTTCAAGATGCCTGCATGTATGGATTGCTCAAAACCGATACATCTGAGTCCTAGACAACCGACCCACGCTGAAGCTAATCGTTGACTGGCCATGCTTACCTCCCTTCGCACCAATCTTCTCACCACCTTTGCCTTGTTTGCCGTGCTGAGCACTTCCGCAGCTCCGCCTGAAAACAAAACCCAGCCGGTCAAGACGACTCCGCCCATTGCGGCCCCAGCTTTTCTGGATGTCGTTGCGTTCACTGTTCACATGGAGGGAGAGAATCATCCATTAGTCGTGACGATGGGGCCCAGCCTGCTGCGCGTGGATGAGCCGACCGATCGTTTGAGTGTGATTTACGATCCTCAAGCCGATTACTACATCGGGCTGGAACATAGCAATTACACCTACTGGGATTTTTCCTGGCCGAACGTGCGCGCACAGGTCGAGACATCCAAACGCTACGAAACGCGCCTACGCGATCTTAATACGGAGGGACTCAATATCTCCGCGCCATCCGCCAACACCAATGCTCCCGGTACTTCCTCCGCGTCGGCAGATTCAGATACTTCGGGTTATGTCTGGCGACAGACCATCGATAAGAAAAAAGTGGTCGGAATGGAATGTGTCCGCTGGACGGGTGATACCGTCAGCGGCGAAACCGTTGAGGCGTGGTGTGTCAATGGCACCCTGCCCAAGATGCAAGCGGCTATGGAACGCCTGCGCGCGATCAACGAACCGATGGCGCTGGTACCGGTCCGTTCACTCGTTCCACCCCTGGTTTTCCCCATTTATGACGCACTGGTCAAAGGCGGCGTCACGCCGGTGCTGATTATCTGGGGCGGGAGCCGGGATAAAAATTCATTCGCTTTCGTGGAAGCCAAGACACGTGACGGTAAACCCAGCCTCTTTGCCATTCCGAAGAACTACATGAAAACCACCCTCGTCACCATGGATGGCATGACCAATCCGGCTCCGCAAAAAAAATAGTCCGGCCTGTGGAATCGTTTAATGTAGCGGCGGCCTAGGATCGTCGATTTTAAGGAGCGGGCGCAGGTGCGGGTGCAGCAGAGGCTCCGGACGATGGGGCAAATCTCTGCATCATGGCTTTCTGCATGTCCAACTGGCTTTGAGATTGCTGACGATAAGTCGTCATTTGTTCCGGAGTCAGTATCTTGGCCAAGGCATCCTCCTTCGCTTTTGCTTGATTTTCCAAATAGGAAGCGGGGTTGGAGGGATTGGAACCAGGAGAGGTCTGCGGATTTATTTGAGCCTGATAAAGAGCGGCGTAAACCTGGTCTTTTTGCGTTTCAGAGAGTTGCAATGCGGGTGCCAGTTGATTCATCTGGTATGTAGCCATGGTTTCAGCCGTGCTTTTCTTTTCATCGTCCTGAATCTGCTGATAAGTGGTTTTCTGCTCCGGGGTTAGAATCTCATTGAGGGTTTTATCGACCCCTTTCGTCCGGTTGGGATCGTTAAAGGCATTTCTGATCGCCTGAGGATCTATTTTACCTCCCTGGAACATTTTGGTGCCCATCTCCTCAGCCATCTTCGACTCTTCGTCCATGGCCGCTTGCAAGGCAACCTCCTGTTGAGGGGTTAGATTGAGACGCGACTTGAGAAGAAGTAATTTCTGCTTATACCGTTGCGCCAAAGCCGCCTTTATAAAACCCGCCATCGGATTGGGTGCGGCGGTTTCAGAGCCTGATTTTTTTAAATCGTCCAACTGGTGTTTGAGTTCGTTATTGCTGGAGGTTAGCTTTTGAACCTCGGCTGACAGATTATCGGCCTCACTCTTAAGTTTCTCGCTGCCTTGAGTGGCTTGAGTGAGATTTGTGGTTGCCGAGGCCAAGTCACCCTGAACTTGAACCAACTTTTGCCCGTCACCCAGATAGCTCGTGTAGGCAAATGTTCCGAGAATGCCTACTGCCAGACCAGCCAGAGAACCCAGAAGCATGTTGCGCATGGAACGATCTTGGACTTGGCGATCCTGATGTGCCAATTCAATTCAAAGGATGCTTTCCATAAGCATAACCCCCATCGTCGTGGCCGCAGGGATCATCTTGCCCTTGCCACAAAGGTCTGACACAATCCGCGCCATGCCTCAGGATTATGTCCCCGTTTTCTTGCAAGTTGTCGCTGGAATACTCTTTGCCATCACCACCCTCGCCGCCTCCGTCATCATGGGTAAACGCGGCCGCGACAGCGCAGCCAAGGATCAGCCCTATGAATGCGGCAAGGATCCGATTGGGCCGACGCACTCCCGCTTTTCCGTCAAATTTTACCTCGTGGCGATGCTCTTCATCCTTTTCGATATCGAAGTGGTGTTTATGTACCCCTGGGCGATGGTCTATCGCGAAATGCTGCGCGATAAGGTAAACCCCACCGGATACCTCATCGTTTATTCAATGTTCACCTTCGTCGGCATTCTCTTCGTCGGTTATCTCTACGCCTTGAAGAAAAAGGCCTTCGATTGGACGCATAATCCCACTGCTTCCGCTCCGGTGAATCGCGCTTGATGGGAAGATAGATTTCCCAAGACCGTGTTTTTCGCCGCCTTCGACCTTCCCACCGGCCCGGCTACGGCGGGAATTTCATGGCCCGATGTCGCCCTCTCCTTTTTTGCCATTGTCCTGGAAGGCGCGCCATTCCTTCTCCTCGGGGCAATCGTTTCCGGGCTGGTCGATGTTTTCTTACCCGCAGGCGTAATCAAGGACTGGCTACCGCGTTCCAAGACAAAGGGCATTTTTGCCGCGCTTGGTGCCGGACTGATTTTTCCGCTCTGCGAATGTGGCGCGATGCCCATTGTCCAGCGACTCATCCGCAAGGGCGTCCCCCCTGCCGTCGCCACGACCTACATGCTCGCCGCGCCCGCGCTTAATCCGCTCGCCATGTTCAGCACCTACCTCGCCTTTCGCAACCAGGATCCGTGGCTCATGGTCGCGCTTCGCTTCGGATTCAGTCTCGCTGTGCTTATCTTCCTCGGCCTGTGGCTGGTTCGTGTCCGCCCCGAACAGATGTTGCGGGCTGAAACTCTTCTTGGTTCCACGACCAGGAATCCGGAGCTTTCCCCCAATCCCGGACTGGTTCTTACTCCGCGCCCCGGCATGTCATTAGGCGGCCTGCAACAATTCACGGGCGTGGTCATTCGCGATTTTACCGGCGTTCTTTTGTTCCTTGTCATCGGCGCGGCGGCGGCGGCTCTTTTTTCGACGGGCTTCAATCGCAACCTGCTTGCGCCCGTGGGCCAGAATCTCTTTTTCGGGCCTTTGGCGGGCATTCTCCTGGCACAGCTTCTTTGCCTTTGCAGCACGACAGACGCCTTCATCATCGCCGCCTTCGCGCCATTTTCCATCCCGGCCAAGATTGCTTTTCTCGTCGCAGGTCCCTTGATCGACCTTAAACTTTACTGGCTTTATCGTAGCGCATTTCAACCGCGCTTTGTCCACGGGTTGTGGTTACGTGCACTTGCAGCTACCTTTCTACTTACCCTGCTTTATTCCTTGCGCCCATGATAGCTCGCTTTACCCGTCAAATCTCTTTTTTTGCGCCTGCCGCCGTGATGAGCGCTTGGGCCACCGTCATGCTTCACACCGCCGCTTCCGGCCACCTCAATCGGTTGCTTAGCCCGACGTTCCGATCCTATGTCTTCACCGCAGCGATCATCTTATTGATCCTGAGCGCTCTGCACCTGATGCTCTACCAACCGGTATCTGTCACGGATGCGACACCCCCCTCAAAGCGATTACGCCAGATGGGGCGCTGGCTTGTCCTGCTTTTGCCCGTTGTCGCCGCGTCGATTCTTTCACCCTCGGCGCTTTCCAGTACCACTCTGGCCAATCGCACGACTTACGATTCCACCGCAGGGGTGACTCCCATGCCGACCATGAGCGACGCCAGCAAAGAAAATGTACAGGCCGCCCTTTCCACCGATCCCAATCAGCCCGTGCCGATGGAAGTGACCGACCTGGTTACGATCAGTCATTCGCCTGAGATGATCAAGACCTTCACCGGACGCCAGATTCGGACGATTGGTTTTTTCGCCGCTCCACCCGGCCAATCGCAAAAACTGGTTCGTTGGATGATGTGGTGTTGCGCCGCGGATGCCCAACCCGTATCGGTGGAACTTGGCGGCAATACATCGGGCAACTGGAAAGACACTCAATGGCTTGAAGTTACCGGCACAGCGGAATTTCCCTCAACACTGGGCCGCGTTATCCCAAAAATCAATGTCACCAACATCAAGCCGACTAAAGAACCCGACGAGCCTTACCTTTCGCCGTAAATACCTTTTCTAGAAAGGATAGATGAGGGAAACCGTCGCGCCCGCATTCAGCATCGCATCCTTTCGGATGGAGGTTGGAGCAGAGGAGGCGTCGAAGGCATCCCCTGGAGAGGGAGAGCTTCGCGTAATGGTTCCCACATTTTGCCAGTAATCACCCGAGCCGCTTGCCCGGAGAATAAGCGGTTTGAAATCGTAGTAAAAACCGGCCTCGAACTGCTGCCTCAAGGCAAAATCATTTTTGCTTTCTTCCAGATGAGCGGTTGTCGTTCCGGGGCTATTGACGACCTGGTCTCCCTTGTAACTGGATTCGAGATCGAACAGCGATGTGCTGGCGCCGGCAAAGAGCACCAAACTTCTGGTGACAAACCCCTTGATTTCAAAGCCGAGCTTGGGCCCGTAATAACTATTCTCCATCGATTCGTTCAATGAAGTGTTGTTGGCCGCAATGGTGACGTTTTGTTGCTGTGTGGAGTATTTCTGGTCGTAGTAGGCAAAGGCAAATCCGGCTGCGGGTGTAAAAACAAGAAGTCCGTTGTCCACCGAATAATCTGTTTTGGCTAAAACTTCCGCGTTCACCATTTCATATTTGGCATGAAACATTGTTGCCAGCACGGAATTGCCCGGACTTGCAATGGATCCAAGCAAGGTGTCACCTGCGATGGAGCGCACGTCATAAAAGCCAGCACCCACTGCATCATCCGTTGCTGTAATCTTGTGATCATCGCCCAGGTAGCTTCCTGAGACTTCCACGCGAAGATTGGTGCCAAGCCAATCCGCCGCCGGGGCATGGCTTATGATAAATCCCACTGTAGCGCCGCCCTGTCCAGCCACGTCTGAAGGGTTGTAAGTGAATGGCAGTGAGACAAATGAAGTGGCGCTGTCCCGGGCGGTGGGAAGCTGGTACTTGGAAGGATTAAACCAAACCGCTGATCCCCCCACCTTGACGTAGTAATCATCAAGCAAAGGCCGGGGAGTCATGGCGGGAGACTTAAACGCCGGTGCCTGAGAAGAATCCTCTTGGGCAAATAAATTTCCAGCAAGAATAAGTCCTACCGTAAGACAGATGCCTAATCTGGGAAATGGTTTCATGAAAATACCCTGCCTTCGATCAGTAAGATGTTAAGAGTGAGGCTATTTGCATCAAGACAATTTTTACAATAAAAAAGTAAAATGAGATGTAATGCGGATAAGCAGGGATTCGCATCCCCTGTCCCCACCCGGCTAAAGAGCCAGATGCTTTTTAATTGGTGCCAGCACGCGGTCAACAACCGGCTGCAAAAGAGCTTCATCGCGAGTCTCCACTAAAAGCCGGATTTTCGGCTCGGTGCCCGAGTATCGCAGTAGAATGCGCCCATTAACTCCCAATTCCTTTTCGATGGCTTTTATCGTGTCGGTCACCTCAGGCAACTCATCCAGCGGGACACGCTCGAGCACCTTCACGTTGACTAAAAGTTGCGAATACTTGCGCAGACCCTGACGCAGGCGGCTGATCGGTTCGCCGCTTGCTTTCATGATGCGCAATAATTCGAGCGCCGTGACCAATCCATCACCGGTCGTATTGTAATCCCGCAGGATGATGTGGCCCGATTGCTCTCCGCCAAGATTCAGATCATGGGCCAGCATCTGTTCCAGCACGTAACGATCTCCCACATTCGCGCGTAGAACTTTGCCGCCAGCCGCGGCAAAACATTCATCGAGACCGAGATTGCTCATCACCGTGGCCACAAGTGTATTTTTGGCGAGCTTGCCGTGTTTGAGCAGGTCGAGACCGATCACCGCAAGCATCTCGTCGCCATCGAGCAGCGAACCCGTTTCATCGCAACAGATAAGTCGATCTGCATCGCCATCATGGGAAAATCCAATGTCGGCTCCCAAGTCTTTCACCGCTTGCTGAATTATTTCCGGATATGTGCTGCCGCAACCTGCATTGATGTTCGTCCCATTCGGTTCGATGTTGAACGACAACACCTCAGCGCCAAACCCTCGCAACACATGGGGCGTTGTTTCGTAGGCGGCTCCGTTTCCGGCATCGAGCACAATGCGGAGTCCGTGCAGGTCGAGACCCTGACCGTAAGTCTTGATCGCAAGTTCCGCGTAACGCCTTGCCGCATCAGGCCACGTTTCCAAACGCCCTGGTTTTGCCGCCTTTGCGCCTGACTTGCGCGAGACATTGTCAAAAATCAATCCTTCCAGTTCCAGTTCCAACGCATCGTCGCACTTGAGACCGTCTCCCTTGAAAATCTTGAGTCCATTGTCTTCAAAGGGATTGTGCGAGGCGCTGATGACAATACCCGCGCAGCCGTGCAGATGCCGCGTCAAAAAAGCAATGGCCGGTGTCGGCACGACACCGACGAGCACTACATCCACTCCCATTGAGATGATACCGTTGGCCACGGCCTCTTCGAGCGCCGGCCCCGAAATCCGCGTATCGCGACCGATCACTACAGGCTGGCCCTCCCGGCCAAATTTAGCCGCAACCGCCTGACCGAAAGCAGTTGCGAAATCCGGCGTCAGGGGTTCTTCATTGGCGCGACCACGAATGCCATCCGTTCCGAAAAGTCGCGATTGCGCCATAAAAGAAGTGGAAACCAATCCTCCAATTATTTGGATTTAATCGCCACCATTTCGGTCTCGAAAATCAGCGTTGCGTTCGGTGGGATAACATCAGGATAACCTTGCATACCGTAACCGAGTTGCGGCGGAATAATCAGTTTGCGTTTTCCGCCGACTTTCATACCCGCAAGACCTTCGTCCCAACCCTTGATGACGGAACCCGCACCAAGAACAAGATCAAAAGGCTGATTACGATCATAGGACGAATCGAATTTCTTACCGTCCTGAAGTGTGCCCACGTAGTTCACTGAGATGGAATCGCCAGCCTTGGCTGCCGCTCCCTTGCCGACCACGAGATCGACGTATTTCAATCCCGAAGGCGTTGTGATGATCGTCTTGCCACTGGCCTTGTCGGTTTCATTGGAGGCCATGCCCGCAGGAGCAGGAGCATTAGTTGACGGCTGATCTGGACTGGAGAAAATTTCGTTCATGGTGCCCAAAGACAACACCACAACAAGGATTCCGGCAAAGACAAAACGTCGATAACAAAGAGTGGGGATCAATTTCATAAAGAACTCAGTTAAGGACAAGTCCCGGGAAAAAGCGAGCTTCCGGATGGCATCTTGATTTGAAGTCGCATCGCTACTCACGACAAATAGTAGCGGGAGGCCAATCAATGGCTGCTTTGGGCGGTATCGAGAAGACTGTTGATCGCGCTGAAAATAAGGGTGATGCGGTTGCCCAACTGGGCAAAAACCCCTATCGCCACAACGGTGATGACCGCCAGGATAAGCGCATATTCAACGAGAGTCTGGCCTTTTCGAGAAGTCGAACGAGCCCGGCAAAGCAAGGTGCCTAACGATTGAATGAAAGCTCTCATAAGTGACAGGATGGTTGGGAGACTACACCAATCCAACAGCTACTACAACGGAAGAGAATTTTAATTAAAGAAAATTTCCAAGCCGATAAAAGATCGGCAAAGCGACTTGAGAGAATAGGACTTCTCAAGTCACTGAGAGCACTTAGTGGCTCGTCTGAGCGGCCGACAGCTGGCTGCTGATGGTCGTGAACACTCCCTTGATCTGGTTGCCCAAGGCAATCAAGACCGAGATAGCCACCACCGAAATGAAGGCTAGGATCAGGGCGTACTCAACGAGGGTCTGGCCCTTCTTGCTCTTGAGACGACGCAGCGCAGATTTGGCGCGAATAATAACTTTGTTGATCATTGTAATTTCACCTCCTCTCCTAAAAAAATTTTAGAAATTTTTAGAAAGCTGCACTATTCAGTGTCCTGCCATGGTCTTATCGAAAGATTGCTCCATCTGCCAAGTGAAATTTTTAAAAAACGTGAGGTCGATACGAGATTCGGGAAAGCGACTTGAGAGAATGGAACTTCTCAAGTCACTGAGAGCACTTAGTGGCTCGTCTGAGCGGCCGACAGCTGGCTGCTGATGGTCGTGAACACGCTCTTGACCTGGTTGCCCAGGGCAATCAAGACCGAGATAGCCACCACCGAAATGAAGGCTAGGATCAGGGCGTACTCAACGAGGGTCTGGCCCTTCTTGCTCTTGAGACGACGCAGCGCAGATTTGGCGCGAATAATAACTTTGTTGATCATTGTAATTTCACCTCCTCTCTATAAAAAAATGTTCAAAACTTAAAAAGTGTCTCTGTTCTGCGATTCACCAATGTCTTGTCCGAAAAGATCATTTCGTGTGCCAAGTGATTTTTTTTCTTAAAAAAGATTTTATACTGTAACCGACAGGCTTCCCATCACATTCGCAACACTCACAAAATAAATTAGTTACATCGTCTTTTATATACTTTTTATAAAAAATATGTAAAAAGAAATCAATAAAAAAGTGTAATTCTGCCTTTATCTTGTCGTAGAAAAATAAAACCGGACATTTTTTGCCTATCTACTGGGTGTTTAGGTGATAGCAGCAGTATCATTCAGGAAATCGCCTTCAAGCAACAGTGGACTCGCTTGCGCTTCTTTTTCGCGGGCCACTTGCAATAAATCATTCAAGGAACCGGTCACCTGCTGAGCATAAAAGCGAACCAGACCAATATTGGTTTTTTCACCAAAAATGGTGACCAGAAGGCATTCGTGATGAAGAGCGCTCATCAATATATGCTGACCATGGCCTTCGTGGTAGAGCGCGCTGAACTCTGATTCACCGAGCCGCTTGGCCAGTTCGTGGGTAGCAGCAAAAGAACCGGCAGCCAGGGCGGATAAAATACTGAGGTCAAGCGTGCCGGTGTCGCCGTTTTGAGCAAAGAGATTGCCCCCTTTATCGACGAGAGCAGACCATTGCGCTTCCGATTTCTTGAGAAAATCGGCCAAATGGAGTTCTATCGCCATTTGGTCTTCGGCCGTGAGCATTCCAATTCCAGTCATAGGTATTTATTTTTCAGGCTAAACTGCTTCTGCCTTAACCCGGGGATCATCCACGGGAGGCGGTACGGCAACGGTAGGGTTGGCTTGGGCCAGGCCGGTGACATTGGCGTTGGGAGTCTTTGAGTATTTGGCCAAAAGCAGGCGGGCAGCGGCATTCAAGGTCTCCAATACCCCCAGCCCGGTGGCAGCCACTCCTTCAAAAGCGAGGGCGCGGTTGGCGCGGTTGTTGAACGTATATTCGAGGTAATTAACCGGAGCGGCATTGGGAATATCGCGCTTGTTGTATTGCAGGACGTAGGGAATTTGCACCAGGCTAAGATGATTTTCGATCAGGTTTTCCTGGAGATTGGCAAATGATTCCACGTTGTCGGCCATCTTTTCCCAATGTGAATCGACAACAAAAACGATGCCATCGACACCTTTGAGCACAAGTTGCCGCGTGGTATTGTAGATGGCCTGACCAGGAACGGTATAAAGCTGAAACCGCGTCGTGAACCCCGGCAGTGTCCTGGTGTTTAGCGACAGGAAATCGAAGAAGAGGGTGCGATCCGCATCGGTTGCCAATGAAACCAGCTCGCCCTTTTGCGCGTGGGTGATCTGCTTGTGAAGCGTCACCAGATTGGTCGTCTTGCCACAGAGTGCCGCTCCGTAGTAAACGATCTTTAATTGAATTTCACGGCTTGAGTAATTAATGAAAGCCATACGTCAGAACGATCTTCTCAGTTTTGCCGAATGCTCAATGCTGCGAGCACAAAGCGCGCAACTTTCATGTGGCGATCGGGCATTTGGGGCAACCGGGAAAGAATGATCAGGTAGAGGTCCCTATTCCTAAAAATATGGAAACTGGTTCCAGTGGCCGGGATGATGAGTTCATCGGTTTCTTTACCGGTGATTTCGTGGAAGGATTTGTTGATCGACTCGAACATCCTCGGGGCAAATGCGACAATGGCCGCCTTGTCGAGACCCGCCGGGGCGGTGCCGACAAGCGAGAGGCCGCTGCTTTGACTGAGGATGCAGCCTGTAACATCGGGCCAACACGCGATGCGATCCGTGACGTCCTTGAGTGAAACTTTTTGTTCCGTCGGGAAGCCTAAGAATTCATTGAGGGATAGTGAAATGGAACTTTCCGGCGGAGCTTCCCCGGTCAGGTTCGTATAGGCAACCTTGGTCATTCCCGGCACAGCGCACAAATCTTCCAGGCTCTTGAAGGAATTAATTTTCGTCCTGTACTGGACAATCGACTCGGCTAATTCACGGGAACAGCCGGGTATCTGGAGGAGATCCGTCACACCGCAACTATTGAGATTGATGGCGACAGATGCGCTGGTTGCCGCAGGGGCAGGTTCCGGCTCGGGTTTCGGTTTGGGAGGACTTAGAGACGGCAGTGGCTCCGTGACACCTTTTTTGAAATTGGGCTGAATCGGAGCGGGAGGAGGTTCAAGAATTGGCTTGGTTTCCCGAACTGGCTCGGGTGCAACGGCAATGGGGGGTTCAGGTATCGGATCGGGCTGTGGTGGAGGTTCTTCCATCCTCACTGGTTCGGGAGTGGGTTCTGGAATCGATTGTTCCAAAAGTGGTTCTTCGATCCTTGCTGGTTCAGGAGCAGATACAATCTCGGGTTCATACTGAACTTGCGCCGGTGCTGCTGCTTCGCTGTCGTCAAATTGCGCCATGGCAAGAGCAGCCAGTCGTTGCAGTTCATCGGACGCCTCATCGGGTTGAGATGAAGGAGCGGCAACAGGTTCTTCGACCGGGGCAGCTTCAACTTGAACCGGGGCTTCGGGCGGCGGTGTGAAAACAGGAAGTTGTGGAGCAGTATCGGTAACTGTCGGCAAAGCCGGGACGGGTTGCGTTTGAGGAGCTGCCGGGGGACGCAGGGGAGCCGTCGAAAATTGTGGCGCAGTGCCCACAGGCGGACGAGGCGCTGGCAGGGAACCTGTCTGACGGGGTGGAGGAGGGGCCGCCGGAGCGGTGGAAGGCGTTGGCACCGCAGATGGCTCAGCCGGAGGCCGCGTGGGGATGGGCGCAGTCGCCCGGGTCGGTGCAGGAAGACGTCCTGAAGGTGAAATAGACCGGGCAGCCGTACTGGGAGCCGTAGGTGGAACAGGCGAATTGGCGCGCACGAGACCAGATGCTGTAATACCACCGGGGCGGGAAAAGGAGGGCGAAGGCGGTGTTGGTACTCTGTTGGCCTGCGGCATCGGTGGGGCTCCCGTCGGTGTCGGTAAAGGAATTGAAGCTGGTCGCGGTGTTGGCGCTACCGTCTGTTGCATCTGCGGAGCAGGGCTGGCGGCGGCAACGTTGCCTTCAGCTTGTTGCTTGCGGGCAGCTTCGGCCTGCTCGCGCAAGATCTCTTCGGTGAAGGGATCCGCCATGTTGATCACAGCAGAATCGACATCTTTTTGGTCAGGCCGCAGGGCAAGGAGATCGGGCGGTATACGCATCACGACATCCATGAGGGGCAGGCTGATCATCGTGGGCAGGTAGGCTGCAATGGACTGGGTGGGCTGCAGGTATCCTGCTGGAAAATGAGGCACCAGATCCTGAAGAGCCACTTCAACCTTTCCCGAGGGAAGCTGGCTTAAAATCATGTTCATCGGGAGACCGATTTCGGTGGCGGCAGCGCCGGAAGCCTCGAACTCGGTGATGTCAGATGCAAGAACCTCCTGGGGAAGACAGCGCAGGATCATGCCAATGGGCAGATTAATCCGGCCAGTCTGCGGCTGTGCATTCAGCGGTTTCGTCATGTTGATCTGCCTCGAAGCTGAATTAGGAGAGCCAGGAAGAACAATTCTCTGGGTTGACCGCACCGACTGTGCTGTACCAGGACGAATTGGTTTTAAACCGCTGCCCGCAAGACCCCGGGGCATAATCATCGGTTGGGTCGTTACCGCGCCAACAGGCATGCCTGTAACGGGTACCAAACCGGCCGGCTGTGGAGGCCGAACGGAGGGAACGGAAACCGCCGCCGGAGGGGTCTGAATCTTGGGTGGAGTTGGAGATGCTTTTCCAACAGATGCAGGGGCTTCGGTGGGGTTTTTATCTTTTTTACCAAAAGAAAAAAGTGCCATATAAAAAGTGTTGTTCTGGAAAGCTTGTCAAGCCTCGTCGATGCTGCACTATTCTCTTTTAGTTGCAACAGCAAATATTAATTCGATGAGCTATCAAAATAGTAACCCCGCTCCTGATTCAAGACAACCGGTTCCTTCCGGTTTTGGCTCCCAGACTCAAATGGGATTGGCCGAGGTTCTCCAGATGTGCTGCTTGAGTCACCGCAGCGGCCAGATCACTTTTCGCTCGGGTGAATCGTATGGTTTTATCTACGTTCAGCATGGCCGCGTACTCCATGCCCTGTGCGGAGTCAACGAAGGTGAGGAAGCCGTTTACCTTATGCTGAGTTGGCCCGGGGGCGGTTTCACGCTGGATGAAGACATTCTGCCGCACAAAAGAACAGTGACCTTGACGTGGGAGCAACTTTTATTTGAAGGCGCGCGTCGCGCTGATTTCAACGCTGGTGGCCCCAAGCAACCCGCAGCCGCGCCCGTGACAACACTCGAACCAGCCACCAGCACACGAGCGCAGGACAGTCAGCCCAAACTGACGGTGGTTCTGCCCGATCAGCCTCCGATTATTTTTGAGTTGGAAGAGGAATATACCCATGTGGGACGCGCCGCTGGAAATGAAATTCCCCTCGCCTATTCCTCTGTCTCCAATCGCCACTGTATTTTTATCCTGAGCGGCTCGGATGTCGTTCTGCGCGATCTCAATTCCTCAAACGGAACTTCCGTCAACGGGGAATCCATTACGGAAGTTATTCTCCGGCCCGGTGATTCCATTCAAGTGGGCGTGGTCCAGATGAAATTTGAACCAGCCATGAAGCGTCCAAAGCTGACCAATCTAAACGCTCCTGTCCCTCCTCCTCGCACGGACGAAAATGACCTTCAGCCGGTGGAACCCTCAAATAACTCTTACAGTCGCGTGACAACAAAACTTCCCACGGGAGCGCCAAGCCGCTCAACCGGCACCGTCAAGGACAACAGTGTCTATGTGAAGGGTCAATCGGCCATCAACTATGAAGACTTGGAGCAACCTGAGCAACCAAAGCAGAGCAGTCCCTGGCCCAAGGTCATCGGCGGAGTCGTTTTGTTGCTGGCAGTCGTGGGTGGAGCTTATTACTACTTCTTTCTCCTGCACTAACGTCGGAATTGCAGGTATCGAACAAAGACTTCTCCGGGCATGATGCTCGACATTGATTCGCATCTATCCTATTCCTTGAGGTTTTCTAGTTATGCTGAATCCGGATCTTTTCAACTCTTTTCAAAACCTGTGCGATCAGCATAAACGCATCCTGGTGATTTCCCATGTGCGCCCTGATGGCGACGCCTACGGTTCAACCCTGGCCCTCGGATTAAGTCTGCGGGCGGCAGGCAAGGATGTCGTCATGACCAACGCGGATGGCTTGACGCAGCCTTTCCAATTTCTTCCCGGTAGCACGGGCCTGACCACTACCCTGCCCACCGCCCCCGAGCAGGATCGCCTGATCATCGCCGTCGATTGCGCGGACCAGAAACGGCTCGGCTCCGCGTTTGAACAGTGGCAACGCACGCCCGATGTGAACATTGATCATCACGTCAGCAATCCCGGTTATGCCAGGTTGAACTTGATCGATGCCGAGTCTCCGGCCACCGCACAGGTGCTGTATGAAATCATCACCGCGCTGAAATGGCCCCTCACCCCGGAAGTGGCCTCGAATCTTTACGTTGGCCTGATGACCGACACCGGTTCCTTTCGCTACCGCCAGACGACGGTGCGCACATTCGAAGTTGCCGCCCGACTGGTCGAGGCTGGCGCCGATCCGACCGATCTCTCGGAAAGTTGCTACCAGAATTTTCGCGCCGAGCGATTGTTCCTGATGCGCGAGGTATTCAATGCGATCCACTTTGCCAACAAGGATCGGGTGGCCTGGTTTTGCCTTACCCCGGAAATGTTCGCCCGCAGCGGCGCAACTCCTGATGAAACCGAGGGGCTGATCGAATATCTTCAAGCCATCCGAACGGTCGAGGTGGCATTCCTGCTCGAAGCGATGCCGGAGGGGCAGACCCGAGCCAGTGTGCGCTCGCGCGGCAAGGTTGATGTCCAGAAAATTTGCGCGGAGTTCGGCGGTGGCGGGCATCGTCTTGCCGCCGGCCTGAGAACGCGACTCGATCCGGCGGCACTGGAAAAGAAACTGTTGGATTTAATCGCGAAACAATTACCAAACTAAAAATTATGGAAGCAGACGGAGTTCTCCTCATCGATAAACCAAGCGGATGCACCTCACACGACGTGGTCGATTATGTTCGCAGCCGGTTTCATTTCAAAAAAGTGGGCCATTGCGGAACGCTCGATCCACTGGCGACAGGCCTGCTCATGCTGGTCATCGGCAAGGCAACCAAAATTCAGGATTTGTTAATGGCCGAGGACAAGGAGTATGCCGGGACGATGAAGCTCGGCGTAACCACCGATTCGCAGGATGGCGATGGCAAGACGCTGGAGGAAAAACCGGTGCCTGCCCTCACCCGCGAACAACTCGAGGCGGCTTTCCAGAAATATACCGGCGATTTTTACCAGATTCCGCCGATGGTCTCCGCCTTGAAACAACAGGGCGTGCCTCTCTATAAATTGGCGCGGGCCGGTAAAACGGTGGAACGCGAACCGCGCCTCGTCCACATCAGCAACTACGTGATCGACGAGGTTGCGCTGCCGCTGATCAAGTTTCGCATCCAATGCAGCAAGGGCTTTTATGTCCGCACCTATTGTCACGACATTGGCCACGACCTCGGTTGCGGCGCGCATTTGATTCAGCTCAGCCGTCTCAAGTCGGGCAATTTTTCCCTCGAACGCGCCATGAATTGGGAGACGTTGCAAAAGGTGACCGACGCCCATGCGCTACTGCCCTCGCTCCTGACCCTGCCTGAGGTTTCGCGTCTGCGCCGGCAATAATTTCTTTTGTGCTGATCGGCCCCCTCTCCCTTTCCCAACTGGCACCGCATCCGGGTGTCACCGGGCTGGCAATTGGCGTATTCGATGGCGTTCACCTGGGACACCAGGCCGTCGTGCGCAGCTTGCAGGAAAATGTGGCCGCATTGACGTTCGAGCCGCATCCCCTCGCGATCATTGCGCCGGATCGCCTGCCTCCCCGGTTGACGACGCTGGAACAAAAACTGAAACTGCTGCGCGCGTTGGGAACCGTGGTGGTTGTCGCGGTGAAATTCGATGAGGCGCTGCGCGAACTCTCCCCCGCTGCTTTCGTTCAGGAGATCGGGCGGATTTTCCCCGACCTGCAACATGTGGCCATTGGCGAAAGCTGGACTTTCGGGCGCAATCGCGAAGGCAACGCCGAGCGTCTGGCTGAACTGGCGCAGGCTCATGGGTTCACCGTGAAAGCCATCGCGCCGGTGCAAATCGACGGCGCGCCGGTCAGCAGTACGCGAGTCCGGGAAGCCATCGTGCAGCGACGTTTCGACGATGCCGCGCGGCTGCTGGGTCGTTCCCACGCGGTTTCAGGCAAAGTCATCCATGGAGAAGGACGGGGAAAGTTACTTGGCATTCCCACCGCCAATCTGGAAAACGTGGAGCAGTTGCTGCCGCCACGCGGTGTCTATGCCGTCCGTGTGCGCATTGATGATGAAAAGAAAACGCATCCGGCAGTAATGAACCTGGGCAAACGTCCCACCTTCACTTCCAACGGCACCGACTCGCTCGAAGTTCATTTGCTTGATTACGCGAACGATCTCTACGGAAAACAACTGGAGCTATCCGACTTCTCGTGGATTCGCGACGAGCAACGATTTCCCGATGCCGACGCCTTAAAAGCGCAAATCCTCAAGGATATCGCTCTCGCCCGCGTCCTCGTCTCCAAGACATCGCTTTAGAGCCTTTTAATTTCTTGGGTGTAATTCCTCAAAGCTTGCTTCGGTTTTGGGGTAGCCCGCGATCGCCGAGCGCGGGAATTTTCCGCACCGTCGCCCGGCGGTTGACGGCTACCTCGGCGGCCATTCGACCGCCGGAAAAGGCGGCTACCCTATTTCCTAAAATGCCATAGAGCCTGTTCACACGAACACCAATGTCTCCAACCCCAACGGGGTTGAGAGCATTCAGCCCAGGGTTGCGACGTAGCCGCTACCCTGGGAAAGACGTGCATAAGTTTTAACCCTGTAAGGGTTAAAGCGAATCCAACCCAAGCGCAACGATTCAACCCTTATAGGGTTGGGCCGTTTGATCGTGCACCCAGGGTAGGAGCTTCGCTCCAACCCTGGGCTAAAGGCTTGCCACCCTTTCAGGGTGGCATGAAATCGCCAACCACCGAGATAGTTGTTTGCGGCACCTTTTTTGAATCGCTAATTGTGCCTGTCCCCTATTTCTATTTTTCTCTAGTCTTTTTGCCTGACTACTAGGACTTGGTCGTGATCTTGAACCATGATATTCCATACTCATCTTCTCTTGTGGAGCAACTAAACAAGACTTGTTCAGGGGTTGTGGAAAATTTTGTAATTTCATCCTGATGTGAAATCACGGCTTTAATGGCACTCAAGATGAATGCGTTGGCATAATCTAAGTCGTTTTTGTACTCGTATGAAGCTATGTTTACATACTTAAAATCACCCAATGAATAATTTCGGCCTGAGTTAAATGAAAAGTTTATAAGGGAATCAAGGTCATCCTCGTTTAGAAAACTGGTAAAATATTTTTCCGTAAACTTATTGCTCTTATTTACCTAAAAAACGGAATTATCTTTTGTATCGATGCAAATTGATATCCTGCGTTTTGATTCATGATTAAAATATACGGCATACGAGTATACATCGATTTTATCCCTGTAAATCCCGCTAATGGATGCTTTGATCAGATTTTCGAGGTGTTCCATTGGATAAGTAAAAAGAAAAAGGGGGACAGGTACGGAGACAGGCTCGCAGAGCATATACGAAATTCAAGACTGCTGCATGCTTTTCCCCTTTTTTCAAATTACGCTACCCGCCTGCCTGTAGCGGACTATCTCACTTTTTGGATCTGATATAATACCAGGCTGCCACCAGGAAGAGGGCGCTGAAGATGACGATTACGTAAACCCAGGCCGGGACGGGCGCTTCATCGGCGACCGGAACAGCTTGCTCGGGTTGCGGAGCCGTTTTCACGGAAGGTTGTAATGTCGGTTCGGTGGTGTCGTTGGGAATCACCTTCGGCTGTACCGATGTCGATGGCGCGGATTTATCTGGCGGCAGGGTGTAGCCTGCGTTGACTAATTGCCCTGGGGACAAGTCGGTCATGGGATAGCGTCCCGGGTTATCAAAATACTTGTCGAGATAAGCCTGATCCTTTGGTTTTTTTGTATCAATGGAACGGATTTTTTGCAACGTGAGTTGGCCCTTCGATAAATTATAAACCCAGATATTGCCTGTCTCGTTGGTGGTTCGCAGGTAAGTGATCAGCCCCTTGGCGGACGTCTCGGGCAAATCTTCCATGTGAAGAGTCCCTTCATTAAAAACAATCGGCTTGCCGTCTGCCGTTTTGTCGAGCCGTGTAAATTCCGCGCCATTCGGCACGTAGGCGACCCAGATATTACCCGGCCCCCCTTCGCTAAATCCGTGGGCGGAGATGAAGAGCACCTTTTCTCCGTTCACATCCAGGGTCATCTGCTGGATTCCGTTGTTTATGGTCTGGGGATTTTGCGGAGCATCCGGCTGGCTTAAGTAGTCTTCAATCGGATCTTTGACCAGGGAAGCCGCGCAAAGCGGAAGCATCATTCCTCCAATAAACAATAGTGTGATGAGACGTTTCATAAGAGTAGTGTGTTGTAGCTTAAAATAATGGTTACATCGTTAACGTCGCCCTGACATCGCTTCAAGAAGGGATGCTCCTGTCACAATTAGGGGCGATAGTTTATTCATGTACAAATTATCTCTCGTTTCGAATAATGCCAGCATCTTTTGATAAAATGCGCTAATCGCCGCCCAAGGCTTCCCCTACCCGTGCACTGATGGCCGTGAGTTCCGCTTCAGTGGCATCCGCAGGAACGGTAATCGGTGCCTCGGAGATCAATCGGCAGGTTGAGAAAGGAAGCGGAACCTGAAAGCGATCCCAGCTTTTGAGCACGATCTTCCATCCGAGATGGGTGGTAATCGGGATGATGGGACGCTGGGTCGCCTGGGCCAGCCGAAGTATCCCGGGTTGAACCTGGTAGCGTGGACCGCGCGGGCCGTCGGGAGTGATGACAAGCTCGAGCCGGTCATCCTGCGCAGCGCGGATTGCGGTCAAAGCCGCAGAGATGCCATGCCTGGAACTGCTGCCGCGCACAGCCTGCACTCCAAATTGCGCGACAACGTCGCTGATGAATTGGCCATCGCGGCTGCGGCTGATGAATGCCCGCGCCGTCCGTCCTTTGAAATGGCGTTCGTGAAATGAGGCCATGAGGAAAAGTCGATTATGCCAAAAAGCGAGGATGACCGGCGGATGATCCGGTTGGTCGAAGATGCCGCCGCGATCCTCAACCTTGATGCGCAAGGTCGAGACGAGCAACCGGATCGCCAGGGCGCTAATCCATGGGAATAACTTTTTCATCCGGGCCCCGATCCACGCAGCCGACCAATGAGGCGCGAAACCGCCCGGCTGGGAGTTTTGACCAACAGTTCGTGCATGAAGGCATCCCAGGTCATGGTTTTGGGTTCAGGTACGTTTCCGAGGAAACACAATCCGATGAGGATGATAAGGCAGATGGTGGAGTAGAAAAGGCTGTAGGTATTCCAGTGCCAGAAACCCCAGACGATATTCCAATGGGCGAGGTGATCCATGATCGGCCCCCAGAAAAGTCCTCCAATGCCGAGGGTGATGTTGGCAGTCACGCTGTAAAGCGCGAGGAAGTGGGGGCGTCCCATCTGGGGGACGAGGCCCATGACCATTCGGACATTGGCGAGGTTCCAGAGCGCGCCGCCAAAAGCGGCGGTGCAGACCTGGACGCAGAGCATCGGCATGATGAATCGGTGAGGAATTAACCCGCCCGCGTAGAGTGCCCAGCCACCGAAATGAGAAGCGAAAAAGAAATTCGAGACCGTCAGGACTGGCTTGTTACCCGCACGATCAATGAGCGGTGCCACCAAAAACAGCATCAACGCGAGGACGATAGTCGTGAAGGCTCCGACGAGCAGGATGCCAGCCTCGCTGATATTGAGGAACGTCTTGAAATAACGAACCCAAAAGGCAGACGAACCGCCCAGCGCCAGGTTGATGATGACGTTGTAGCGAATGTACTTGAAAAACGGCGGATAAAAAAAGATCTCGCGCCAGGGGATTGGCCTGCGATTTCGATCAATTTTTTCCACCGGTACATCCGGAACGCGCCGCAAAAAAAGAAGACTGATAAAGGCACAAACTGCGCTAAGCGAAAAGACGACGCCGTAGGCATACCAAGCCTCATGAACGTTAAAGAGCAGGCTCGAAAGAAAGAGGCAGACGACCGTGGCACCAGCGCCCGCCATCTGATCCCTGGCCAGAAATTCGCCCCGGCGATTTTCGGGCACGATGTGGGTAAACCACGGCAACATGCCGCATACGGAAATGCTCCGCATCGTATTGTAAATGAACAAAAGAATGATTATTGAATAAATTCGCGTGGTGTTGTCGATCCTCTGATCAGGCAGAAAGGCGACGATGGCCATTCCGATCACGACGAAACTGCGGCTGATCCAGCCGGCCAGGACAAAGCGACGGTAGCCCACCCGCTCGACAAATCGAGCTGATGGAATCTGCAGGATATTGAGGAAGGGGGCCAGGGTGGCCGCAATGGCGAAAATGGTCGCGGTGGCGTTGAGATGTTGCAAGAAAAGCAGCATGGGAGAACCCAAGACGATGCTCCATGAGGCGGTATTGAATACCTCGAAGATATAGACGTTATGGATGCCGGGCGGCATCGGTTCCTGCGAAGACGACGCTCCTGCTTCCTTGTTAGGATGGAGTAAGCTCATGTCGTTTAAGACTTGGGCTTGAGAAGAGGGAAGAGGATCACATCGCGGATCGATTCAGCGCCCGTCAGAGTCATGACCAGACGGTCGATACCAAGGCCGATTCCACCAGCGGGGGGCATTCCGTATTCGAGCGCGGTGAGAAAATCTTCATCGAGATTCTGCTGTTCTTCTCCCGCCTGTGCTTCGAGGCGCTGGCGTTGAACGATGGGATTGTTCAATTCGCTGTAACCGGGGGCGACTTCCTGCCCGGCGATAATGAGTTCAAAGACATCGACTGTGGAGGGGTCTGCGGCGGTCTGCCGCGCGAGCGGAACCAGTTCCGTGGGAAGATGTGTAACGAAAAGCGGATTACGTGTTTTCGCTTCGACGAGTTTTTCGAAGACCTGATTGGTGACTTCAAAATCCTCCATCGCAGGTGAGATTTCGACGCCCAACTTCGCGCACCGTTCGCGACGTTCCTGCACGCTGATCGTAAACCAGTCGTCACCGGCGGCAGCGCGGACGAGTTCGCGGTAGGGCTTGCGCGGCCAGGGCTGCGTGAGGTCGATGGGCGCGAGAGCGGGAATGGCACCGTCCTCACTGGCGGGACGCCCCCCGACCTGAAGCGAACCGGTGACCTTGAGCGCGACGCTGGTGATAAGATCCTCGACCAGTTGCGCCATCGTGCCGAAATCGGCGTAGGCCCAGTAAGCCTCCAGCATGGTGAACTCGGGATTGTGACGGCGCGAAATGCCTTCGTTGCGGAAATTGCGGTTGATTTCAAACACGCGCGTGAAGCCGCCGACGAGCAATCGCTTGAGATAAAGCTCGGGCGCGATGCGCATGTAAAGGTCGATGCCGAGCGCGTTGTGCTTCGTGACGAATGGACGTGCCGCCGCGCCACCCGCGATGGTCTGCATCATCGGCGTTTCAACTTCGATGAAACTGCGTTCCTCGAAGAAACGTCGGACTTCGCTGACGATGCGGCTGCGGAGAAGCAAAACGCGGCGCGCTTCTTCGCTGACGATGAGATCGACATAACGCTGACGATAGCGCTGCTCAACATCGGAGAGGCCGTACCACTGGCTGGGAATGGGGCGAAGCGATTTGGAAAGAATTTTCAGGTCGGAAAGGCGGACGGTCTTTTCTCCCGTCTTGGTCGTGAAAAGAGTCCCCTCGCCGCCGATGAAGTCGCCGATGTCGAGAAGCTTCCAGAAAGCGAACTTGTCACCGAGTCCCTGCACCTGCGCGTAAACCTGGAGCTTGCCGGTCTCGTCCTGGATGTGAGCGAAGACGTTCTTGCCCATTTCGCGCTTGGAAATAAGTCTCCCGGCAATTCGCACCGGACGTTCATCGGCATAATTTTCCACGACCTGACGGCAGGTCTCCGCGCCGGGAAAAGCCTCGCCGAAGGGGTCGATGCCCATCTCGCGCCAAGTGTCCAGCCGTGCCCGGCGCAATGCTAAAAGTTCGCTTTCGTCTTCCATAGGAAAGGTTGAGCGTAGAGGCTCTCTCCCCTTTCGCCAAGGCTGTGTCGCTATTTTTTTACGGAATTACGGAAAGCAGACGGAATTTACGGAATTTTTTACTCTACAACTCCGTCATCCTGAGCTTGTCGAAGGATCAGCCCTCAAAAAGCGTACGACTCGCCCTGCAAGTGTGGACTTCTCGGGAGCTGATCCTTCGACAAGCTCAGGATGACCGGGTGTAAGCAAGCGACCGCCTCCCTAATCCTGTTAATCATATTAATCCTGTCAAAAAAATTCCGTGAATTCCGTTTGTCTTTCGTTAATTCCGTCAAAATCAACGTCAGGTTCACCGCTACATTAAGATTTCTCACCAATCGAAAACGGAGTAAGCTTTGCGATTGTGTCGCGCAATGCCTTTCCCCAACGACTCGTCGCTCTCGGAGCCGACGGGGCCGATATTCTTTACCAACTCGGAGCATGGCCGCAGGTGGTGGGAATTACGGCTTTCTATAAGTTGCCGAAGGGCGCGAAAGAAAAACCGCGCGTCAGCGGCTTTTCCTCGGGAAACATGGAGGCGATCCTGCACCTTAAGCCCGACCTGGTCATCACCTCGACCGACGTGCAGCATCAACTTGCCTCCGATTTGATCAAGGCGGGCGTGACGGTCTGGGCGATTAATTCCCGGAGCCTAGAGGAGATTTACGATGCGATTCGCAACCTGGGCCAACTCGTCCGCAAAAGCGACCGCGCGGAGCAATTAGTGGCGCAAATGGAAAACGATTTGCGACCGGTCGCAATTTACGGCGCGCACCGCCCCCGCGTCTATTTCGAGGAGTGGCCGGAACCGCTCGTGACGGGAATCGGTTGGGTATCGGAGTTGATCGAACGGGCGGGCGGAATCGATATTTTCGCCGATAAACGTCACGAAAAAAAAGCGGCGGCGCGCGTCGTTACATCGGAGGACATCATCGTACAGACGCCGGAGATCATCTTCGCATCGTGGTGCGGAAAGCCGGTACAGATGGCGGAGATCACGTCGCGACCCGGTTGGGATAAGCTGCCTGCCGTAAGCGCGGGCCGCGTCTTCGAGATTCCCTCCGATGACATTCTGCAATCGGGGCCGGGACTCGTTCGCGGTTACGAAATTTTGAAGAAAGAAATCGGTCGCCTGGTTCCTTCGTCACGCGGTCGTCACAATTCCCGCGTTGCCCGTTCTCCACGGAAAAGAGTATCTTCAACCTCCCCCATGACGACGCCCGACATTTCCGATCCACAGTTCTTTATCAATCGCGAATTGAGCTGGCTGGCGTTTAATCGCCGGGTCCTGGAGGAGGCGCAGGATACGAGCCAGCCGCTGCTGGAACGGGTGCGCTTTCTCGGGATTGTGACGTCCAATCTCGATGAGTTTTTTGAAGTGCGCGTCGCGGGTCTCAAGCAACAGATCGAACATGACTCGGACGATTCGGGCCCGGACGGCTTGGGCGCACGGCAGACTTTTGACGCCATTCGCGCGAATGTGTTGAAGCTGATCGACGACCAGTATCAACTTTGGAACCGCGAGCTTCTTCCGGCTCTCGGGGAACACGGAGTCTATCTGCACGAGTTCAAGAAAATGAGCAAAGAGGACCAGGCGTGGGCCTCGCACTATTTCAAGGAGGAGGTTTTCCCGGTATTGACGCCACTGGCGGTTGATGCAAGCCATCCCTTCCCGCAACTCCAGAACAAAAGCCACAATCTTTTCCTGCGTTTGAAACGGCCCGAACGGCCAACCGAAGTTCTTCACGCCGTGGTGCAGATTCCGCGCGTTTTGCCCCGGCTGGTGCGCATCCCCCATCCCTCCGCGAACAAATGGCACTACATTCTCATCCAGAATTTGATCCAGAATCACATTCACGACCTGTTCCCCGGTTTGATCGTCGATCAGGTTTACGGATTCCGGATCACGCGCAATAGCGATCTCTATATCGACGAGGAAGAAGCGGAAAATTTGCTGCGTACCATTGAGGATGAACTGCGCAAACGCGCACGCGGCAATGCGGTACGACTCGAAATCGAACAGGGCTGCCCACCCGACATGCGACATGTGCTCCTCGACATTTTCAAGCTGACTGAGGATGACGTTTACCTGATCAACGGCCCGCTCAATTTCCTGCACCTGACGCCGCTGACTTCCATCGACGCGCTGGCCTCATTGCGCGACAAGCCTTTCATACCCGTCACCTCGCCTGTCTTACCCGCCGGTTCCGATTACTTCGAGATTCTACGTCATCAGGATGTGCTGCTGCATCATCCCTACGAAAGCTTCACCAGCGTCGTCGAATTTTTGGAACATGCCGCGTCTGATCCCGCCGTGCTCGCGATTAAACTGACGCTCTATCGCACAAGTGGCGACTCACCAATTGTACTCTCGTTGATTCGTGCCGCCGAACTCGGCAAGCAGGTCACCGTGCTCGTTGAACTGCGCGCGCGCTTCGACGAGGCCAACAACATCAACTGGGCGCGTCAATTGGAAGAAGCTGGTGTCCATGTTGTTTACGGACTGGTGGGACTCAAAACGCATTGCAAAGTGTTGATGGTCGTGCGTCGCGATGAGGATCGGTTGCGTCACTACCTCCATCTCGGCACGGGAAACTATCACCCGAGCACGGCCCGTTTTTACACCGACCTGAGCGTTCTCACCTCCAATCACGACCTGGGAGAGGAAGTCGCCTCGCTTTTTAACACGCTGACCGGACTTTCAGAATTCAAGGGCGTGAAGCAACTCATCGTCGCCCCATTCCAGATGCACGATGCGTTCCTGAAATTGATCCAGCACGAGCGCGACCTCGCCCGGCAGGGCAAGGAAGGGCGAATCATCGTGAAGCTCAATTCCCTGGTGGAGGAGAGCTTCATCACCGCGCTCTATGAGGCTTCGCAGGCGGGCGTAAAAATTGACCTTATCATCCGCGGCATCTGCTGTCTGCGTCCCGGTGTGCCCGGCGTGAGCGAGAACATCAACGTCATCAGCATCGTGGGCCGTTTCCTCGAGCACAGCCGGATTTACTACTTTGGCAACGGCGGTAAATCGAAGGTTTATCTTGGCAGCGCGGACTGGATGCCGCGCAATCTTTTCCGTCGGGTCGAAGTGGTTTTCCCGGTGCTCGATCCGGGTTCGAGCAAACGAATCATCCATGAAATCCTGCCCGCCTACCTGAGCGATTGCGTGAAGGCGCGCGTGCTCGATTCCGATGGGATCTATACCCGCGCCAAGGCACCCGTCGGCAAGGAACCCGCCCAGGCCCAACTCACTTTCCGCAAACTTGCCCGCGAAGCCGCCTCGCGCCGCGTCGAAGCCAAGCCGGAACGGGTCGAGAAAGCGGAAAAAAAGCCTACCGCTTAACCTCTCTTAATTTTAATGCTTCGGTTGCAAAAGCTTGGCTTTAACATCGTCTGATAAGGATGATTTTTGCACGGCGGCGGCTGCACTGGCGGGATCAGTCTGCATCCATTTTTGCAAAAGATTGGTGACCTGCGCTTGCTGGGCTGTTGGATCAGTAATGGACGCGGCCCATTGCACAGCCCGATCAGGATCGGTGTTAAATACCTGGTTGCTGAAGGTTTTGGCCGCAGCATCGCGGGAAGATCCCGCAGGCAGTTGCGTTAGCCATGCGGTAGCCTGAACAGGGTCATTATTTGCCCAATTGTTGGCAATGCTGGAATAGGCGAGGTCTTTCTGTGGGCTATCAGAAAGAGTGGCTACCCATTGCGCAGCAGCGGCTGGATCGTTTTGGGACCATTGTTTAACAATACTTGTGGCGGCTTGAGCTTTGCCTGCCTCTTCTGGTAATTGATCTGCCCATTTAATGGCCTCGGTTGGATTTTCGGAGGTCAATTGGGTAGCCACAGCATTGATGAGCTTCGCTTGACCTTCACTCGGCGGCATAGCTAGAGCGTAAGCTGCAGCAGAAGTAGGATCATTGCTTACCCAATCGTTAGCAATCCCACCTATTACCTGATTTTTAGTAGCGTCGTCAGGGAGTTTTTTTAACCAGTCGGCTGCAGTTACGGGATTTTGCTCGAACATTGTGGAGGCTACTCTCTGGATAACACTATTTCGCGCGCTGCCGAGCGGCAACGATTCTCCGTAGGCAAGGGCTGCCTGCGGATCACTATAGCTCCATTGATAAATGATTGATTGTTGGGCATTGTCCCTTGCCTTGCCCAAGGGCATCTTATTGATCAAATCCAAAGTGGAATTGATATCCACATTGGCTAATTGAGCGATGACATTACCGATAAGATTGTTTTTAAGGGGACCCTCCGGCAGTGCCTCGACATACGCCTCTGCTGCCTTAGGATCATTTTGAGCCCATTTTGAAACGACTTCCTGCATGGCTGTATCTTTCTCCCGGGAAGGAGGAAGATCCTTAGCCAGAGCCAAGGCGGATCGAGCATCTCCAATGGCCGATTGAAATCTAGCGGTATCAAGCAGAAAGCTCTTTAGTTCGTTACGAGGAACATCCTGGATTAACGCCAAAGCTGCCGAAGTATCTGTTTGTGCCAGTATTGCAGCGACTCCCTCCAAGGTAGAATTCTTCACTTGAGAAGGTGGTAATTTTTGCGCCCAAACAGCAGCAGCCTGAGGATCAGTTAACGCCCATTGAACAGTAACCATTGTCTGCGCTGTATCATGTATCTTACCCAGTGGCAGTTGACTTAGCCATTTCAACGCTGCTTGCGGGCTTTTTTGAGTCAGGCTAACGACCATTCCTTCAATAGCTTGCGTACGCTGGACTTCATTGGAAAGTTGAAGAAGTGCCTGCGTTGCTTCATCGGGATCTTTTTGAGCCCATTTGGTAAAAATGATATAGGCACCAGCAGTAGTACCATTCTTGATGTTTTGGGCCAGTTGGAGGGCTTTAGCTGGATTTTGTTTAGCAAATTCCTTCGCAATAGTCATTAAGGCCGTATCGCGCTGCGGCCCCACCGGTAATTGCTGCGCTTGACTAATAGCATTTTCTGGATCGCGTTCGGCCAAGACAGCATAGACAAGCTCAGTCATTTTACTTGATTTTCCAAGATCAGCGCGAGGATCATTACTCTTTTTTTGCGACCAAGCCAACGCACCCTGAGGATCAACTTCTGCCCATCTTGTCATCAAAATCGATAGTATGCCGGATGTCTGTTGTACATCATGCAATGATTCAATCTGATGGATAGCCTCTGGAATCTGTTCTGGATTTAGACCATCAACATAAGCTATTTTATCTTTAAGCTGGCGATAGGAACTAGCTTCAGGGCTCTCTATGATAGAGGACAGGGTTGGAGTTTGGGTCATCAACGGTGTCGGAACCGATGTTTCCTGTCCTTGCGTTTTATTTTGTGTATCGTTGGCTTTGTTGAGGGAATGTGAATTGCTGACGGCAGACTCGGAAAACGTTCCCGTGTGCCAGACTTTGGGAGCGAAATAACTGCCTGCGGCAAGTCCCAACCCAAGACCTACGACCAGCATCAGAATGCCTGAAAATTTCATGCGAAGCTTCCCGTTACACAACGAAGCATAACATACCCTGCAGTTTTACTGTAGAGATTCTTGATTCATGCCTATTGGGGAAACCGGCGACCATACTTAAGATTGAAATAATCTGCCTCGGAAAGTGGCTCGTAAAGGCGCCCCATATACCCCCCGATGTATCCTTCGAGGATAACAAATTCTCCGTTCGGTTTTTCAACGAGTGGATAAAGAGGGCCTTTTGAGTGAGCGATCCACCAAGCTCCAAAGGACTTTATCTCTTCGTTAGGCTGATATGAAGGAGGTACTTTGAAGAAAAACCGATTGAGAACATAGATTTTAGACCACGTACCAAAGAACTTAGCTGTTTTATTATTGACCGAAAGCAACCGCGTGATGATTGCCTTTAATTCTGGAGTGCTTAAATGTTTTGTCTCTTCGATTGCTTGAACCAATTGCTGACCCTGGCTCTCTACTTTCATTCCGGACCAAGAAGGAGCGTGATCTATATGATGAAAAATTTCATCTAATTTCACCTCATCTGCACAGCTATTCTGAAAAGGGAAAAAAATCACTGCGCTTTGAATTGCAAAAAGCAAAGCCCCTTTCCAAAGGCAACCAGTAGTCATCCTCCATGCCATAAATCACTTTTATTGCATGTACCTACGATTGCACCCAAAAAATTATTCAAGTAATGAAAATTTTTATCTAACTAATTAGGAGCCTCTAGACAAATGAAGTATGTATGCTTAATTTAAGTAAAGTTGTTCTCGGTAACCCATAACCAAAGGAACAAATGAAGATAGGTCCCTGGCACTCCAAGAAGCGTGGTGAAACATTTCACCATGATAATACCAAATGCTCGGAGGGGAGTCACATCGAGTCTTATTACCTGATGCAAGGTAACGGCAATCGGCCTCTATGTCCCCATTGCGCTCGTATCGACGCAGAGAGTAAATTGGCTTCGATTCCCTAATGCCTCGCTTTCGCTGGCAAGGCTTTAGGATGGTTCGGAAGCAGTATTTAAGCACTGCTTCCGTGAGGCTTCCTTTGTAGCTGGTTGATCAATCGGCTCGACTGTCGTCGCGTCGCGGATAATGGAGAGGTCATCCGCTCCAAATAATTTGTGTGGAGCCGAAAGCGAATCGGACTATTCTTGCGCGCTCCTTTTATCTCTTTAACCTACCTCTTTCCATGATGCACCGAAAAACTCTTTCCGCCTGGCCGGGTGTCCTTGAGCACTACCGCGCCCACATGAACTGGATTCCGGAAGGCGCCAAAATCGTGACCTTGCAGGAAGGCAACACCCCGCTCATTCCCGCGCCGCGTTTTGCTGAGCAGGCGGGTGGCGGTTTTGATCTTTTCCTGAAATACGAAGCCGTTAATCCCACCGCTTCCTTCAAGGATCGTGGCATGACCGCCGCCATGACGCAGGCGTTGGCCCGCGGAGCCAAACTTGTTATTTGTGCCAGCACCGGGAACACCTCGGCCTCAGCCGCCGCTTATGCGGGACGCGCAGGACTTCGTTGCGCGGTGCTCCTGCCCCACGGCAAGATCGCCTTGGGCAAACTGGCCCAAGCCCGAATGTATGGCGCGGAGATGATCGCCCTGCGCGGTAATTTCGATGATGCCCTGCGCGTCGTGCGCGAATTGGGCACTCGTCCCGGAGTCGAGGTCGTCAATTCGATCAATCCGGTTCGCATCGAGGGACAGAAAACGGCTGCCTTTGAAATTTGTGATATTCTGGGGCGCGCGCCCGATTTTCATTTTCTGCCGGTCGGCAACGCTGGAAACATCACGGCCTACTGGCGCGGTTTCAAGGAATACCATCAGCAGGGAATGATTTCGGCCCTGCCACACATGTGCGGATTTCAGGCCGCGGGTGCCGCACCGATTGTCGAGGGTCATCCCATCGCCGATCCGCAAACGATTGCCACCGCCATTCGCATCGGTAATCCCGCCAGTTGGGAAGGCGCAACCACCGCCGTCTCGGAATCTCACGGATTAATCGAAAGCGTAACGGACACTGAAATCCTTGCCGCTTATTCCATGATTGCCCGGCTCGAAGGTTTGTTTGTTGAACCAGCCTGTGCTGCGCCGCTGGCCGGACTGCTCCGGAAAGGTCGGCAAGGACTCATTCCCAAGGGAAGCATCGTCACGGTGACTCTCACGGGTCATGGACTCAAGGATCCCGATACCGCCATGGATCAAAATAAAGTCGAGGCGCAGGTCGTGGAACCAAATGTTGATGCCGTTCTTACGGCGTTGGCGGACTAGCTTCGTCATCTTCCATAAATAAATAGACCTGTGGCACATGGGGTGCTCATTATGGTGGGAGTATGGACTCCAATCCTGTTGCCATTGCGATACGAGAAGTCCTGACAGCCATTCGTCAGCGTAAACGCGTCGACGAAATTCTGGAGATGGTGCTGACCTATTCCTCCGACCTGGCTAATGCCGTTCATGGTTCCATTGTCACGGTCGATCATAGCTCCCAAAAACTAATCATCACCTCCACCCGGGGCGAGGATTGGACGCTGGAAAAACAGATGAGCCAGTTGAGCGTGGGCCAAGGCCTGACCGGACATGTCGCGATATCAGCCAAACCCTATTTATGCAATGACACGGCAACCGATCCCCTCTACTACCCGCTTTTTCAGAATGTTCATTCCGAATTGGTCGTTCCCATTATTGTCGAAAATAAGGTATGGGGGGTGATCAATCTCGATGGATTGAAATCTCATGCTTTCGATGAATCGACGCTTTCCACCGTCGCATTGCTGGCCGAGTTGGCCGCCTTCGCCATCAAGCTGCGCATTGATTTAACGGAGCAGGAACGATTGCAACGGCATCTGATCCAATCCGAAAAACTCGCATCGCTGGGCGAAACCATCGCGGGTATCGCCCACGAAATCAACAACCCACTAACCTCCATTCTCAGCCATGCCACCCTGCTCACGCTGCAACGTGGCGGTCCGGCAGATGAAGCTTCCATCAACGCCATCGTCATGGAATCCAAGCGCACGGCGGACTTGGTGAAAAACCTTCTCGCCTTCAGCCGCAAGGAATCCAAGCAGCGCGAAGTCGTCGGCATTAACGAACTCATCAAGCAAGCCGTCAACCTCAAGCGTTACCAGCTTCGCGTGAACAACATCCAGTTGATCTGCGAACCGTGCGAGGTCTCCTATCCGGTGCAGGTCTCCGCACAACAAATGCAGCAAGTGCTGCTCAATCTGCTTAACAATGCGGAACAGGCCATCACAAAAATCAGCCAGTCCGCCAATCGTTCCGGCACGATCAAAGTCGAAGCAGGGCGCATCGGAGAAAAGGTTTTCGTGACCGTGACCGATAACGGAAACGGAATTCCCGCGCACATCATGCCTTACATCTTCGATCCCTTTTTTACGACCAAGAATCTTGGGGAAGGCACCGGGTTGGGTCTTTCCATCGCCCACACATTGATCGAAAATCATGGAGGAACAATTTCCGCCAAAAGCGAGCCGGGGCACACCATCTTCACCATCGAACTTCCCCTCGCCCTCAACCCGAATAACGCATCCAACCTTAAAGAATCCCGTCCATTGCCACCACCTGCGGCGTATCGCGCCAAGCGATTGGGTCGTGTGCTTGTGGTGGACGACGAGACCTCCATTGTCGATGCCATCAGCGAGTTTCTCGAACTTCAGAATGTCACCGCAGACAAGGCCAATGACGGTTATTACGCGCTCGATCTGCTCTCCCAAAATCGTTACGACGCGATCATCAGCGACATTCGCATGCCCGGGCTGGATGGCCCCCAGCTTTATGAAAAGGCTTCAGCCCTCGATCCAGCTTACCGCAATCGGTTTCTCTTTATGAGCGGGGATCTGGTTCGTGAAAGTACGCAGTTATTTGTCTCTTCGCTTTCCTGCGCCTGCCTGGCCAAACCTTTCTCCCTGGGAGTGCTTTACCAACATCTCGAGCCCCACCTGGATCAATTTTCAACGCGCTAAAAAAGCGCAGTCTCTAATTATTTAGTCGGAGTGGGCACAGTCTGCACCAGCTTGGAACTTACGTCCCGAAGCATCTGGTCGTAGTCGCACATGATATTCACCGCTTCATCCAACTGGGGATCAACCTTGAGGCTGGCCAGCGAAGCATCCAAATCGTCCTCTGAATCGTTATCGGAAGCGATTTTGGGCTTCTTTTTATCCTGGGGCGGCGCGGGAGGGAGATTTTGATCCACCATGTCGAGAGTCAATTCGAGCACGGGATCCCGGCCGCTTTTTCGAGCTTCGAGATCCTTTTTACGCTGGGCGTTAAGCGTCTTCAGGTCATCCGTCTGCTTCTGCCGAACAGCCATGTTTAGCGATACCGTGGGATCGGTTACCTTCTTCTTGTAGTAATCGACGTCATGCCGAACGTAGGCAAAGTCGGGTGAAGCCGCAACGCGGGCGATGGAATTAGTCCGCAGCGCCGGCAGATATGGGGCAGCCAGATTGAGGTATTCGAAATTGGCCGGAGATACCGTATCGTACGGCAGATAATAAGGGAGAGTCGTTTCCCCAAGTTCGAGCGCATCGAGAACGGATGGCAAAACGATATCAGGCACCACACCTTTTTGTTGAGTGGATCCACCAGCCACGCGATAAAATTTTTGGATGGTCATTTTTAATCCGCCCGGATCACCGAAGAAACCGATCGGCTTTCTTTCATCCAGTGAGATCAGCGTCTGAACCGTGCCTTTACCATGCGTGCTCTGATCGCCGACAATGATGGCCCGGCCATAATCCTGAAGAGCGCCCGCGACGATTTCCGTCGCCGATGCGCTCGCCTTGTTGACCATGACCATGAGAGGCCCGTTATAAATCTGAGACGCTCCCTCGGTATCCAGGTGATTGACGATCCCGTCGGAACGCCGAATTTGCACCACGGGCTCGTGTTTGACAAAAAGTCCGGTCAGATCCACGGCCTGCTCGAGAAGACCACCGCCATTGCTGCGGACATCGAGAATGATTCCGGCGACCCGTTCTTTTTTCAACCGTTGAATCAACTTGGCGACATCCGTGGAAGCGGAGAAATGCTTTTCAAGGTTGTCATAAAAATCGTGCAACTCAATGACACCGATTTTCTCCGTCTGTCCGCCCGCTATCGGATGCTGGATAATGCGGGCCTTGGCGAGACTGTCCTTGATGCTGACCTCATCGCGCTTGATGACGATGTCTTTATGCAGGGCATCATCGGCCGATCCGGCGGGTAAAACGACCAGATGCACTATGCTCCCCTTCGGGCCGCGAATTTTATCGACGACATGATTCAAATTCATGTTGACCACATCAACAGGCTCCTTGGTCCCCTCCCCAACTGCGACAATGCGATCTCCCGGTTGCAGGCGCTTGTTTAAATCAGCAGGCCCGCCAGCAATGACCTCCTCGATGGTGGCGTACCCATCGTCCGACCTGAGAACCGCGCCGATTCCGGTGACGGAATGATTGATGGCTCCAATGGTGAAATTCTGAAATTCGTCGGGGTCGTAGTAATCCGAATGCGGATCGTAAGCATGGGTAAGCGCACTCAGATACGCTTCCAGCACGTCCATCTCTTCCATTTCCTGTCCAGTGCGAAGAAGGGAATCGTAACGCTTGGTAAGCCGCTTGATGGTAACAGCGGGGGCTTTCTTATCGAGAAGACCATTCAAGAGATCAGATTTGACCTGGCCCTGCCAAAAGGTTTGCGAGGCCGCAGCATCCGGCAACCAGTGCGATTTATCGGTATGCGCCGTGAAGGATTCATCCTTGGTGAAATCGTATTTTGCCTGAAGCAGGCTTTTTACCTGGGCGACATTCTCGCTAACCCGCTGCATGTAGCGTTGAAAAATTTCAAAGGCAGGCGCAACCGCCGCCTCTTCGCTCTCGCCATGAAGGAGGCGTTCTCCCAAATCGCCCCCATACTTGGCGGTAAAATCATCCACATCGCTCTGCAAAAAGAAGAGGTGGTTGGGGTCAAGCGCCAGAAAGTAGTTGCTCAACCAGCGTTGCGACATTTCGGGGTCGATCTGTTTTCCCAGGTAATGCCCTCGTTCCAGCAAATCAGCGACAATGTGGCTGATTTCGTAATCACGCTCCGCATTAACGGTCATCGGCTTGATCGGCTTCCGCTTTGGGTCGGGCTTGGTATCAGACTCTGTCGTATCTACCGGAGCTTTGATCTTCCCTAAATCGGGCTGATTATCCCCGGGGGCGGAAGGTGGAACGACCTGCTTAAGCGGAGCCTGATTCGTTTCATCAGCCCAACTGGAAAATGCAAAAGTTAAAAATAGGGCCACCAAAAGCAGGGCGTGGAGGCCGTTGGGTTTTTTGGATCTGGGTATCATATGATTTTAAAGTTTTTCCATCCCACCGAAGTAAGGCCGTAACGGCTCGGGAATCACCACGTGGCCATCCGCCTGCTGATATGTCTCCAGCAACGCAATGTAGAGCCGGGGCAGTGCCAGGCCAGAACCATTGAGAGTATGGCAGAAAATATTTTTTCCGTCGCTATTCTTGTAACGCAAATTCATGCGTCTTGCCTGAAAATCCTCAAAATTACTGCACGAGGAAACCTCCAGCCAGCCTCCCACGCCGGGAGCCCAGACTTCAA
>JABDGH010000016.1 GCA_013286145.1 Verrucomicrobiota bacterium
AACTATACAGGAACAACAACTGTAAATAGTGGAATTTTACAAATTGATGGCTCGATAAGTAGTTCGACCACCGTTGTAAATGGAGGAACGCTTCAAGGTGGAGGCACCTTGGGAAATATGACATTAAATACTGGTGGAAAGATAGCGCTTGGCGATGGAGTCGGAAATCTTGGCACCTTATCGGCCTCACAGTTTATTTGGAATCCGGGTAGTGTAATGAATATCGATTTGGGCGTTTCAGGCAATTCGGATAAATTAAATTTGTCTCAAAGCCTTCAAAAAGGACTTTCTGGTTCTGGCTCGGGGTATACTTTTAATTTTAATGCCCTGCCGACATTTACGGGACATGGGACCTATAATCTAATTACTTTTAGCTCAACAACTTTTTCAGCTTCTGATTTTTCAATAACCGGACCGGTTAATGGATTTTTCACCATGAACGGAAATACCCTCCAGTTTACTGTCACGGAAAACTTTTCTACTTGGGCATCAACTTATTTTACAACACAACAACTTAACGATCCTTCCACCAGTGGAGCGACAGCTACTCCTCAACATGACGGTGTTTCCAATTTGTTAAAATATTTCTTCAATATCAATCCGACTCTTCAGATGAGCACCGTGGCTCGCACTGCGCTGCCTGTTGCGGGAATGATAACCAACGGGGGCAATCAATATCTGACTCTCACCTATCACCAAAATGTGTCGGCAACTGGCATCACTATTAACGTGCAAACATCATCCGATTTGAAAACGTGGCAAACAGTGACTCCAGATATCACTCAAAATCTGGGTTCAGATCCGAACACTGGCGACCCTATTATCGAGGTGGAAATTAAAACCAACGGCACATCTAGAGAATTTGTCCGCTTAAATGTTACTCTTCCATAAAGGGGCCAGTCCTTAGTATTAAGAGAAAAGAGAACAGGCACAACCAACACCATCCCTCTGCGGGATCGTGGTTGGCGATGCGACCTGTAAAAAAAAGTAGAATCGCGCTTCCCAAAATCCTTTCGGGGTGGAACAGTTTTCGCTGTTCGTTTTTTGTTCGTCCGTCGCCATGAACTTGAAGACTTTCCTCGCTGCTCTTTTGCTCATGACATCCCTGTCAGGGGCGGGTGCGCAAAATACCGGCACCGATTCGGCGTCAAGTGAACAGGAGTTCGCCCCGGTCAATCAATCGACTCGTTTTTTGCTCACCGATACGGTGCCTCATCTTGTTGGAAGCTTGAGCGGCTCGGCTGAAAATATGATCACGCTGCGCACGGGCGAATTTCAGCAGCACGATAAGACGATCATCACCCAGACGCCCGAGGCGAAGGGTAAACAGGGAGCCTGGGTACCGATGAATAATTATTGGATCGAGCCGGTTACCCCGCCACCCAGCCGGGGCGAACCGCTCATGGTACCGATCGACGACATGCGCGTCGCCGAAGTGGAGGGCGGAGTCACTCTTACTGAGGCGACCAGCAAATCGGCCAAGTCCAAACCGCTCGACGTTAATGAAGACATGGAAGTGCCCGAGGCGGCTACGCTGAGCACCGCCGAAACCGGTTCCGTGGCAGTCCTGGTGGGCGGGCATACCTCCATCCGACTGGTTCCGAATTCGCAGGCCCAATTTCACTACGATGTCTCCGGGCCGACGCCCCGGATCGAGGTGAAGATTTTGCGGGGAGCGGCCTTTTGCAAAGTCGGCGCGCTTTCCGGCGGACGCATTCCCGATGTCGCCGTGCGCGGGCGAGTCGGCTCGACGGCGAACATCGGCAGTTCCGATTTTTTTGTGCAGAGCGATCCCGTTTCACTTCATGTCTGCCTGGTGCGCGGGCGTTTGTTGATTGGCGACGCGATTCCGCTCGCAGTTGGAAACATGAGTTGGTACCCGGCTGACGTGGAGGCCAGCGCCGAGACAGGCCCGCAAATTTGCCACTGGCCCAAGCTGTCATCGAACGAAAAGAGCCTTTTGGATGCAAGGACGCTCAATTTTGCCCTGCACCAGGTCGATAATTTAAACGTAAAAATCAAGGCTTTGCTAAGCTCGACGACATCCCCTCTCTCCTCTGAGGATCAGGCTTATTTGGACCAGATACCCCGAATTACATGGTATGCACAGGCGAGCACTTTTCCTTGACCGATCAGGGGATCAAGTTAGTGCCAGAAAATGATTGCAGGCATGTTAATTAAATGGTATATAAGATATCAACCATGAGGAAAAAATTTACTACTTCTCGGTTTTCCACGCTTCTGACCGCGTTAACCCTCTTGGTTAGTGCGACTTCTTTCGTGCTGGGGGATGACCACTTTAACCTTTCCATCGGCAACCGGGACTCACTCGTGATTTCCGGGGCCAAGGGCGAACACATCGCGGAATTACCGATCCCTTCCATCTCTGCCCCGGTGACGGTTGGCGGCACTACATTTCAGGTTAGTTATGGCCGCGATGCCAATAATTTGTTGACGGCGATTTTGGCGCCGAATCCGAGCCAGGCACAGGATCTCCATTTTAATGTCGCAAATAAAAGTGTCGATTCCGACAAGCAGGCAGTAGTCACGTTGACCTTCAATTCAAGCGACAGGGTCACGGTTGATCCCGGCTACATTGGCCTCGTGCAGGTTAACTCACATGCGGTCAAGCATCGCGATGTGGCGGGTATGAATAGGTACGCTCCTGCTCCTTCGATGCCTGCGCCAACCAGCGCTCCCGCACCAACGAGCGATGCTCCTGCTCCTTCCATGGATCTCTCATCCACGCCTAACTATGAAACCGCTCCCTCTTCAGTGGCTTATACGCCTCCTGCGCCCGTGCAAAAAAGAGAGCCTCTTTTCTGGGCCGAGCCTGTCACGCCTCCCAATGGCGTTGCTCCCCAAGAGAGTTCCAGCGAGATGAAACTTGTTGAAATTCAAGGCACCGTAACGGTCAAGACTGAAAATGGTGTAACCAAGGATGGCGAAGAAGGAATGATTATTCCCTCTGGATCGACGGTTTCAACTCCTGCCGGTTCGTCAGTCGCTGTTTTCATGAACGGAGTTAATTCGGCACGTCTTCTTCCCGATTCGGAAGTGAAGATCACCGAGCATCTTAATGGCTCGACTCGTAATACGATGATCGATCTTAAACAAGGCACCGTTTTCTCCCGCGTGGGTCGTCGTCCCGGTGAAACACAGGATTATGAAGTCCGCACACCTGAAGGTGTCGCCGCTGCTCGTGGCACGGAATTTGCCGACTATCGTGCCAATGGACGTCATTTTGTTTTTGTCGCCAAGGGCGTGGTTGATGAATTGGATGCCAACGGCAATGTGATCGCAACACTGAACGGTATTAATGGCGAAGTGGGCAAGGGATCCATGCCTCCTTCCGCTGGCGATCTCGACCAGGTTTTCCAGCAGATCATGGAAGCGCTTCAGCCGTTTAATCTGAAACTCAAGGGAGTCATTGACCGGATTAATGGCGGAACCGCCAGTGATCGAGACATCGCTTTCTACAACATCCTGAAAAATACATTCTTTGAGGATTTTGGCCCCATCTTCCCGTACGACCCCGATCATCCCAATGATTTTCTCCTGCCCATTACTTCGAACTACGGGTATGAGGATGCTGTGCACAGCCCCGTTCTTGGCCCTCAAGATTACCAAGATCCAGACCTGCTCGATCTCGTTCTTCGTGCACGTCGCGCTGTAGATCAGGATCTTGTGCCATTTGGTACGAATCCGCTCACGCCGTATTAATTCAGACTTCGGCGATTAGAGTTAATCCTTTAATCGCCAGTTTGTTAGCCTAAATACTACTAAACCAATAGATTTAGCTTTAATTATACCGCTCACGCTTTAGAGTCATCGCCCGTGACAGTGATATCTTCAGAAGCGAAAAGAGGTGGTACTCCAGCCCATGGGGACTTCGTCTTCAATCAGCCTCGAGTGCCCTCGGGGCGGCGACGTAAGCATATCCTGCCCGGATTCCACCTCACCCTTGGCTTCACGCTCTTTTATCTTAGCGCCATTGTTCTCGTGCCTTTGCTGGCGCTCCTGCTCAAGACAGTCACGCCGAATGCGGACTACCCCGACTTGTCCAAAGTCGTCCGGCATGTCTTTGATGTAGCGACTGACCTCAGGTCCCTGGATAGCTACCGACTCAGTTTTGGACTCTCCTTTGTCGCCGCTCTCATCAATGGCTTTTTCGGCTTCATCGCCGCATGGACATTGATCCGCTATAAATTTCCCGGAAAAAAAATTGTCGATGCCCTGGTCGATCTGCCCTTTGCCATGCCGACTTCCGTAGCAGGACTCGCCCTTACCCAGATATTCTCCAAGCATGGAGGTTATATTGGTCAGGTTCTCTTCAATTGGTTCGGCTGGCAGATATCCTATACCTCCTGGGGCATTTTGATCGCCTTGACCTTCATCGGGTTTCCCTTTGTGGTGCGTACTCTACAGCCTGTCATGGCCACCCTCGCGGCCGAGGCTGAGGAAGCCGCTGCGTGCCTGGGCGCGAATCGTTGGCAGACCTTTCGTCGCGTGATTCTTCCCGCCGTCTATCCAGCCCTTTTGACGGGAGTCATGCTGGCTTTTGGACGCGCGGTGGGAGAGTACGGGAGCATCGTATTTATCTCCGGCAATATCCCCTATCTCACCGAAATAACGCCTCACCTCATCATCATGAAGCTGGAGGAATATGACTATGTCGGAGCGGCTGGACTGGGATTGGTCATGCTGCTCATGTCCTTCTTCATCGTGGCTGCGATCAATCTGCTCCAGCATTTTGTGATCCATCGCCGGAGGCTGGCATGAGGCGCGCAACGGCGGACAACTGGCTGGTGCGTTACCTCCTGATCGGAATCGTGTTCGCTTTTATTTTTATCTTTTTGGTCTTTCCGGTTTGCGTGATTTTGATTGAAGCTCTTCATAACGGCTTCGGATTTTACTGGGATACCCTGTGCGCGGAGCACAGCCTCACCGCAATTCGTCTTACACTGTTGGTCGCGTTGGCGGTCGTGCCTCTAAATACTCTCTTCGGTATTTCCGCAGCATGGGCCGTCACCCATTTTCAATTTCGGGGCAAGGCGCTCCTGATCTCCCTGATCGAAATACCACTCTGGGTGTCGCCGGTCATTGGCGGTCTGGTTTTTGCACTTATCTTTGGCCGGCAGGGATGGCTGGGGACCTGGCTTGATACGCACGGGATACAGATTATTTTCGCCTATCCGGGAATTGTTTTGGGCACCGCGTTTGTCACCTTTCCATTTGTCGCGCGCGGTCTCATTCCGCTCATGCAATCCCAGGGAAAAGCAGAGGAGGAAGCCGCCCTCACGCTTGGGGCCAACGGCTGGCAACTTTTCTGGCGCGTCACTTTTCCCAAGATCAAGTGGGGTGTGCTCTACGGCATGATCCTGTGCAACGCACGTGCGATGGGCGAGTTCGGCGCGGTCTCGGTGCTGGCGGGAAGTGTGGAGGATCGGATTACTGTTCCTCTCCAAATCGAGCAATATTACCTTGGTCTGGACCAGGGAATGCCCCGTGCTTTTGCCTTGGCTTCCATTTTGCTATTTTTATCCGTCGTTACCTTGGCTATCAAAGTCGGGCTTGAATGGCGCCGGTTGGCCCACAACATCATTCGGACACACTAATTTTTTTCCTAAAAAACTCATGGGCGTCGCCGTTAATCATATCTCCAAGCAATTTGGCACTTTTCCAGCGCTGCACGATGTTTCGTTGCGGGTGGAAAGGGGCGAATTACTGGCATTGCTTGGGCCCAGTGGCAGCGGAAAAACCACTTTGCTGCGTGTCATTGCCGGGCTGGAAATTCCCGACGAGGGACAGGTCATTTTTGCGGATGAGGATGTGACGGAAAAAAGCGCCTACGAACGCCGCGCGGGTTTTGTCTTTCAGCAATATGCGCTGTTCCAACACATGAACGTCTTTGAAAATATTGCATTTGGCCTGCGTGTCATTCCAAGAAAAAATCGCCCTGATTCAGCGGCGATCATCAGCCGTGTAAGCGAGCTGCTTAAACTCATTCAACTCGAAGGTTATGAAAAACGGTTGCCTTCCCAGCTTTCAGGCGGGCAGCGTCAGCGCGTTGCCCTGGCGCGGGCATTGGCCATTGAGCCGCGTGTGCTCCTTCTCGACGAACCCTTCGGCGCGCTTGATGCGAGGGTACGGAAAGATCTTCGCAAATGGTTGCGGCATTTCCATGACCAGACGCATCTGACCTCGCTTTTTGTCACGCACGATCAGGATGAAGCCTTTGAACTGGCCGATCGCGTGGTGATTTTCAACCAGGGAAGCATCCAGCAAATTGGTGTGCCTGCGGAGTTGCGTAAAAATCCGCAGAACGATTTCGTTCGCGAATTTCTGGATGTTTAAAGCCTCGATCTGGATCGCTAGATGTGGAGGACATTTCCCCGGGCACTGAGAGAGGGAAACTGACGTTGCCAGAAATAGCGCACAGAAGGGGTCGCGTTGCGTGGAAGCTTGCCGACAAAAGCCGCGTTCTTGATTTCGGTTTCTTCCAGCTTGAGGCGACCTTTTCGCAACGTGGTATGGAAGAGTACGGCCAGTCCCGATTTTTGTGGACGATCAAAAAGATCGATTACCTTGGCGGAAATAACCGTCAGGCCAATCTCCTCTTTTATTTCGCGGCGCAAGGCTTGCTTGAGCGCTTCCGAGGCGCGAACTTTGCCACCGGGCAGCGACCACAACTGCCTTCCGGCGGTCTGTTGCACCAGGAGAACATTGCCATAAGCGTCCTGAATCCAGGCCAGGACGGAGACCTCTTTGGCCGAAAGGGACCTGATTTTATTGGGACGGCGTCTTTGTCTTCGATTTGCCATTAAAACCCTTTAGACGAACGAGTTCTGATTGTCACTTAATTGTCACAATAGGATTTTCGTCTCAAAATATTTAATTTTTATGAGCGAGCCGGGCATTTAAAAGTTCCACCGATTTTTTCGGGTTGAGGAGAAGGATGCGCTTGTCCTGGGCGTTTTGTTCCAGGCCTCCCTTGATCAAGTCGATGACATCGGAGGGTTTGAGAGTGGGATCGAGGGCAAAAAGTTTGGCGGCCAGGTTGGCGACTTCGGGCGAGGCCATCGAGGTGCCGGAGAGTTTCAAATGGCTGCCGCCGGGAATAAAACTTTCCACTTCAAATCCATCGGCGTAGGCGATGACATTGCTGCCAAAACTTGTGAAAGAAGTTTCGTCGCCTGCCTGATCGACCGCTCCGACGGTGATGAGGTTGGGCAGGACGAGGGAGGAGGGGACGACCTCATCGAAGTTCACGTCGTTGTTGCTGTTGCCGGCTGCCGTGATGAACAGGATGTCGGGCGCGCTTTTGAGCGAGGCGTAGAGGCCGTTCTTGCCGATGTCGAAAATCTCACGGGCTTCTTTTTTGCGTTTCTCGGCATCGCCCTCACCATTGAGCACGAGCGCTTCATCCACACCCTTAAGCGAACCGCCCCAGCTCATGTTGACGACACGAACATTGTGTTGTTTGAAATAATCGACCGTGGTCTGGGTTGCCACGTTGTCCTTGAGCGCTTGTTCCACCGTCGGCTTTTCCGGGATGACATGGTAGTCGAAGGTGATGCGGGCGATCAGAAGGCGGGCGAAGGGATTACCATCCGAGGCGATTCCCGCGACATGGGTGCCGTGGATGTAATTACCGAAAAGCCCCATGTCTTCCTTGAACGGCTTGACCTGGTCTAATGAGAGGCTGTTCAGCTTGGCGAGTAGAGCGGTGGCTTCCGGGCTCTGCACGGACGCCTGGAGGTCGAGCATGCCTTTGATTTGGGGACTGAGTTCAGGGACGCGCTTGGCATCATTGCCGAGGGGATAAAGTTCGCCATGAACGCGATTGGAGTGGAGATCGAAGGCGATGCCATGAAGATCGACTGGAAATCTAATGTCCGGGCCACTGGTAATTGCTAATTTTGCCAGTGCAGGATCCTCAAAAAGTTGCTTCGGATAGACCTTGGGATCGACGCCTGAATCCCAGATACCGATGACCACGGGCGTTCCTTTTTGATCCGGCGTCAGGGAGACAGCACGATCTTTCCAAATATCTTTTTTGGCCACGTTATGGCTCTGTATGACTGCGCCAAGCGCTGCCACGATGGGAGCCTTAAGCGGAATCGAAATTTCGAGGCCGGAACGAATGCCGATGACCGAATCGGCCAAATCGTTGCTGAGCGATCCGGTTTTTTTAACCGCAGGCTCGATTTCGCTTTTGACGGCGCCGAGCAACAGGTTGCGACTGCGAATTTCAAAACTGGCCTTGGTCTGCTTCAAGACATCCTGAACGTCTTTCCACGGCAGGGCACCCGCGCGCTCGGTCAAAGCTTTTTGAAAGGCTTGCTGAAAGGCGGGCTGGGTGAAATCGGTTTGTTTGGTCTGGTCCTGCACATCGAGACGAACCTCGGTGATGAACCCGGTGGTAAGCTTCAAGGCGGGTTTATCCTCGAGGTTGCGCAATTCGGTGATCAGCGCGCGCGCCTCGGCATTCTTACCCTCCAGGAGATCGAGCGTGACGAGGAGTCCCTTGAGATTCTTGAGCGTCGTTTTGTCTTCGATGTCGTAGGAGGCCAGGTCTTTTTCGATATCGGCGCGAACCTGCGCGGCAAAAGGCGTAAATTTTTCCGTCGAGGTGATAAGATCGGTGACGCTGCCCTGCACGGGATAGGTGTGGCGGGGCAGATCGTCGAGCTTGGTAATTTTTGGCTTGGCTTGCTCCGGTTGAGCCTGGGTTTGGGGCGAAGCTGGCGAGGGTTCTTGTTTTTTATTTTCGCAACCGGCAAGGCCCAGAAGGAGAGCCAGGGTGAAAATACGTGCAGTCGTGGCTGGAAGAGTCATAGGTGGGGATTCTAACACAGCGCTAAGCGCTGAAACTTTCACCGCAGGAGCAGTGAGCGGAAGCGGTCGGGTTGGTTACCTTGAAGCCGCCTTTTTGCAGGTCATCGCTGAAATCGAGGAGTGAGCCGGAAACAAAGAGCGCGCTCTTGGGATCGATAACGACATTGACGTTGCTGGAGCGAACCATGATGTCGCGATTGGCGGGGCCATCGACGAGATCCATCTTGTACTGAAGGCCCGAACAGCCACCGCCGACTACGGCGATCCGCAACGCTCCGTTGGGGCGTCCCTGGCGGGTGAGCAAGGAGGTGAGTTTTTGCGAGGCCGTTTCGGTGATCTTGCAAAGCTTCTCGTTGCCGATTTTGTAATTGATGGCGGGCTTGGCCGCTTCGACTGCTTCCATACCCGCTAATATGCGGTCAATGGGCCTGAGACGCAAGCGATCCTCGCTGGGGGTCGTGTCCTAATTTGAAATCTAAATCGGAAAGGCTAAGACGTAATGTATCCAAGGTTCTGGGACGTCCCTTGCATTGGCAGTTCCACGCCGCTAGCTTTGTGGCGTGGATAAGGAGACAATGCGCAAGCATGAAAGTAGAAAGTCCGGCCCCTTTGCTTCTTGGGGAGGCGTCGGTTTGTGGCAAAACCAATGCGTGAAGGATGAGCCATTTCAGCAACGCGCCTTTAGACGCTCCGTTTATTTTAAGGTCGCTCTTTTAATAGCAGTCGCAATCATAATTTTGATCCTGATTAATTCAAATTAGATCACTACCATCCAGCCATATCCTTCGACTGCAATCCTGCGGATGGCAGTAAGGTTAAGTATAAGTTTACCGCCGTCCGCAGGATCTCGGTTCCCCCCTTCGACTTCGCTCAGGGCGCGGCTTGCTGCCGCGACTACCGAAGGATGACAGAGAGAGAAGTGCGCCTACCTCAAAATGCTTTAATGCTGCGCTAGGGCCACGTGCGCAGGCGCGGCGGAATCGGTTTGCGCCAGCGTTGAGCCGGTGACCATGACGGAAATGGATTGGGCCCAGAAGCCGGTGACGATGAGGAGAACCATGAGAACGGAAAGGACAACGGTGGTGGAGCGGTTGATGCGAATGGGTGTTTCATCGAGCGGCTCCGACCAGTACATCGCCTTGATCGGGCCGAGGTAGTAGTAGAGGGCTGCGACGGCGGCGAAGAGCGTGATGAAGAGAAGCGTGTAGAGGTGATGGTTCCAGGCGACGAGGATGACGAGCGCCTTGGCGATGAATCCGCTCATGGGTGGAACACCCGCGAGGGAAATGAGCGAGAGGGCGAATGCGGCGGCGAGCAAAGGCGAGCGTTGGGAGAGACCGGCGAGGTGATGGATTTCGAGTCCGGCAAGACGGCGGTTGAGAATGGCCAGCACGATGAAGGCGGTGAAGGTGGCGAGGAGATAGGTGACCAGATAGACGCTGACGGTGGTCTGGCCCAGCGCCATGTCGGCCACGGACGCATGAGGTCTTCCCGGCAAAGTTGCGGCGGAACCAATCACGGCGACGAGGATAAATCCGCTGTGGCCGATGCTCGAATAACCAAGGAGGCGCTTGAGGTTGCGTTGAGGAATGGCGGCAAGATTGCCGAGAATGAGAGAGAGAATGGCTCCGATATAAAGTACGGGATACCAGATTTCGACGCCGCCCTGTCCGCCAAAAACGCTCAGCACAATACGCATGAGGATGATGAGGCCTCCCGCTTTTGAGCCGACCGAGAGGAAGGCGGTGATCGAGTTGGGCGCGCCTTCATAAACGTCGGGTGCCCAGATATGAAAGGGCACCATGGCGATCTTGAAACCGACTCCGACCAGTACCAAGAGAAGTCCAAAGCTGATGCCGACAGGCAACGCCCGCAAATGGTTGGCGTACAAATGGCATGTGTACGTGATGCTATCGAAATGAGTCGTGCCAGTGATGCCGAAAATGTAGGCGATGCCCATGACCAGAAAAGCCGAGGAGAGCGCGCCGAGGATGAGATATTTAACGCCCGCCTCGAGCGCAACAAGGCTGCGGTGTTGGTAGGCGACGAGGATGTAAAATGAAATGGTGACCAGTTCGAGTGCGACGAAAAGAACCATGAAATCGTTGGCCGAGGCGAGAAGCATCAGTCCGACGGTGGTGAAAAGGGGCATGATGGCAAATTCACCACCGTGGGAGGCGACCGGTTCCTGGACTTCATCGCCCATCCAGATGACGAGAGCGGCTACAGCGAGGAAGAAGAGGTGGAAGAATTTGGCTGCTCCGTCCCACTTGCAAAGATCACCCCAGAATAACGTCGATCCGGTGGGAGAGACTTGCAGAAGCAGCGTGAGAATTGCCGTGACGCCGATGCCTGCCAAAGCCAGTCGTGCAGTGGTGCGCGGCGTAAGGGAAAGAAAGGCCTCGGCAAGAAGCAGAACCATGGCCCAGAGCGTGAGCAATATTTCGGGAGCCATGTAGGGGAGGTGGGAAGTGGAAATCATCTTGGACTATCTTTGGGTGTCTATGTAGGGCAAAAGTGAAACGCTTGGCTGCACCATGTGCAGAAGCATAAAGGGCATGAAGCCAATGACCAGCGAGGCGAGAATGAGAAGGACATAGGGTGCGTACTCGGCGACAGTGGAGGTATCAGTCATGCCCGGAGCTTCGATGGCCTCGCCTCCGGGGGAAGTCGCGGCGATCTTGTGAGGCGCAAACCGTTCCGGCATCGAACCATAGAAGATACTTTTAATGGCGCGGAGCTGGTAAATGGCAGTGATGACGGTGCCGAAAACGGCGATGATCGCCATGAGAGGAAGGATTGAGGCGTAGGAGGCAAAAAAGACCATCAATTCCCCGGCGAAGTTGGCCAGACCGGGCACGCCCATCGTGGCCATCGAAGCAAAGCTGAAGAGAACGGCAAGGACAGGTGCGCGTTTGGCCAGGCCGCCCAGTTCTGCGAAACGGTTTTCACCGGCGCGCTGTGTGATCTCGCCACTCAAGCCGAAGAGGAGTGCGGCGGAAAGACCGTGACCGACCATGAGAATCACGGCACCGCTGACGCCGAGGCTGTTCCAGCAGGCGATGCCAAGGAAGAGATAGCCCATGTGCATGATGCTGGAGAACCCGATCATGGTGGGGAGTTCCTTTTGGGCCAGGGCAACGAAGCCGGCATAGAGGAAATTGCCGACCATGAGGGTGAGAAAGATGCCGAGGCAGCTTTCGAAGCCATCGTGAACCATCGGAATGGCGATGCGGATCATGCCGTAGATGGCGAATTTTTTCAGGACACCGGCATGGAGCATGGCGGCGGCTGGCGGAGCGGAGGCATAACCTGGAGGCGCCCAGGAATGGAAAGGGAAAAGGCCCACGAGAATGCCAAATCCGATGAGCAACAAGGGGAAGATGATGTACTGCGAGGCCTCGGCAAGTGGATAGTCGTGGAGATAGGTTTGCAGCGCGACGATGTCGAACGTGCGGGCCGAAACAGGGAGCGCCATGACCAATGCGACCAGCCCAGCCAAAAGGATGAGGCTGCCCGCCATGAGATAGAGCGTGACTTGAAAGGCGGCGAATTGCCGGTTTTGCGTACCCCAGATGCCGATAAGGAGGAAGGTGGGGATCAGGGCGAATTCATGGAAAATGTAGAAGAAGAAGAGATCGAGTGAGATGAAGGCACCCATGGCGCCAAGCGACATGAGCAGGAGATAGCAGTAGTATTCAGGCGCGCGTCGGATGTTTGGGGAGGAAATGGCAATGGCGGCACAAGTGACGATGGACGTCAGGAAGACAAGAGGAAGGCTGATGCCGTCCACACCGAGATGAAATCGGATGGGTGGCAGGCCGGGAAGGCTGGCCCAGGCATAATCCATCACGTAGGCGAAATTTCCCTGCGCGGCGGGATAGTTCCAGAGAAGACCGAGAGAGAGGGCAAGATTGAAGAGGGCGGCGATCCCGGCCACGCGACGCGCGGGAGCCTTGGCGATGATGAAGAATATGGCCCCAAGCGGTGCGAGGAGCAGGAAAAGAAGGGGTGAAACGGAGGAATTCATGAGGGGCTAGTGCGTAAAAAGAGTGAAGTAAATCAGAAGTGCGCCGCCGAGGCTGAAGAGGAAGGCGTAGGCCTGAAGACTGCCAGTCTGGAAAAGTTTGAGCATTTCACCCACGCCAACGCTGAGGTAAGCCATGCCGCGAATGATGACGCCTTCCAGGATCCATCGGTCGAGCCAGCTGAAAACACTGGCGGTAAGTGTTGTGCCGCCGACCAGGCTGCGGTCGTAGATTTCGTCGATGTAGAATTTTTGAGCCAGGACGTTGATATTGAGGGGATCGCTGTTACGGCCCCAATAGAGGAGGTAGGCGGAGCCGACGCCGAGGATAACCACCGCAATCGGCACAATTTTTCCGAGGAAGAAATTGGCTTCAGGGATGGGAACATTGCCGGGGAGGGTAGTGGTCCACTGATGGAAATGATCCTGAATGCCGAATCCGGCGATGCTCCAGCCACCGATGACGGAAAGAACGGCGAGGATGACCAGTGGGACGGTCATGATTGGGGGCGATTCATGCGGGTGCTCGGCGGCGGGCGTGCGGGCCGATCCCCAGAAGGTCACGACCATGAGGCGCGTCATATAGAAGGCGGTAAGAAAAGCCGTGATGACGCCGACCCAGTAGAAACCGGGATGGTAGGCGTAGGCGACGGAGAGCACGTAGTCCTTGCTGAAAAATCCCGCGAACGGAGGGCAGCCGATGAGCGCGAGCATGCCAATGGCAAAAGTCCAGAAGGTGAGGGGGATTTTTTTGACGAGGCCGCCCATTCTCCAGATGTCCTGTTCTTCATGGAGGGCATGGATGACGGAGCCAGCGGCAAGGAATAGGAGCGCCTTGAAGAAGGCGTGGGTGGTCAGGTGGAACATGGCGGCATCGGGGCCGCCGCAGCCGACGGCCATGACCATGTAGCCGAGTTGCGAGAGGGTCGAGTAGGCGAGGATGCGCTTGATGTCATTTTGCTGGACGGCGATAAGGGCGGCAAAGATGGCGGTGAAACAGCCGATGATGGCTATGATGAACATGCCAGCGGGGGATAGAAGGAGCAGGGGATAGATGCGGCAAAGCATATAGACGCCCGCGGCAACCATGGTGGCGGCGTGGATGAGTGCCGAGACCGGCGTGGGACCTTCCATGGCATCGGGCAACCAGACGTGGAAGGGAACCATGGCCGATTTCCCGACACAACCGCAGAAGAGGCCGAGCACCATAAAGGTGAGGAGGTAGGGAGAGGTGGCGATGCCACCGGTATGGCGGACTAAAATCGCTGGCGCATGATGCACGGCCATTTCGGCTTGCGTGAGAATGCTTTGAACCTGGGGAAGGGAACTGGAGGAGTAGCTTTCGGCGAGGTCAACGGATCTGACGGAGACGGTGCCCATCAGGAGCCAGAAAGTTAGAATGCCAATCATGAAGCCGAAGTCGGCCAGGCGATTGCAGACGAAGGCCTTATTGGCGGCAGCGGCCGCGCTTTCCTTTGAGTACCAGAAACCGATGAGGAGATAGGAGCTAAGACCGACGCCCTCCCAGAAAAAGAAGAGCATGATAAGATTGGTGGCCAGGACGATCCCGGTCATGGAAAACATGAAGATCGAGAGACCGCCGAAGAAGCGGCCCTTGCTCGGATCGTGCGCCATGTAGCCGATGGAATAGATGTGAATGAGGAGGCCGACCCCGGTGACGACAAGAAGCATGCCTTTCGAAAGGGGGTCGAAGATCATCCCCAGGTCGATCGTGAAATCGGGGGACATTGTGGTGGCAGGAAAAGAAATCCAGGTCAGGGAGGCTGGTTCCGGAACTTTGCCCCAAGCAACGCCAAGGGCGACGACAAAACAAAGAGCCGCCGAACCGACCGAGGCAAAAATAGCCATATCGGGCTTGCGATGGAGATGAAGCAGGATCGCAATGGAAGCGGCGAGCGGCAGGAGAAGGAGAAGCCAGGCAATGTCCATAAAAGAAAAATATTAGAACTTGAGCGTGGTGAGGTCCTGGACCTGGGTGGTTTGCTTGAGGCGGTAGAGAGCGACGATGAGGGCGAGCCCGACCGCAACCTCCGCAGCAGCGACGGTGATGACAAAGAAGACGAAGACCTGGCCGTCGATCCGGTGATTGAACCGGCTAAAGGCGACGAGGGTGAGGTTGGCGGCCTGCAGCATCATTTCGAGTGACATATAAATAACCAGGAGGTTGCGTCGTATGATCACGCCCATAAGTCCGATGACAAAGAGGGTGGCGGCAACGGCCAAATAATGATTCAAGGTGATTTCCATGGCTTTAGGTCAACGGGTAAGGGAGGTCTCTTTTTTGGATTCGACTGGAGGTGTTTTGCGGGTGGCATCTTCTCCAGGAGAAGGAGGGCGTGGTTCATCCTGTTTGCAAAGCACGATCACGCCGATGGTGGCCACGAGGATGATCAAGCTGGTGATTTCAAAAGGAGCGACATAGGTGGTGAAGAGAAGGCGTCCGATCTGGTGGGTGTCATCGGAGGTTTGCAGGGGGAGGGGAGTCGAGTCTGCGGTGATCGATCCACCGGGCGTGGCATAGAGTGTACGCGCGACGATGTAGATGAAACCCAGTCCAAGAACCAGCGCGCAACCCATCCAGACTTTCTGGCGGGGAACATGTTCCATGGCCGTGAGATCCAGAAGCATGATGATGAAAAGAAAGAGAACCATGACTGCCCCGGCGGTGACGAGAATTTGCACGGCGGCAAGAAAGAAGGCGCTGAGCATGACGAAGAGCGCCGACATGAAGACGATGGTGAAGGCAAAACAGAGGGCGCTGGCGACGGCATTCCGGTTAAGAATGACCCCGAGACCAAAAAGGATCATGCCGATGGAAAATAACCAGAAGAAGAAGGTTTCCATGATGGGTTAAAATTTCAGGCAGGGACGCAATGCGAGCGCAGGGGTGATGGTAGCCATTGGCATGGGTTCATTCTTCTCTTGATGATCTACTTTCCGGAATACGGTTCCGCAGGATGCCAGCACTCTTTCCCCACTTCTATTATTTGTTTTCGTCCCATTTGTGAATGGGCTTGGGCAGCGTGCCGCCCAGTTCGTAAAGCTTCTCTTTGTCATGAATCATTTCGCCGCGGGTGACTCCGGTGATGGCGTAATCCTTAAGCAGAAAGATGGCCTCCTCGGGGCAGACTTCCTCGCATAAACCGCAATAAATGCACCGGATCATGTCGATGTCGAAGGCTTGCGGGGCTTTTTCAACTTTTGCAAAAGGAGAATCGAGCGGGATTTCACCCGGCTTGATGCGAATGGCGCGGGGCGGGCAGATAAATTCGCAGAGCTGGCAACTGACACATTTTTCACGGCCCGTTTCGTCCTTCACCAGGGTGGGCGCGCCACGGTAACCGTCGGGCATGGGCCACTTTTCCTCGGGATACTGCATGGTTACCTTGCAACGACCGAGCAGGTGGTCGATGAAATGGCGTGCGGTAATCGTCATGCCCTGGAAAATACCGGGCAGGTAGAGGTTCTCAAACCACGAAAGCTTTGGACGGGAAACAATCATCGCGCCGTATCGTAACGGAAGAAACTTACTAGACAACGAGATTATGAAATTTTTCTCGAAATTTTAATTCCCCGGCTTTTGGCCGTCTCATCGAAGAAGATTTAATCCCGTTAATCCGGTTGAAATTCCATTAAGTTCCATGAAGGTTTCCTTTCTCGAATTTTCTTGCGCGGGGTCTTTCTTAACCTACGATGCGTTTTCGTACGGTAAATTGATCGTTCGGTGCTAGGTGAGTTTTAGCTCAGTGGCAGCGTAGATCGGATCCCGAAAACACTAAACCCATCCAAGAAGGAAAAAATGAGCGTAAAACTCTATGTGGGCAATCTGCCCTTCAGCATGACGGAAAACGACCTGACCGATCTCTTTGCCCAGGCGGGCAATGTCGCCCGGGTTCAAATGATCAATGATCGCGTAACAGGTCGCCCCCGTGGCTTCGGTTTCGTGGAAATGGGAACGGCGGAAGAAGCGCAAGCTGCCATCGCCAAGTTCCATGGCCAGGAAATCAATGGCCGCGCCCTGACCGTTAACGAAGCGCGTCCCATGGAACAGCGCGAAGGCGGCGGCGGTGGTGGTGGAGGCGGTGGATTTCGTGGCGGCGGCGGTGGCGGCGGCGGAGATCGTCGCGGCGGAGATCGTCGTGGCGGCGGTGGCGATCGTGGAGATCGCGGTCGCGGTCGTTACTAAACCAAACCGTAAACTATTTTCAAAAAAGCGGCTCAAGCAATTGAGCCGCTTTTTTTGTTACTGCTAGAACGCGAGAGTAACTCCTCCATAATAGCCGCGTCGCGATCCCCATTGAGGGGCACCTACGCCCACGCCTGTCCCATCACGAATCTCATAGGCTTGATCCAGGACATTCACCACGTCAAAGCGCAGACTGACGTCCGTAAATCCCGGCACATGGAACAAGTGTGAAACGCCCATATTTAGCGGATAGTAAGAGGGCAATCGGCCTCCGTTGGGTGCGCTATTGATATCGCGACGCAGGCCGTCCTGGTAAAGGATGTCCGCGTAAATCGTGCTATTCCATAAAGAGTAGGATGCTCCCAAAGAACCGGAGTAAGTCTGGTTGTGATCCAGATAAATATAGTGGCTACTGATATAAGCCAGATCATCTGCGCCGAACTCATACTGATTTGAGGTGATGTTCTCCCCAAAAGCTTCACTCACGGCAAAATTGGCATAAGTGTTGAAGACATCCTTCTCATCGATGATTCCTTTGGCCTGGTAATTCCCGGTGAACTCGACGCCATCGACCTGCCCGTGTTCGTAATTAAAGGGCTGCAAGATGACGGCAGCGCCAAATTGCCCGTCATCAAGTTGGTTTTTCGCCTGCTTGTAATAAGCATCGACTCCGATTGAAAGCGTACCGATCCCGAAATTGTTGAATTGGTGCGTTGCTCCGATATCAAAATAGTCGGCACGCTCGGCCTTGGGAGAACTTTGTGCCAATACCTCGGGTTCGTTGGTCGTGCCGATAAATTTAGTGATGTTGACCGGAGCATCTTCTTGCTGAGGTGGAGGGGTAAAGTATCTGGCGTAACCCGCATGAAGGGTTGTATCCGGCGTGGTTTCCCATACGACATTTAGCCGGGGACTCAATTGGTTCTCGTGGTCATAAGCATCCACCACGTCAAAACGTCCGCCATAATTGATGGTGACAGTCGGAATAACCTTCCACTCGTCTTGCAGATAGAAGCCATATTCCGCGCCGACACGATTTCTGCCGTCCTGAACGTCGATTGGAGTTGTCCCGATATTGCCCATGCCATCGACGGGAAAGACATGGTCGTCCTGGGTCGATTGCGTGGATTGGATATTGACGAGTATGCCACCGCGCAAGGTGTGCTCATCGTTTATCGCCCAGCTTGCATCTCCCTGAAGACCGTTGGCAAAGAGGCTCTGGTTTACCCGGCTGGCCACACCATTAAACACAAGATCGCCAACCTGGTCCGGTCGGAACAAGACACTACTGAAACGCTGAAAGGTCGAAAGCTGGAAACTGACAGCATCGACCGTTTTTTGGTAAGATTCGACGGCGTAGTAATTTTGTTCGTTTTGGTTTTCGTTGAGATTGGCAGAGTTGAATGTGGAATTCCCCGTGCTGGGATCGATTGGAAGTCCGGCAAGAATAAAATTTCCGGGTTGGCCGGGATTGTTCGGAATCTGGTGTTGAGCCTGTTCCCCACTAATAATAATGCTGAACCGGCTGGTCTTATCGATGACGTATTCCAGATAGCCGAATCCGCTATACCTCTGAGAATCATCATGGATGGGGTTGGTGCTGTTAACTGGGTTTTCAATACCCTGTCCGTTTTTCAGGAAGCTTCCCGTAAAATAATAATTCCATTTCCCGCTGGTGCCGCCGTATTGAAATCTTGGATTGATCGTATCGAAACTTCCCCCGTAGAGACTGAAACCTCCGCCCGGATTGAACGCTCCATTCTTGGTATGTACATCGATAATTCCGGCCGTGTGAAAGCCATATTGTGAAGGCAGTGCTCCAGTGATGATGGAAACGCTGCTGAGAAAGCGTGTGTCCAGTTCCTGCCCAAAGCCGGTCAGCCCTTCGGGTATGAGGACGTCGTTGATCCGATACTGAAGATTGGCGTGTTCGCCGCGAACGTGGAGTTGCCCAAAAGAATCCTCGGCGACACCTGGGGCGCGCAACAGGGTCTGGTTGAAGGAAGCATTGTCTCCCTGGGACTGCGTTTGGATCTGGCCTTGGTTGATGTTGTAAACCGTAGCCCCAAGTTCCGGGGCAATTTCATCTCTCTGCGCATCGAGCGAACTCGTCACGATGATGGTATCCAGTTGAGTCGTGGCGGCTGGTGGCTTGCCCACGCTATCCATGGAAGGCGAAACGATTTGGGCCTTTGCGGTAAAAGTTCCTGAGAGAGTGAATATCAGCAGGGGTGTAAGGATAATTTTGGAGTTGAGATTCATTTGATTTTTCATCCGAGCGTTAAAATAGATGCAAGTTACTTGTAAAAGTAATTAACAAAGACGCAATTAGCTTGCAATTACATTATGCAAATAATTTGCGTCTTTGCCTTGGGATTAAAAACTGCCACTACGGTTTCACGTTGCGTGAACGCGATGGGAGAGGAAGGAAACGAAGCTGGGCAGGTGTTCCATTTTTCGTAAAAGACGCACGGTGCGGCTGGGTGTGGTCAGGCTCCATCGGACGAGGGTGTTGACCCAGGCGCGACGGGCGTAGAGCAGCCAGTGGGAGCGGGAATAAGTACCAAGCGCCGATGCGGGATTGTTGCGGGCGAGTCCCTTCTGCGCCGCTTCGGCGGCGAGGAGTCCGGTGGCAAGGGCAAAGTAAATGCCTTCGCCGGTGAAAGGCTCGACGACCCGGGCGGCATCGCCAAGAAGCCAGACGCGACCGGAACCGGTTCGGGCAGGCGCGCGCGTGATGGGATTCATACGCAACCAATTTTGTTCCGCGAAATGAGGAAAATAACGTCGCACGAGATGAAGCGGATCCTGTGTCCGGCGTGAATCGAGCACCATGCTGATTACGGCTTCGGTGGCGCTATGACGGCAATAACCAAAATAACCTTCCTCAAAAAGATGCATGTGGATTTGATCGTCGAGCTCGGACGGGGCAGGAATGGAAACCTGCCATGCGACGCGATGACATCGACGCGGCGCGGGCATGAGTCCGCTTTGTCGCGCAACAATGGAGTTGCGGCCATCCGCGCCGAAAATCAGTTTTCCGGAAAAATCTCCACGGGAAGTTTGTACGATGCCCTTAGGATCAATTCCTGTGACGGTAGTTTCAGGAAAAAACTCGGCGCCAGCTTTTTCGGCTTCGTGGCGCAACCAGTCATCGAATACATCGCGGGCGATGGCGCGCGGGCCATGCTGCGGTGAACGAAAGGCTTGGCGGTAGATTGTCCGGTCTTCACATTGAAGCGTAAAACCGGAAAGTTCCTGGTGCGGCAGCGCTTCGAAGGAATTCTTAAGGCCGAGACGCTGCCAGATGTCCCACGCGGCGGGGTTGATGCAGTTGCCGCAGACCTTTGCCCTGGGAAAAGCAGCCCGGTCGAGCAACGCGACGCGATGTCTCGCGCGAGCCAGCATAAGCGCGGCTATGGAACCGGCTGGCCCTGCACCGACTATGATGACGTCGTGAGAAGACATGGGAAATTTTTGGACAGGATTAACAAGATTTTCGTATTGAGGAACATTCAGCAATTAATGTAGCGGCGGTCTATGACCGTCGCATTTTACTGAATTTAATTAGCGACGGTCATAGACCGCCGCTACATGGACTGTTTTGTCTGAACCTACTCCACTTTACCGAAGACGAGCGAGGCATTGATGCCGCCGAAACCGAAGGAATTGCTGAGAGCGTACTTGATCGGCTGGGAGCGTCCCTTGAGTCGGACCAAATCGAAGCCGGGAGTGATTTCTTCACACGGTTCGTGGCAATTGAGGGTGGGCGGGATGTGGCTATGCTCCATCGCCAGGCAGCAGATGGCGGCTTCGATGGCGCCGGACGCGCCGAGGGGATGGCCGTAGTAGGCTTTTGTGCCGCTGATGGCTGGCGTTTTTTTGCCGAAGAATTTCGAGACGGCTTTGGCTTCCGTGCCATCGTTCATCGGCGTGCTGCTGGCATGTGCGTTGATGTAATCAATCTGGTCGGGGCGCAGTCCGGCTTCGTCGAGGGTGCCCCGCATGGCTTCAATGGCCGATTCTCCCTCGGGAAGCGAGGAGGACATGTGATAGGCATCATTGTTCAGCGTATAGCCGAGAACCTCCGCGTAGATATGAGCGCCGCGCGCGCGCGCATGTTCCAGCGATTCGAGGATGACGCTGCCTCCGCCTTCGGCCATGACAAAACCAGAGCGGTGAACGTCAAAAGGACGACAGGCACTTTGGGGATTTTTGATTTCCTTGGACATCGATTTGATTGTGTCGAACGCACCGAAGGTGAGGGGCGCGAGCGGAGCCTCGGCAGCGCCGGCGATCATGACCTGCGCCTTTCCTTCGCGAATGATGCGGAAGGCTTCCCCGATGGCGACGGTGCCGGAGGCGCAGCTATTGGAATTGGTTGTGCTATAGCCTCGAGCGCCGTACGCGATGGAGATATTGCTGTGGCCTGATCCGCCAAAGACCTGGAGGGCAAGGGCGGCTGGGATGGCGCGAATTCCTTCATGGACGAAGCGTTCGTGAATGTTTTCGGCCGTGGTGATGCCGCCCAATGCGGTGCCGAAGCTGACCCCGACATCGGTGCGCGGGTGTTCCGGCGTTAATTTCAAACCGGCGTCATCAAGAGCCTGGTGGGTCAAAACGAGCGCGAATTGGGCATAGCGGTCGACCCGTTTGAGTTTATGCGGCGGAAAATAATCGGCGGCATTGAAGTCGTTGATTTCGCCCGCACACTTGGCGTCGTAATGGGCGGTATCAAATCGAGTGATGAGGCCGATGCCTGATTGTTCGCGCAGGATTCCGTCCCAGAGTCCCTTGCGTCCGTGTCCAATACAGGTCAGCGCGCCAATTCCAGTAATAACCACGCGTGAACTACTCATGAAGGCATGCTTTCAACTTTACGCTTAAGTCCCGCCAGGGTGCGGGAAGCAATATGATGTATAAAAAATAAACCCACGATGTATCTGGATACAAAGCCACCGATCAGGGGCCAGCGCAAATCCAAATCGTGAGTTATTTCAACCTGAACGCCATTCGATACTTCGGTAAAATGCCAGACGACGATCATTCCCTTGGTGGCGTTGAGGGTCGAGCGCAGGTGCTCAAAGTGGAGTTGGCGTTTCTCCGTATCAATCCGGTAAATGGAAATCCAGGTCGTGGGGATGATGGTGCGAACGGCCGACATTTTAACGATGCCGCCCCAGGGCATGGGAGAGAGAAAACGGTTATAACGGTAATGCGAAAGAAAATCGGGCCAGCGCGCGAGATCGGAGGCGAAGCCGAAGATGCGTTCCAGCGGGGCATGGATGGTGATGATGTTGGATGTTCTCATGCTAGAGTTCGATGCGTGTGAGGATGGCCTGCTGAAACCAAAAAAACTTCGCTTGTTTAAATTGAGGCCAACCAGCCTGATGGGCGAGCGATTTCATTTCCTCATGGCTAAAGGCGCGTCGAGCGGAAAGGCGGGCGTCGTGACGGGTCATGGGGTCGCGCATGATGAATGTCGTGAGCAGCCAGATGCAGAAGGCGGCGAACCGGCTGCGAGCCAGGTCGATGCAGGCGGTTCCGTGACGCGCAATACGAGCCATTTCCAGTAGAACCGTGAAGGCGTCCTTTTCGGCAAAATGATGAAGGGCCAGGCTGCAAAAAACCAGGTCGGCCCCCTTTTTACGAAAGGGGAGTTGGCGGGCATCTGCCTGGACAAAGAACATTTTTTGGCCGGATGGCGTGGCTTGACGGGCAATCTGGAGAGTCTGAAACTGCATATCGACGCCAATGATGGTTACGTCACGCTGGTGGATATGGCCAAGTCGGATCAGGTTCCGCCCGTGGTCGCCATAGCCGCAGGCCAGGTCGACCAGGACGAGGCGGTCGATTCCATCGGCAAGTTTATGGAAGATTTTTTCCACGGCCCTTCTGCCACCAAATGTTTTGTTAAGCCGCGCAATATTTTCAAGATCACTGCGTAAAGCCGCTTCATCCTGGTTGGGCAAATCCATCAGCTCGGGGTCAGACTCAGAATATTCGCGTTGCACGGTGAGAGACTGCCGATACTGGAGGCGTCTTCAAAATACGCAAGGCCATGTTGCGCGCAATCTCGAAGAGAAATATCAAAGTCGAGTTATTATTTTTTGTAAAAAAAGCGGAAAGATGTTGTTTGAGTTTGCACTTTTTCTAAAGCGGGTTAGCCATAGAACGTGGATCGTTTTCGCATTGGTGTTCTTACGAGTGGTGGTGATTGTCCCGGCCTTAACGCGGTTATCCGGGCAACGGTGGCCTCTGCACACACGTTGGGTTGGGAAGTGCTCGGCTTTATTGATGGCTACGAGGGGCTGCTCTCCCCGGTTAATTACAAGATACTGACCATGGAAAATACGCAGGGGATCATGTCCGTGGGCGGGACGATCATCGGAACGACGAACCGCGGGCGGTTTGCGGCGAAGTTGGGTTTTGGCGAGAAGGCCCAGATTCCCCAGCCGATTATCGATGAGGCGAAAAAGACTTTGCAGGATCTTGGGGTGCAGGCGCTGGTCTGTATCGGAGGCGATGGTTCCCTGACGACCGCCGATCAACTTTTTGAAAATGGCGTTCCTGTGGTCGGTGTGCCGAAGACAATCGATAACGATCTATCGGCCACGGCGACAACCTTCGGATTCGATTCCGCCGTGCAATGCGTGGCTGATGCGCTTGACCGGCTGCATACGACGGCGGCGAGTCATCGGCGCGTAATGGTGCTGGAGGTCATGGGCCGTTATGCGGGATGGATCGCGCTTCACGGGGGCTTGGCGGGCGCAGCCGACGTGATCCTGATTCCCGAAATACCCTTTTCCTACGAACGACTGGCTGACTTTGTAAAAAACCGGATGGAGAACGGCGCTTCGTCCACCCTCATTGTGGTGGCGGAGGGAGCCAGCGCGCAGGGTGCAGATTTTACCACGATGGATGGCGAAACAAATGGGGAAAAACGCCTGGGTGGTATCGGCAATCAGGTCGCACATGAAATAACGGAACGTACCGGGAGAGAGACGCGTACGGTGGTCCTGGGGCATTTGCAACGTGGCGGAGATCCCACGACGCAGGATCGTATTCTAGGCGCTCGTTTCGGAGTGGGAGCCGTACGATTGATCCAGGAAAAGAAATTTGGATGCATGGTGAGTTATCTCAATTACCAGACAGGCGCGGTTTCCATTAAGGAGGCGGTGGGCCAACTCAAGCGCGTCCCGCCGGGCGGACAGATGGTTCAAACCGCCAAGGCCGTGGGTGTAAGCTTCGGGATCTGAAAGCCGCAACGCGCGGCTAAAGCTTTTCCCTACAATATGCTTCGCCTTGGAGCAGGCCATTTGAACTCCCTTGCTGTGGCCGTCGTCGCGCAGTCCTCACGCTTCGCGAGGAACTCAGCTTTTAAGGCTCGGTATGGCCGCAAGTATGCGGTAAAATACTCTTCACATTTGTGAAACCCTCGCTTCTCCAACGCCAGTGGCACGCCATTATCATCGGGCTGGTGTGGCCGTTTGCTTACTTATGGATCACTGCTTTGACCATCGGCCCAATTGCCGGACACCGCCATGGATCATCGGACGCCGCCGCACAGCTCGTATCCGTAATCGGGATTCCACTTGTCGTCGCTTATTATGTCGCCGTGGTATCGGGCCCATTCGACTTGCTGGCACTGGTGACAATGCTGATTCCCGCCGCGGGCTTCTGCGTCATGTTTACCTGCATTGACTGGCAACTGCACAGTACGGAATCCGGCTTGCAGCTAAGGATATATCTGCAGTTTATCCTTCTCCCGTGCATCTGCTCCTTTATTTTTGCCGCCATTGGAATCGGCCTGAAGCGATTGCATTCTCGTCGTGCACCGCTGGACGAGGAAGTGAAGCGAGCATTTCGTAGCTATCTTAAGTGGGACTTTGGCATCCTGGGCGCGATTATGGCGCTGGCCGTCGGCGTAAACGCAGTCCAGTTGATTTACGCGGATCCTTTCGGAGTGCACGGGTTGTTCCTCAACACGCGCGAGCGTTTCGTTCTAAAGGAAAAACAAATTCTCGATTCGCCAACGGCGATGGAGCGGGAGAAGATTGGCGCACTATTTTCGACATGGTGGGGCAAACCGGAGCTGGGTATTATCCGCAACGCTCTGAAAGACAAGTCGACGAAAGTGAGATTCTTCGCCGCAGTGATTCTGCTGGAGCAGCGAGATGGCAGCGGGCTGATTGAACTGGAGCCGAGTTTGATGCATTCGGCCAAAGTTCCTGTCTTCGATGACGACAGCTACATGTCTGGACAAACGAGGGACTACAACGCGAGCTTGAACCTGGAATATATCACTGACATAAACGCCGCGCCGATTCTCACAAGGCTGGAACTCTCCGACGACGTTGAGGTCCGCAACGCCGCGCACCTCGCGCTCGTGCGCATGGGGTTGGCAAAATAGACGAATAGGAATCAGGGAAAAGAGGACAGGCACGCAGCAGCCTTGAATTTCGCCTAGGGCATGCGATCCTGTCTCCGTGCCTGTCCCCTTTTTCTCAATCAACTAACATAGACGCAATGCCCCCATCGTCATCCTGAGCGAAGCCGAGGCGAAAAGTGGAGGTCGAGCTTACGGTTGACTCGAGGCGAAGTCGAAGGATATGGCCAAGTTAATCGAAAGGTGTGAGTGGCGTCATAGGATGTTGAAGTGCAGAAATGGAATCCCGCTGGTCGCTCATTTGCAAAGCGGGTGGTTGTACCCTGCTTAAAAACCTATCGGCGCATCCCGCACATATTTTGAATGCGGGCCATATCCCTCGACTGCGGTTCGGGTTGACCGTGTGCTCGAACACCATTTAGTGGCTCACCTTCGCTCGGGATGACAGCTTGCTTTAGCGAGTTTTGTCGTGAGTGCAGCTTCTGCTGCGAGTAGTTAATTACCCACCCGCTTGGATGAACTCATCTCGTCATCGAAGAGGTCATCGACATCGTGTTTCTGGATGTACCGGAAAAGGTTGGCGCTCGTGTCTTGAAGGACAACATCGACATCGGGATGCGACAGCCGTCTCGTCGTCAGGGGATTTTTGTCTTCTTTGACGATTCCCTTGAGTTTCCCCTCTCGAATGGCCGAGGCGGCCTCATCCTGGGACATCGACCACATGCGGAGCTCATGATCCGAAGAGATGGAGTAACGGATGAAAAAATAGTTTTTCGTTGGACGTCCCTTGTCGTCTTTTCCGGTCATGACCACGTTAAGGAACGTATGCCTGCCGATGACGGTTGGGAATAGATCGTAGGACTCGGGTTTCTCCTTTTTGCCGGGTTCGGTGATGGTGACGTGCATCCACGAGCCTTTCGTGATGGAGAAACGCAGGATGCTGTCATGCGCGGTATCGCTTGTTCCTCTCCAGGCCCCGACCAGTCGTGGATCGGGACGGGAGGTTTCAGGAGAGGAAAGGGGGTTTTCCGAAACGGTGGTGCAGGAGGAAAGCATGACGCAGAGGGCCACGCTAAAGAGGGTAAAGAAGATTTTTTTCAAGGTAGTGTGTTATCGAAGGTTAGGGGTTGGTGACTGGTAAAGCGATTTTAATTCGGCGACTTGGCATCAAAACTCGCGGCGATGATGGGTTCCATGTCCTTTTGCTGGATCCAGCCGTAATGATGGTTGCGTCCCTCGATGCGGAAGTAGTCGTTGTGGCGCTGCTCGACGGTAACAAGTTCTCCCTCGGGAATTGAGCCGACGGTTTCGGCGCTCTCAAAGGGTGAGATGCGCAGGGCGGCTTCCTTGTTGGCGATAACGATGCCTTCGATGCGATTTGTAAAACCGATGGCGCTAAGTTCCATGAATCCCAGGAGGAAAAAGAGGGGGATGCCGACGAAAAAAATACCCCGGAATCCTGTGCGAAGAATCGACGGGGATATTTTGCAGGCGGACGCCAGGGTTGGGGTGTACGCATTTCCGATCAAGGCCAGTGTGAGTAGCAACAGGCAGACCATGACGATGTAGCCGACAAACGGGTAGATGATGCGAAGGGCAATCTCCCACCAGCGATAGGAATTGGGATCGAGTCCAGCCTGCTTACGGGCGAGTTGCAAATTGTGATCAATGTCGGGATCGGCGGGGGCGAGATAGCGGGCGCGTTCGTAGTTGAGAATGGCCAGTCCAACATGCCCCGCCTTGGTTTCGGCATTGCCGAGATTGAAACAGAGCGAGGCGGAATAGCCGCGTGTCGCGATGAGTTGTTGGAAAGCCTTTGCGGATTCCTCGTAACGGCCTGCGGTGTAGGCGCGATTGGCAGTATCAAGATCGGCATCTGAATTATCGGCGAGAAGCACTGAGGGCAGGATGAAAAATAAAATAAGAGCGGTCAGTCCAAGGCTGCGCAAGAGCGCAGTGACAGGACGTTCTGGCCATGAATGGAGCGAAAAAAATTCCATGGTTAAGCGGGTTGCGGTTGGAGCAGGTTTTTTCTCACGTGGAGTTCCCATTCCGCGAGATTGAGATCGCTGCTCGCTTGCCCGGAATAGATGACCTCGCTGGCCTGGGTGAAAAGAGGCTCCAAAGTTTTCGCCAACTCGGGATTGCGATCTTGCACTTCGGCAAGCGTGATGGCTTCAGGCCTCATGTGCCATTGTGCGCCGAGTTGCAACTGAACCGCGTTGCGGGCAGCCAGGAAAAAAGTCTGCGCATCATTGCGGCGCACCGCTTCGCTCATGGCATCCTCCTGCTGGTGAAGTGAATGTTCGCGAAGGGTACGTTCGGGCTGCGTGGGGTCGGGCGCAAAGCGGGAACGGACGAAAAGAAAAAGAAAGCCCGCGAACAGCGATAAAATCAAGACTGCCTGGAGAATCCAAAACCATGGCTTGCGATAGACAGGGGCAAGACTTTGATGCAGGGAACCAAATCCCAGCCGGTTGGGGACAAGTTCGGAAGATTGAAGAAGGGCCGGAGTCGCTACCGTGGAATTACTATCACCGCTTGGCGCGGCAGCAGCACTGGCCACGGGAACCGAACCAGTGACATTAACGGCGGGCAGGGGAATCGGCATCGTGACGTATTGTTTGGTCGTCGGATCGAAGTAACTGAAACTTGCGGCAGGCAGGGGGAGATTCCCGTTTTTTTGAGGGATAACGTCCTGGTCGAAGGTTTTGACGCCATGGGTGCGAGTCTCCTCCTGGTATTCGATTTTTGATTTTGGGATGTAGGTTTTCCAGTTGGGATCGGTGGCGAGGCTCGGAGATTTGACGTAATCGAAGTTGCCTTCGCCGCTGACGGCAAAATGGAGGCCGACCGGTTCACCTACGCCGACGGTGGCAGGCGTGGCGTTCCCCGTGACCTTGAACTGACCGATGGCTCCCGAGAAATTAGTGGGACGTCCTTCCTGCGGCAACGAATGGGTGTGAAAGACCAGTTGATTGCTGCTGACACTTCCATGGACGAGTGGGGTGCGATGAAAGAAGAGATTTCCGAAAATATCATTCCCACTATCCGGCGACGACTTGGTCCAATAGGTGTCGCGTTCCATTTGCAGCGGGAAATCTCCGCTTTTTGGGGCCGAGATGGCTGTTACCCACGTTTCGCGATGATATTCATCGTTACCGCCGTTCATCGTTACTTCATCCTGGTAGGGGCGCACGGAGAGATTATTCATCAGGAAATCGCTTCCCTTGATCGTTGGAAGCGAATTCTGGGGAGCTATAACATCGAGACGGATATAAAATTCGATCCGTAGCGGAATGGCTTCACCGACGTAAGTATCGGTGGTTTTTGGGGTGATGATCATGAACACCTTGGCGGGATGGCCATCACTATCGAGAGGCACGTCGATGTTCTTGCTGTTGGTGTCGGCGGAGTTTCCTGAATTATCCGGCGTCGGTTGATTATTGGGTGGCATGATCACCGGGCCTTGGGAAGAAACGACAGGGGGCGGTGTGGCCGCAACACTTGGTGCGGGGTTGGCATTGGCACCGCCAGCCAAAACGTGAAGTTTCATGGGTTGGACATGAAGAACCTGATTGTCCGAGGTATGGAGATCGAATCCGGGGATGGTGAAATCACCCGCCCGGCTGGGTTGGAGGTAAAATACCTGCACATTCGTGCTGGAAAAAGACCCGTTATTAAAGGTGGCACGAGTCTCAACCCTATTTCCTACGACTTCCAAGCCGTCAACTTGAGGGAATCGAAAGTTGCCGATGCCGCTATTTTGAACCTGAAGGGTAACGGTGACGGTATCGCCGACATTCACTTCCGCCGGACTGATTTGTTGAGTGAGCGTGGCTGCTTCAAGACAGGGCACGGTCGCCCAAAGAAGAAAAAAGCCGAGTCGCAGGGCATGACCAGTGAAGGATTGTAAAGAGAACGAAAATCTCATGGCGTTGCCTTACCAATCCTTGCCCGAGGGCGGTGGCGGTTGTTCTCCATTGCGGTTAAGTGCCCGTTCTGAAACATGACGCTCATCATCCTTGAGCGAGTCCAACAGAGCCTCCGCTTCCTGCCGGGATTTGACCCCGGGATCCTGCTGATCCTGATCACGCGCTTGGGAACGACCCCGTTGCTGTGGATTACCCTGGTCTTTCTGGGCGGATGGATCCTGGCCATTCTTGTCTTTTTCCGGCTGGCCCTGTTCCTGCGGTTTATCGCCCGGTTGAGGTGGAGGCTGGGAAGGATTCTGGCCGTTGTCTTGGTTTTTTTGATCCTGTTGTTTCTGGTCGTTGCTCTTGTCTTGCTGGGAGTCCTTGCCTGATTGATCTTTTTTGTCGGCTTGTGACTGGTCGTTCTTATTTTTCTGGTCTTGCTGCTGCTGTTGCTTCAGCTCTTCCAGTCTTTTTTTCACAAAATCATAGTTATGCTTTGCGTCGGCCGTGGCTTCGAGTTTCAACGAGGAGTCGTAGGAACGAAGCGCCTGTTCCCAAAGGTTAATGGTGCGCTTGCTATCGTCCTTGAGCATCGCCTCGCCGTGTTTGTACTGGGTGTTGCCGAGATTGTAGTAGGTTTTTTCCTGGAGATTCAGGTCGGGAGTTTCAAGCGTTTTACGGAAGGCTTCTTCGGCTTCCTTGAATTCACCGGCTTTATAGGCCGCGTCTCCGCGATTGTACTGGAGATCATTGCGATCCGGCTGGCCCTCGGACGCCTCCCGGTAATTTTGCAGAGATTCTTCATACTTGCCTGATTTGTAATCACGTTCCGCCGTGTCGGCCGGGGCGGCATGCGCGGGCCCGATGAAAATGGAGAAAAGAAGACCCGATACGATCAAAGGCGTTGTCGCAAAAGCATTCTTTTTCGGTCGACGGCGCACGGGCGGACGAATCGCGGACGTTGTTGCTGAGGCGGCCATGATCGGGGACTCGACTCGTTCATTGGTCATGAATTCCCACATGAGGAATAAAATAGCTAAAGCCAGTGGCCATTCAAAATGTTCGAAGCGGACTTTTTCGCGGCGTTCCTCGAAATGTTGCTTGGGTAAGCTGGCGATATAGCGGTCATAAATTTGTTCGAGTCCCTCGCCACCCTGGCCGAGCGGAAGATAGGCTCCACCGGTGACGTCGGCAATTTGGCGCAGGGTATTTTCATCAAGCTTCGACTGAACGACCTGGCCGCTGCTGTCCTGATGGTAGGTGATGTTTCCAGACTCGTCCCGCTCCGGGATGCGGTCGCCGTTGGGGGTGCCAACTCCGACCGTATAAATTTTCAGTCCACTCTGGGCGGCTGCCTTGGCGGCATTGATGACATGACCTTCAAGGTCTTCACCATCGGTGACGAGGATGAGGAATTTCATGTTGTTGGGCTGGCTTTTGAGGGCGAGCACCGCCTGGTCAATGGCGGTGGCAATGTCGGTGCCGGGGTGCGGAATGGTGTCCGTATCAAGTTCACGCACAGCGGTGTTAAACGCCTCATGGTCGAGGGTGAGAGGGCATTGGAGAAAGGCGTCGCCAGCGAAGGCGATCAGGCCGAGCCGGTTGCTGGGGAGGTGATCCGCAAAGTCGGCAATGGCGAGCTTGGCACGCTCAAGACGGTTGGGCAGCACATCTGGGCTCAACATGCTCTTGGAGCAATCGACCGCGAGGAGAATGTCGAGGCCGGTGCGGCTCTCATCGCGCCAGTTGAAGAAAAGATGGGGTCGTGCCATGGCTATAAAAAGAAGTCCCACGGCGGTTATCAAAAGAATTCTTTTAAGCAGCCGCTTGGAGGCGGATACGCTGGCGGTCAATGCCTGAATGAGATGTGAAGCAGCGAAAAGACGCACGGCCTGGTTGCGACGGCGTTGTGCGCCCATTTCGAGGAGAAGTACGGCGATGACTGCGAAGAACCCGACGATCAACCAGATCGGCGCAAGAAAACCGGGATCGATGCGGTTCCAGAGTTCGCTCATGGCAATCTCCTCCAACGGGTGTGCATCAGAAAAATTTCGAGACCAAAAAAGAGAAGACCGGGATAAATGGCCCAGGTGAAATACTCCTTGATATGCTGGAAGTGCTTGACCGTCACCTTGCTGGTTTCGAGTTCGTTGATCTCTTTATAAACGCGTTGCAGCGTTTCGGTGTCTGTGGCGCGGTAGAATTTCCCCCCCGTGATGTTGGCGATTTTTTTCAGGGCATCCTCATCAATATCGACCGGGATGGTGGTGTAAACCCGTTGGCCAAACATATTGCGGATGGGAAATTTCGCCACGTCAGCCGAGGCGGCTCCGATGGCATAAATTTTAATTCCGAGCGTATGGGCTGCTTCGGCTGCAGCATAGGGAGTGATCTTGCCCGCGTTATTGGCGCCGTCAGTCAGGAGAACGATGATCTTGGATTTGGCCTGTTGGTCGCGAAGACGATTGGCGCAGGTGGCAATGGCCGAACCGATGGCAGTCGCGTCCCCGGCCAGCCCGACGTTGAGTCGTTCCACGTTTTGCAGGAGCCAGTCGTGATCGAGGGTAAGCGGGCTCATCAAGTACGCTTCGCCTGCAAAAGCGACCATGCCAATGCGGTCATTGGGACGGGCCTGGATGAATTGCCCGACAGTTTCACGCACGACTTGGACGCGGCTGATTTCCTGGCCGTCTTTATGGAAATCGAGCGCTTCCATGGAAGGGGAGAGATCGATGGCCAGCATCATGTCGATGCCATTCCCCTGCACCTGCGTGCTCGAATCGACTTTTTGCGGACGCGCCAGTGCGATAAGAAAACAGAAGAGGGCGAAATAGCGGAGGGCGGAAAGCCAGCCGCCGGGTTGCACTTTTCGACCACGCAACAGCGGACCAAACAGGCTGAGGCCGGAATACTGAATGGCGGCATCTTTTCCCCGGTGTCCCCGCATGACGGCCATCAACGGCAATAAAAGCAGGAGGAAAATTGCCCACGGATGCGCAAATTGGAAGCTGCTCATGGCAACCTCCCATTCTGATGATTTGGCAGAGGAGCCGGTTTGGTGGCCGTGACAAACGTCACCGCGCGTTCATGCACTTCTTCCAGTTCGGTGTGGGTCGGTTGATAGCGGGCAAATTTCACGAGGTCGCACGATTGGAGAAAATAACGCAAGAGATCGCGATGCTCAGCCAGGGGTGTTGTGGAATCGGCTTCCATTTGGCCCAAAAATTCCTCAGTAGTTCGGCGCGTCGAGGGAGCTTGGAAGCGCTGTCCCAGGTAGTCGCGAACCGTCTCGGAAACCATGATGGCGTAGGGCATCGGATTTCCCTCCTGTAAAAGCGCGCGGGCTTTTTGCAGTTTTTCAAGCGCCAGGTCATAGGCAGTCTTGGGACTGAGCAGCTTGACGGGCTTGAGCCAGTTCCAGAGAAGAATCAGCAAGACAATGACTCCCACGAGACCGAGCGCGAGCCACAGCCAGAGCCACGAATGGAGAAAAAAGAAGGGTGGGCGAATATCGTCGATGTCCTCCTTCGGTTGAGATTGATTACCGATGCCGGTCAGGGGAGTGACTGGCGATCCTGCGGGATTGAAATCGGGAGCATTCGTGACGACTGGAGTGGTGGTGGGCGCATTGGTTGAATCGGTTTGCGCGTGGGCGACCAGAGTTGTGAAGGCAAGCAGGAGAACGAAAAGAAGAACATGTGGGCAAAACTTTCGGGTGGCCCGGACAACTTGTTGTCCGGGTGAACCCGCAGCGGCGGGATCACAGGAGGCAGTCGAACGACTACATCCAAAATCCGTAGGTATAACTTGACGTTCTTTCCGGTTGATGAGTTTGCAAAATAATCGAGTAAGTACGAAGGGGCGGCCTCCTGCGCGCTTTGCGCGCCCGGACAACAAGTTGTCCGGGCCACCCGATAGAAGAAAACAGACACGCTTCATCCCAACCTCCGGCTGGTGCGATTTTTGAAAAAATTGTAGAGTGCCTGGCTGTAAGGTTCGCCTGTACGCAATTCGAGCGTATCCACGCCAGCCTGTCGTGCCGCACGGCGAAATTGATCCATCCTTTGCCGGGCCAGCGTGGCAAAACTCTCCCGCACCTGCTTGCTGTCGGTATCGATCTCCATCACTTCACCCGTTTCGGGATCTTCGAGCGTGAGCAGCCCAAGCGCGGGAAGTTCCTCTTCATGGCGGTCGCGCAGATGGAGCAGGACGAGATCGTGGCGCTTGTTGGTCAGGCGCAGTTGACGGCGCATCCGCTCAAAGGCTTCCGGCGATTCGATGAAGTCGGAGATGACGAAAACGACTGCGCGGCGGCGCAAGACATCATTGCAAAAATCGAGCGCGGAGGCGACATCGGTGCCCTGGCGCTGCGGGGTTTGAAAAAGAATTTCGCGGATGACGCGCAGGACATGCTGGCGGCCTTTCTTGGGCGGGATGTACTGTTCAATCTCATCGGTGAAAAGGAGCATTCCGACTTTGTCCCGGTTGCGAATGGCGGAGAAAGCGAGGACGCTGGCGATTTCCGCGGCGAGTTCCCGCTTGCTCTGCGTTTGTGAACCGAACTTGCCCGAGGCGCTGACATCGACGGCCAGCAAGATGGTCAGTTCCCGTTCCTCGCGCAGCTTTTTGATGAAGGGGATGCCGGTGCGGGCCGTGACGTTCCAGTCGATGAGTCGCACTTCATCGCCCGGCGAATACTCGCGAACTTCGTCAAAGTCCATGCCGCGTCCCTTAAAAACGGAATGGTATTCACCGGCCAGCGCATCCGTGACCAGCCGACGTGTGCGCAGTTCAACTTGACGCACTTTCTTCAGAATTTCTCGGGTGACGGCGGGATCCATTTTATTGAAATGTAGCGACGCTCATAGAGTGTCGTTACAGAAATCAAGGCACGGGCAAAGTATCCAAAATTTTACGCACGATATCCCGCGAGCTGAGGTTTTCCGCCTCGGCTTCGTAGGTGACGGTGACGCGGTGCTGGAGGACATCGTAGGCGACTTCCTTCACATCCTGCGGCGTGACATAAGCGCGACCGTTCAGGAAGGCGAGCGCTCGGGCCGCGAGGGTCAGCGCGATGGTTGCGCGGGGCGAGGCACCGTATTGAATCCAGCCGGGGAATTCGAGCTTATAAGCCTTGGGATCGCGCGTGGCGATGACGACATCGACGATGTAGTCGCGCACTTTTTCATCCACATAGACGGTGTTGACCACCTGACGCGCCTGGAGGATTTGCTCGGGCGTGACGACCGGTTGCACGGAAAGATTCGGCGAGGTGGTCGCCATCGTATCGAGAATGGTTCGCTCTTCGGCTCGCGAAGGATAGGTCACGACGATCTTGAGCATGAAGCGATCAACCTGCGCTTCGGGAAGGGGATAGGTGCCTTCCTGCTCGACCGGGTTTTGCGTGGCCATGACGAGAAAGGGCTCGGGCAGTTCGTAGGTATTTTCGCCGAGGGTAACCTGCCGTTCCTGCATCGCTTCGAGCAAGGCACTCTGCACCTTGGCGGGCGCGCGGTTGATTTCATCAGCAAGAACGAAGTTGGCGAAAACAGGGCCGAGCTTCGGATTAAAGGTGCCGTCGCGCGGATTGTAAATCAGCGTGCCAACGATGTCAGCGGGAAGCATGTCGGGCGTGAATTGAATGCGTTGAAAGCGGGTCTGGACCGCTGCGGCAAGAGTGCGCAGGGCGAGCGTTTTCGCCAGGCCGGGAACGCCCTCGAGCAGAACGTGGCCATTGGCGATGAGCGCGATCAGGAGCCGGTCGATCAGATATTTTTGCCCCACGATGACGCGACCGATTTCATGGCGCAAAGGCTGCACCCATCCGCTGGCGTCCTTGACCGCCTGTGAGGTCGAGGCAAGGCTTCCGTGTCCATAGGTGATGGCTCGCGCCTGGTCAGTGCCCGGAACGGGGGGGAGTCCGGAGTTTAAAGCAGTGGATGCGAATACGGGTGCGGCTTCCATAAAATTAGTTAGTTACTTATTGTTATGAGCGTAAGATACCATCAGGGCGAGGCAAAAGCTGCTCCATTACCAAGACTTAAGAATTCGGTAATGAGCGGAAAGGATGCCCAGTGGTGTGCCTTCCTGACCGGGTAATCCGGGTGTTGGATTCGGTATAGGTAAATTGCCCTTGACCCCTCCGCGTGGGTACGCTTTAATTTCCGGCTCAACTTAACCCAAGATTTTCACGTTTTATGGCCAAGACCGTCTCTCTCCAAGTTTCCACCCGCGCCGGTATCGGACGCGCTGCCGTCAAGGCCGTGCGTCGCTCAGGCTGCGTCCCCGGTGTCCTTTACGGTAAAGCCAAGAACAAGGCGGTTCACTCCCGTCCGATTGAAATCGACGCCAAGAAGTTGAAAGCCCTGCTCCATTCCTCGACCAGCGAAAATGTCTTGGTGAATGTCGAGATCACCGATAAGTCAGGCACCAAGCTGGATCAGCACCTGGCCCTGCTTCTTGACGTGCAACATCATCCGCTCAAGGATTACATCATCCACGTCGATCTGCACGAAATTGCCCAGGACGAAATTCTTCATGCCGAAGTGCCCGTCGCCAGCGTTGGCGAGCCGCTTGGCGTTAAAAACAGTGGTGGTCTTCTCGAAACCATGCTTCGCACCATCCGCGTTGCCTGTTTGCCGCGCGATTTACCGGAATTGATCACGGTCGATGTCAGCCATCTGGAAATTGGTCATTCCGTCCACGTACGCGAATTGGTCATCCCGAAGGGTGTCACGGTCTCAAATCCGCCCGAATTGCCTGTGTTCAGTGTCTTCGCTCCCAAGGAGGAAGTCGTTGAAACACCTTCAGCCGAAGTTCAGCAACCCGAAGTCATCAAGGAAAAGAAAGTGGAGGGTGAAGCCGCTCCTGCCGCCGATGCCAAGGGTGGCAAATCTGACGCCAAGGCATCCGCCAAGCCCGAGGGTAAGAAATAACCCTCGGTTCATTTTGCGGCGGAGGCAGTGGCTCGAACCGATAAGACGTGTCCTCGCCGACTTACAAATTGATCGTTGGGTTGGGCAATCCCGGCCCCGAATATCTTTTTACCCGCCACAACGTCGGTTTTCTTGTGCTCGATTCCTGGGCCGACGAAGAAGGGGAAGCGTTTCGGCATGACCGCGACCGCTCTTCCCAGCTTGCCTCATTGGCCACGGGAGAACGCCTGGTCAAGCCGATGACGTTCATGAATGAAAGCGGTGTGGCCGTGGCCGCCTGGCTGGAGTGGTTGAAATTGACCGTCGCCGATCTTCTGGTCGTGGTGGATGACGTGGCGTTGCCGTTGGGTCAGGTGCGGTTGAGACCGGAAGGTTCCTCCGGCGGACATAACGGATTGAAATCAATCGAAACGCATTTGGGCACGACCGGCTATGCGAGATTGCGGTGCGGGGTGGATGCAGTACCTTCGGGACGGACGTTGGAGCGCTGGGTGCTTTCACGGTTCCGACCGGACGAGGAAGAGCCTCTCGGGGCGATGATTCAAACCGCCCGGTTGGCGATTGATTGTTGCCAGAGCAAGGGAATTGCGGTAGCGATGAATCGGTTCAATGGCCAAAATGCCGTTGATCCAGCAAACGATAAAGAATTGTAAGGAGAATATTAGAAAATGAATAATTACGACGGCCTGTTTATCCTCAACATCCAAGGCAAGGATGAAGGCCTCAAGGAATCCATCGAAGTCATCGAAAAAGAAATCGAAAGCTTCGGCGGAAAAATCAACGGAACCCAGAAGATGGATCACAAACGCTTTGAACGCATGTCGGGTGATATCGACGGCGGCTTTTACGTCAACGTCCAGTTCACCATCGCGCCCGATAAACTCGAGCCGTTGCGCGCCAAGCTGGCCCTGAACGAAAAAGTCTATCGCCAGTTCTATCTCAAGCAGGAGGCGGTCGCCGCCTAGGCAACCGAAATCTCCATGGCCAGTCTCAATAAAGTTCTCCTGATGGGGAACCTGACCCGCGACCCCGAAGTGCGCTACACGCCGAAGGGCACCGCCGTGGGGGATCTGTCCATAGCGATTAACGATAGTTACAAAACCCAGGACGGAACGGTCAAGGAGACGGTCACCTACGTCGATATCGAGGTCTGGGGGCGTCAGGCGGAGACTTGCAAACAGTATCTGACCAAGGGCCGCCCCATCTTCGTCGAGGGCCAGCTTAGGCTCGACCAGTGGGAGACGCCCCAGGGTGAAAAGAAGCGTCTTCTCCGTGTTCGCGCCGACCGTGTGCAATTTTTGGGATCGGCTCCGGGGCGCAGCGGCGGCAATTATAGCGGGGGCGGGGAACAACGCTCGGCAGGCGCAGCTTCCGGCGAAACCGCGCCACCGGCCCGGCAGACCTCGACAGTTTCCGAGGATAAACCGCCCTTGGCCGATGAAGATGATATTCCATTTTAACGTCCGATTTATTTAGGTAATACCGAGTTATAATTATGGCTGCCGAACCCGAATTCGATTGGTCTCAAGCCGCTTCCTTGTTGGGCGATGATCCCCAGGACGTACCGGAGGAAATGGCGGAAATTGTCCGGGAATTGGTTGAGACCACCGCGTTGCGCCTTGAGGAATTGAAGAACAAAAATTTCGAGACTGACCGCAAGGCGATTGGTGGCCTCGCCCACCAACTTCGAGGCAGCCTGCTTAACTTCGGTTTTACCGGGGTCGGCACCGTTCTTTTCCGAATCGAAAAGACAGAATACACGCTGGAAGAATATCACGCGATGCTGGCCGAGACCGAGGTTCTCTTTACCGACTCCGTAAAAATACTGGCACAGCGTTATCCCACTCTCCGTATTTCTTAGCGTGAGGATGTGCCCGTCCCCTTTTCCTTCTCACACTTAGGTCTTAAATACTTTGCTGCAATGAGGGCAGCGTCGAAACTGATCAGCTAGAAACCAACCGGTCACTGCTCCAAGAGCACCTCCTGGAACTGTTCCAGCAATTCCACCAATGGGACCGCCGACAATACCTACTTCGGCGCCAAAAATTGCACCGGCTGTGCCGCAAACGGCGGCCGCAACACCGCGTGTGACTAAACTTTCAGGATTGTTGTTATCGAATTCCTTACGGCATCCAGGGCATTTGAGTTCAGCCATGAATTAATTTCTAGAATCTAAATTAAATAAAATCAATTACCAAAAGGGCAGAACGAAAAAGGGACAGGTACGCCGCAGCCTTGAATTTCGCCCCTGATCTGTAATCCGGTTTCCGTGCCTGTTCCCTTTTTCCCCCTTCAGCCAAAGGAGTTAACCATATGTTGTTTGCCCATAACTAACCTGATACGGAGTGACTTCAAAGGGAAACGATAGCGCATCCAACAGATCAGGTTCGTAGGCAGCAAGACCTTTGTCTCCAATTCCTATTCCCCATAAAAACAAATCAATTCCTAACGGCGTAGGATAAAAATAGCGAAAACTCTTAACCTCTTTCAAGGAACCTTGCTGAAAAGTGGTCACATCTGAATAAGAAACCTTGGGATGAGGCACTAATTCTCTTTCCCCTTTAAATGACAAGCCCTTCTGCTCAAGCCCGATAAACGCATGATGCGAGATGATGTCTGGCTGCTCCTTACGATTAAAATCCATGGCCTTTAGATAATCCTCCTCTCTGAGAATTACGGTTGCGTCTCCCCGCAGGATATGTTTTCTGGCTTTCTGAAAAGCCTTCTCAGGTATGCGAAGAATGCAACTATACATAATTGCGTGAGTTCGTATTTGGTATGTCGAAAGTGATTCGATCATAGCTAGATAGGACACGGCTCGATCATCCCTCGGAATCTCAGTGCAGGCGGAAGCCCAAACGCCACCTAAGTAAGAAACCTGAATGACATCTTCGCAGACACATGCCTGCTGGAGAAGTGGCACCAGAACTCGCGATGGTATTTTTCCCTGAGTCTTACCTAGAGCCTTCATTTTTGCTTTTGTGGCATCTAATACCCGCTTTAAATTACGGGCAGCCGAATCAGAAATTTTCGCCAACTGCTTGCCGGTTGATTTTGCAGGAGGACCGAGTACATCGTATGCCAGCTTAGCTCCCACTGCGCCAAGGGGGATAAGTTCGTAGGGCATTTGGGAATACTAAATCTAACCCCATAAGTGTCACGCACGAAGCCAGGCGCGGCAAGTCAAGCAACGCATTCGAGAAAAAGGTGACGGCTACCTCGGTGGTCGTTTGACCGCCGGAAAGGGCGGCTACCGTATTTCCTAAAATGGCATAGTACCTACGGAACAAAGACAAGTTGACGAATCCAAGTATTCGCTACATATTTGTAGCACAATGAAAACGGCGACTGTTCGCGAACTCCGCAACCAATATCGCAGCGTCCTGGGATGGGTGGAGGCGGGAGAAGAGGTGACCATCAGCAGGCGCGGGAGGGTCATCGCACGCCTCGTGCCTGAAAAGCCCAAGTCGCGCCAGGTCGATTGGACGCAAAGCGCGGCCTTGCAGATGAAGCGAAAAGCTCTGCCTGTTCTAACCGCCCGGCAATCGAAGTCGCTTCTCGCCGAGAGCCAGGGAAGTTTCTAAGCCGTGAAACCGGTCTGTTGCGATACGAGCTTCCTTTTTGCGCTTTACGGAAGCGATCTCCATACCGCCAAGGCCCTGGCCTATGTCCGGAAGCTGACTCAGCCCCTGACTCTTTCCATCCTCAACGAATTTGAATTGGAGAATGCCCTGCGTTTCGCGGGCTGGCGCAAACTTTTTCCCGCAGCGCAGATTGCCCGCTTTCAGGCTGCTTTTGAGTTGGATCGGAAATCGGGGCGTTTGGTCGTGGTTCCATGCAACCTGGCACGGGTATTTAACGAAGCCCGGCGGATTTCGAGTGCCTACACGCTTGCGGGAGGTCATCGTTCCTTCGACATCCTGCATGTGGCTGCCGCGTTGGAGTGCGGAGCCGGGGAATTTCTCTCCTTCGATGCGAATCAACGAAAGCTGGCTCAAGGCGAGGGGCTGAAGGTGAATCCTTGAATACCTGTTCCAAGGAAAAAAACTCCAATTTTCACAACAATAAGGGATATTGAAATTAGGGAGGGTGGAATCTGATTGCAAATCGATCTCAACGGGGAAACATCTTTAAAGTTACTCCCTATGTCGCAATCAAAAGTCGCCGCACACAAATACCAGGACGCAACCCAGCCAATCGAAGAGCGTGTGGAGGATTTGCTCTCCCGCATGACGCTTCAGGAAAAAGCGGATCAGCTTTGCCAGTCGTGGGTAACGGATTTCAACCCCAATAATCCGCAATCGGCCAACGCCCAAAGGATTCAGCCGACCTATGGGTCTTACGTTTACTTCATAGATGTCCCGGCACGGAACGGGGTTCAAAAAATTGCGATGGAACAATCGCGTCTGGGCATTCCTGCGCTATTTGGCTCGGACGTAATCCACGGATGTTTTCTGACGTTTCCCATCCCGCTGGCCCAGGCCTGTGCGTGGGATCCTGAACTCGTGCGTCGCTCCTGCAGCTTTGCCGCCTCGGAAGCGCGCCGCTCGGGCACCGACTGGATTTTTTCGCCCATGATTGACGTGACCTTTGATCCTCGATGGGGCCGCATCTCCGAAGGCTACGGTGAATCCCCGTACGGCGTCTCGGTTTTCGCGGAGGCAGCGGTGAAAGGCTACCAGGGAGAGACGCTCGATTCCTCCGATACGGCTGCCTGTACGCTCAAACATTTCGTGGCTTACGGAGCTTCCGAGGGTGGCCGCGATTATTCCTACACCGATGTTTCCCCGGTTCGTCTCTGGGAGATGTATCTGCCGCCTTATGAAGCGGGGGTGAAGGCCGGGGCCGCCGCCATCATGAGTTCCTTCAATGACTTGAATGGCGTGCCCGTTACGGCGAACCACTACCTGCTCACCGAGGTGCTGCGTGATCTCTGGGGATTCAAAGGCCCGGTGCTGACCGATTGGGATTCGATCGGGCAACTCGTCCATCAGGGATTTGCCACGGACGCACGGGACGGGCTCAAATTTTCGATCAATGCCGGAATCGACATCGACATGGTCACTTACGCCGCCACGAACCATCTTGCGCATTGGGTGCAGACGGGTGAGGTATCCCAGGAACGAGTGGATGAATCCGTCAGGAGAATCCTTCATCTGAAGTTTGCCCTCGGGGTTTTTGAGCATCCTTATGTGAAGGAGAACGATAAAATTTCTCCCGAGCGGCGTAACGAAGGTGAAAAACTCGCGGAGGATTTGGCTGAGCAGTCGATGGTCCTACTCAAAAATGCGGACAATGTGCTGCCGATTTCCCCGCAAACGAAACGGATCGCCCTGATCGGCCCGCTGTTGGCAGACAAGTCGGAAGTGCTGGGATCGTGGCGTTATGCTGCGGAGGTGGCTCAAACCATTTCCATTGAGCAAGGTTTGCGCGAAGCATTGCCCGCCAACGTCAGTTTGAAGACAGAATGCGGCTGTGATTTTGACGACGACAAACGCGATGGATTTGCCGCCGCAGTGGAATTGGCCAGACAATCCGACGTGGTCATCCTGTGCGTTGGCGAAAAGGCAACCATGAGTGGCGAAAATACCTCCCGCAGTTCGCTGCGCCTGCCCGGCGTCCAGGAAGAACTTGCGCTGGCTCTCGCCGAAACCGGAAAACCGGTGGTGCTGGTGATCTCTTCCGGACGTCCGGTGGAGTTGCAGCGTCTGGAACCAAAAATGCAGGCCATGCTTTCCATCTGGCAACCCGGCACCAAAACCGGCTCTGCCGTGGCCCGGATTTTATTTGGACAGTGCAATCCTTCGGGCCGTCTTGCCGTGACATGGCCGCGCAGCAGCGGTCAGATACCCCTCTTTCATAACATGCACCTGCGCGCCCGGGGTGATGGTGATCAAGGTGCGTACAAGGACATATCGACCACGCCGCAATACGAATTTGGATACGGCCTCTCTTATACGACATTCACGTACAGCCCCATCGTGTTGAAATTCACCACCGTCAAACCCGGTGGCGAGCTGATGGCCGAAGTCACCGTCACCAATACGGGTAAAGTGGCGGGAAGCGAAACCGCATTCTGGTTCATTAACGATCCCGTCGCCTCCATCACCCAGCCTATCAAACAGCTCAAGCACTTTGAGAAAGCGGCCATCCCCGCCGGGGCGAGCCGCGTATTCAAGTTTGCCATCAAACCCGAACGCGACCTGACCTTTCGCAATGGCCAGGGGGACTCGATCCTGGAACCTGGAATCTTCAACCTGATGGTTGGCGGACAAAAAGTTTCTTTCAGCGTTGAAAAATAGAGTGAGAAAAAAGGGCCAGGTACAATTAACGCTACCGAAAATGTTCCTGTCCTTTTTCCTCCTTTTCCCAGCTTAATAAAACCACCGAGTAGCGAAGCGAAGAAACCTAAATCGCATACCAAAGGATGGCGAAAAAATGGCAGGTGGTGCCAGCGATGGTAAAGAGGTGCCAGATGAAATGACTGTACCTTGCCTTGGCGACATAAAAAATCACGCCGACCGTATAGGCAAGGCCACCAGCGACCAGCCAGAGCATGCCGTTGAACGGCAAGTGCTGGTAGAGGGGGCGAATAACCAGCACGACCATCCAGCCCATCCCCAGATAGAGGGCGAGTGAAAGTTTTGAATGACGTAGCTTGGGTATAAGTTTGGTTGTGATTCCAATCAAAGCTACACCCCAGATCAATCCTAGAAGCGTCCAACCCAGGGTACCCCGCAGGACTCCCAGTGCAAAAGGCGTATAGGTACCGGCAATCAAAAGAAAAATGGCGATATGGTCAAAAATAAGAAAAACCCGTTTCGCCCGATTTTTTGGCAGGAAATGGTATATCATGGAGCTCAGGTAAAGCAAAACCATGGATGCGGCAAAAATGGAAACGCCCACAACAGTCAGGACGTCACCTTTATTAGTCGCTACTAAAATAAGAAACGGAGATGCTGCCAGCGCCGCGATCAAGCCGAGGCCATGACTGATGCTATTAGCAATCTCTTCACCCAACGACTGCGATTTATCAGCCATACGGGCTGCGTCGAATTCTTGCATGATCTGGTAATTCAATCTTTTCCCGGCTCAAATAAACGAAGCTATTTTACTTTTGTGGTGTCACCGAATTAGACCGCCCCGCATCTCTGTTTAAACCGATCCTTTCAGTGCGCCAATGCTCTCAGATAAGCCTGACATCAGAATTTGGATAACATCGGAGGCCGTATAGCTAAGGCAACCGGGCTTGAGGAAGGCTTTTAGATCAGCCAGGGAATCTCCTGCAGTCACCAACGGCGGTTCGACTGCACCGGATCGACTCGTCTGTCCCAAGCCAATAGTGGAAAGCAATCCGTTACAGATACATTTGCGTCCTTCCGTGTCTTCCACCTTTCCGCCTTTTCGGACGTAGTCATTGACAACTTCGCTGGCGCAACGATAGCCGACCGTGCCGTCAGGTCTTACATATGCCTGCCGCAGCAACCCGATGTCACAGACTCGTTCGCGCATTTGATCGACATGTGGGGATGAGGCACTCCCTACCAGGCTGACGATCTTGAAGGGAAAGCCGGTTGGTGAGGCCAGCGGGTCGGTAACAACGTCGATTTTGCCGTCGAGTACCTGGCGCAGCACCTGTCGTTTCAAATCGGGTTCTATTCCCGACTCTTCACAAAAAGCAAAGGGTGTTCCGACTTGAATGCCAGTGGCTCCCATTCCCAGGGCCTCCTCGAGCTTTCCAGGTCTCCAGTAAGAACCCGCCAGCCAAAACGGATAACCAAGCTGCCGAAACCGCTCCAAGTCGGGCAAATCACGCGGACCATAGACGGGTTCGCCACGCTCGTTCAATTGCATTTGGCCACGAGGAGGGGCGTTATGTCCGCCCGCGCTACTGCCCTCGACGATGAAGCCGGTGATTTTTCCGTAGGATCTTTTCGACAAACTGAGAGCCAGGGTGGCCGAGGAGACGATGGGTATAAAATGAGGCCTTTTCAAGACCGGTGGCGAACCTTGCCAAAATTCCCGTGGATCAAACGCAATGGTATGCGAGTTTGCCTCGACTGTTCCGGTCACATCAACTTTCAGGCTGACCGGTTTGCCGGCAGCCAGTGCGTCCAGGATGGCTGGTATGTGGTTCGGTATGCCCGCTCCGATCAGCACATAATCAACTCCCGCCAGCATTGCCCCGTATAGGGCAGCCAGGGTCGGAAATTGAATCTTCTCCAGCAGGTTTATCCCCACGACTCCATGATGATTTTCACGCGCCAAAAAAACCTCGACGAAGTTTGCGACCACCAACAGGGCTTCGTGATCCTTGGGCATATCCAACCGGCCCATGGGTGTCGTTCGGTAACTCTTTTGTACGGGCATTCCGTCGGGTAGATAATAACGGGCTATCAAGGATAGAACGATATTCTGTTTCGGAAAGTGGCTCAACGCCCGGAGCATGTGGCCGCCTGGATCGCCTTGTTGCAATCGTCGTGCTAAAACGACATCCAAGGCCGTTCCCGAAACGACTCCGAGATGTCCCATGGACGAAACCGCTTTTGCCAGGCGCCAATTGGAAACACCAACACCCATGCCACCTTGGATCAGACAAGGAAGAGAAGTAGAATTCATTATAGACCCATTAGTCTAAGGGGAAAGCCTCCAAACCTGCTTCTCATCCCTTGGCCAATAAGCACTCTATTTTGCTCTGCC
>JABDGH010000017.1 GCA_013286145.1 Verrucomicrobiota bacterium
ATCGGCAACGTTCCCGGCGCGGTTCTCGGCGCGTTGATTCTCGGCCTTACCGAATCGCTGACCACCTTGCAACTGGGCAGCGAATGGAATGACGTCACCACTTTCGGCCTGCTGATGCTGGTGCTTTTATTGCGTCCACGCGGCCTGCTCGGCGAACGAGTGGCGGACAAAGTGTGATTATGAATTCACGATGGCGTCCCTATCTCCTGGGTATTCCAGGACTCGTGGCCATTACGTTTCCCTTTCTCTGGCTGAAACTGGATCCCGATTACAACAAGAACACTGTCGCCGTGGCCTGGGCTCCGTGGCATGGACTGCAATTTTTTAGCGACCTCTCACCCGTCTTTCTTGTCGCCTTTTTGATCTGGCTCGGCGTTCAGGCCAACCGGCGTTTCGGCTGGGACAAAGCACTGTCCCAAAGTCAGGCGTGGCGGCAGGCGGGCCACACCTGGACTCATTATTGGGCGTGGGGAATGATGCCGCTGGTTCTTTCCGGCTCGTTTTTTCTCAGCGCGTCGAGTTTGAGTCTGCTGACAAACGTCGGCATTTATATGCTGCTCGCCTTGGGACTTAACATCACTGTTGGCATGACAGGCCTGCTCGTGTTGGGTTATGCCGGATTTTACGGCTTTGGCGCTTACTTCTTTGCTCTCTCCCAGCAAAACCTGCCCTACTTTCCCTGGTGGCTGGCAGCGCCGCTGGCTTTTGTACTCGGGGGTCTCGTAGGTTATCTGCTCGGCCTTCCATGCCTGCGCTTGCGCGGCGATTACCTCGCCATTGTCACGCTCGGCTTCGGTGAAGCTTTTCGCGAGATGATGCGCAATCTCGATGTCACGGGTTCCGACAAGGGAATCATCCTTCATAACAACGCCGTGTTTAGCGGGTTCGCCGGAATGAATAGCGGACAAATGGGCTATTTATTCGCGGCTCTTATTTTATTTCTGGCCGTGTTCCTAGTGCAGAGACTCTACCATTCTCCCGTGGGCCGGGCCTGGATCGCCATCCGCGAAAACGAAGTGGCGGCGGCATCGTTGGGTGTACCGGTCGTGCAGATGAAACTGCTCGCGTTTTCCCTGAGCGCGGCAATTGCGGCCGTTGCGGGAGTGATCTATGGAGCCAAGGATGGGTTCGTCAGTCCCGCCATATGCGAATTTCAGCAATCGATCATGATCCTCGCCATGGTGATCCTCGGCGGTCTCGGCAATACTTATGGCGCACTTCTCGGCGCAGCGCTGCTCTATCTTGTCCCCGAATATCTCAAACTCATCCCCTCGATGATTCAAGGCAACCAATTCCTGAGCACCGCCGTCCCGCCTTTCCTGCGCGATGCGCTTCAGCACCTGTCCGATTACCGCCTGCTTCTTTTCGGGGCGGTCATGGTGCTGATGATGCTTTATCGACCACAAGGTCTGCTCGGCAGCAGCAAAAGAAAAATGGAGATGCTGCATACATGACCCCGTTGCTCGAAACCCGCGGACTCAGCAAAACCTTCGGCGGCTTGAAGGCTGTGCAGAAGGTCGATCTCAGTGTCGGTGCCAACCGAATCGTCAGCGTCATCGGCCCGAATGGTGCCGGAAAGACCACTTTTTTCAATTGCCTGAGCGGCATCTATCGTGCCGATGACGGAGCCATCCTGCTAGAAGGTCGCGACATCACGGGAAGCGCGCCACACCAGGTTTGCCGACTCGGCATGTCACGTACTTTTCAGAATATCCGACTCTTCCCGGAGATGACCGTGCTCGAAAATATCCTCGTTGCGCAGTTCAAGCATCGCTCGCTTGCTCCCTGGCAACTCCTGCTGCACTCGACCCGTTTCCGCAACGAAGAAAAACAGAGCCGCGACGAAGCGCTCGATTTTCTGGAGTTCGTCGGATTGACTAAATATGCGGACACCATTTCCAGCAATCTCGCCTATGGATTGCAACGTCGCCTGGAAATCGCGCGCGCCCTGGCCACCCGTCCCCGGCTGCTTTTGCTCGACGAGCCTGCCGCCGGAATGAATCCGCAGGAAACCGTGGAAATGGTGCAGTTGATTTCACGCATCCGCAACCGGGGTTTGGCCATCCTGCTCATCGAGCATCACATGAAAGTGGTGATGGCTATCTCCGACGAAATTCTGGTGCTCGATCACGGTGTTCCCATCGCTCACGGCACGCCGGAAAAAGTGCGCAACGATCCACAGGTGATCAAAGCTTACCTTGGCGAGGAAGTCGGTAACTAGGTCGCACCATGTTGAAACTTCACGACGTCCACGCCGGTTATGGTGCCATCGAAGTCCTGAAAAACCTGACGCTCGAAGTGCAGGCCGGCGAAATCGTCGCGCTTCTTGGGGCCAACGGTGCAGGCAAAAGCACGACGTTGTTAACCATCGCTGGCGTAGTGCCGGTGCGAAGCGGAATGATCACCTGGCAGGGCGCACCCTTGCCCACTGGCAAAGCGGATGTCGTTTTGCGCCAGGGGATTTGTCTCTGTCCGGAAGGCCGGCACATCTTCCCGCGTTTGACGGTGCTCGAAAACTTGATCAGCGGCAGCCTCCTCCTTCCGGCCAACCGCAATGCCGCCAAACTGGAGGAAATCTTTCATTACTTTCCGCTGCTGGCGGAACGGCGCAAACAACTCGGCGGCACACTCTCCGGCGGCGAACAACAGATGCTGGCCATTGGCCGCGCCATGATGGGAGAACCCAAACTGCTCATGCTCGACGAGCCATCCCTCGGTCTCGCCCCGCAGATTGTAAGCCGGATTTTTGAAATCATCCGGCTGATCAATCAAAAAGGCGTTCCAATTCTGCTCGTGGAACAAAACGCGCAGCAAGCGTTGCGGATTGCCCATCGCGGATACGTCATCGTCACCGGAAAAAATCAGCTTACCGGCACAGGCGCGGAACTTCTCGCCAGCGACGAAGTCCGCCAAGCCTATTTGGGTGAATGAAAATCAGCACTTAACCCCTCTCGAAAACTCGGATACTGCGGACTCCAGCCCGTCGCACGCAATTTCGCATTGGAAACGCGCTTATTGGTCACGCCACGTTTGCGTTGTAAATTGACCGGGCCAAATGGCGGCATCGGTTTTTGAAGAAAATCGCTGCACCAGGCATAAAAATCGCGATAAGTGACGGGCGTATCATCGGTCGCGTTGTAAATTTCTCCCGGCGCACCCTCCTTGATCAGATGCAGCAGAGCGACCACCAGGTCGTGCTGGTGAATTTGGTTGATCCAGCGCAACCCATCCCCTTCGATGACAGCCTCGCCCTTGCCAAATTTCGAAAAAAGCGCGTCACGATTGGGGCCGTAAATTCCCGTGGAGCGCACAACCGTGGCACCTGCCGCCAGTACCACTTCTTCCGCTTCACGCAAAATCCGGCTCGTGGCACTGATTGGATCGGCAGCTGATTCTTCCGTAACCACCTCGCCTTGCGTTTGACCATAGACCGATGTTGAAGAGACAAAAAGTTGCCGAGCCTGCGGCTGATGCCGACCCATCATTCGAGCACCCTCTAAAAATACCTCTTTGTAGACAGCCTCGCCTCCTTTGCCGGAAGAGGCGCAATGAATCACAAGATCGTAAGTTTTGTGGATGTCGTTCCAAGCATTCCCGTCAGCAACACTACCCACAATTAGTTCTTGGAAGTGATGTTCTACAAGCTGGTCGGCACTCGTCTGGGAACGAACCCAAACGCCAACTTCGTCTCCTTGTTCCTTAAGACGAAGTGCCAAAGGCAATCCAACGTAACCGCAACCGATGATCAGAGTTTTGCGGGCCACTCGATGATCCATCCCTACTTGGCGTTTAACATGATGACCAGAACGGATGCGCCGTCGGTCTTTCCGCTCATATTCGGACTGAAACGGGCGATCAATTTTTTGTCGGAGCGTATCCAGGTGGACTTTTCGTTATGAGTCTTAAGTTGAACTGGATCCCAGGTTTTTCCATCGCTCTCAGCCGCGAGAATATGATCGATGTCCTGCTGGCTGATATCCGATTTGCCGGAGTCGCTGCTATCACGCAAAAAAACTTCCATGGCCGAATGGTCTCCGTCAAAATAAACCGTGATCGAAAATCCGGCATGTTCAAAAAGCATCTGGCTGCCCATATCCTTCGCTGAGCCGTAACGCGCGCGCAGTTGCGAAATATCCTCGCCAATATTGGCCAGGGCTGCCGTCGGACATGCCAGGATAATCACGGCCAGTAATAATTGTCGCACGGAGAGGGTCATAGACGTTTCCCACTTATATCAAACCCAGTGGGCTTTCGCCCAGCCCGGAATCATGGTCGGGCAGAACTGGACAAAAAAGGCAGGTATTGGAGAATAATCAGGTGAATCCAACCGACCGTGCGCGTTTTCTTTTCGTTCAGCCGCAAATCGATCCGACCGCATATGTATCACCCCATGCCGTTATCATCGGCGACGTACGACTTGCTGCACGAGTCAGCATCTGGCCGACTGCCGTGCTGCGCGGCGACATTAATTTCATCGAAATCGGTGAAGGCTCCAATGTGCAGGACGGGAGCATCGTTCATCTGGCGGATGATATGCCCGTGCGCGTGGGCAAGCTGGTAACGATTGGCCATCGCGCTGTCCTGCACGCCTGCACGGTGGAAGATGGATGCCTCATCGGCATGGGCGCGACAATCCTCGACGGCGCAACCATCGGCAAAGGCAGCATCGTCGGCGCTCATGCTCTCGTCACCAAAGGCACCCAGGTTCCACCCGGTTCGCTGGTCATGGGCATGCCTGCGAAAGTTGTGCGCGCGTTACGTCCCGAGGAAATCGCCGAGATTCGCATTTGGGCCGATCACTATATCGAACTGGGCCCGATTTATAAAAAAATCGGACAACCGTCTTCCGGCACTCAATCATCCTGACGCAGACGCCAGACAGGTTCGGAACTGACCGTGAAAATCTTTTCGACCGGTCCTTGCCTGACCACACGTCCATGATCGAGCACCAGAATCTCAGTGCATAGTCGCTGCAACTCCCACGGCACATGAGAAACGTAAATCCAAGGAACCCGGAATTCGTTTCGAACCTGTTCGAGCAATTCCATCGTCTCTTCCCGCAAGGCGGCATCCAACGAAGAAAGAGGCTCATCCAAAAGAAGCAACCGGGGCGAGGAAAGAAGCGCGCGCCCCAACGCCACACGCTGCTTTTCTCCGCCGGAAAGATTGACGATCCGCCGCTGGAGAAGCGTCTGCAGATTCAGCACGGAGACCACCCTATCGAAAGAAATCACGGCAAATCCCCGGCGTTGTCCCCCGTAGCGAAGATTTTCCTCCACCGAAAAATGAGGAAAGAGCGCTCCCTCCTGGGATACATAACCAATTCCGCGTTCGCGCGATGGCACCGATACCCGTGCAACACGATCTGTTAAAACAACATCATCCACGACGATTCGTCCCTTGGCCGGATGACGCACTCCGGCGATCAGATCAAGCAGCGATGTTTTGCCCGACCCGGATGGACCAAAAAGACCGAGAGTTTCCGTTTGCAGCGATAAATCGAGCTCCAGCGCGAAATCGCTCAAGGGAAGCACGACCTTCTCGAAAACTAGCTTCACTGTTTCCTCCGTTTGGAACCCAACACGCGCTCACCCAGCCACACCGCCGTGAAGGCAATCGCTATCAGATAAGCAAGCAGTCGCAACGCCGTGTCGTCGTCACCAAGCTGGACAAGATTGTAAATAGCCAGGGAGAGAGTCGCAGTTTTGCCCGGAATATTTCCGGCCAGCATGACCGTCGCACCAAATTCGCCCAGCGCGCGCGCAAAAGCCAGGAGCGTTCCCGCCACGATCCCCCGCGCGGCCAGGGGCAGTGTGATGGTAAAAAAAACACGCATCTCGCCCGCCCCCAAAGTCCGCGCAATCTGTTCCAGACGCGGATTAATTTCCTCGAACGCAACGCGCACGGAACGCACCAGCAGAGGAAAGGACATTACTGCCGCCGCGATGACCACGGCGCGCCAGGTAAAGACGATGGAAAGATCGAGCGATTCAAGCCACGAACCGATGGGCCCTCGACGTCCCAACAATTTCAGCAAAATAAGTCCCGTCGCCACGGGCGGCATGACCAGGGGCAATGCGGTTATCGTTTCCACGATGGCCTTGCCGGGCCAGTGAAAACGGGCCAGCACCCAGGCCAGCGCCAGTCCCGGCACCAGAATAAGAAGCGTCGCCAATGCCGCGCTTCCCACCGTAAACCAGACAACTTGCCATTCGCTCGTGATCACGCGACGTCACGCTCCCACATTCGCAAGACCCAGCGCCTTGCGAAGAAATTGACCCGTATAACTCGCCGGTTGCGCGGCCACGAATTCCGGTGTCCCCTTGGCCACAATCTGCCCGCCTCCCTCGCCGCCCTCCGGCCCGAGATCAATGACGTAGTCGGCGCATTTAATGACATCGAGTTGATGCTCAATGACCACCAGCGTATTACCGGCATTGCGCAATTTGAAAAGAACCTGCAGAAGTTGTTCGATATCTGCAAAGTGAAGGCCGCTGGTGGGTTCATCGAGGATGTACATCGTGCGCCCCGTGGCCCGTTTTGCCAACTCCGCGGCAAGCTTCACCCGCTGGGCCTCACCACCTGAAAGCGTCGTCGCATGCTGGCCAAGCCGCAAATAACCGAGCCCCACCGCAGCCAGCGACTCCAGTTTATCCGCAGCCGCAGGGACGTTGCGAAAAAACTGAAGACCATCATCCACGGTCATTTCCAGCACATCAGCGATGTTGAGTCCCTTGTAGGTAATTTCCAAAGTCTCGCGATTGAACCGCCGTCCGCCACACGCATCGCAGGTCACATAGACTGGTGGCAGAAAATTCATCTCGATCTTGCGTACCCCGTCACCTTCACAATGCTCGCAGCGACCGCCTTTCACATTGAAACTGAATCGCCCCGGCCCATAACCCCGCACACGCGATGAAGGCAACTGCGCAAAGAGATCACGGATCGTGTTGAAAGCGCCCGTATAGGTCAGCGGATTGGAACGCGGCGTGCGCCCAATCGGCGTCTGGTCGATGACGATGACCTTGTCGATCAGGTCGAGTCCCTCGATGCCGTCGTGCGCGCCCGGCGCTTCCTTGGAATGATAGAAATGACGGAACAAAGCGTGACAAAGAATGTCGTTCACCAGCGTGCTTTTACCCGAACCACTCACGCCCGTGACGCAGGTAAACAAACCGATTGGAAAACCGACCGTCAAATTGCGCAAATTATTCTCGCGCGCGTTGATCACGCGCACCCAGCCCGATTGTGGTTTCAACCGGACTTTCGGAACGCGAATGGATTGCGTGCCGTTAAGGAACTGACCGGTCAAAGATTTCGGATTGGCCAGGACTTCGGCGAGCGTGCCCGCGGCAACAATCTGCCCTCCCCGCGAACCGGCATGCGGCCCCAGGTCGACGAGATAATCGGCGGCGCGAATGGTGTCTTCGTCATGCTCCACCACGATCACCGTGTTGCCCAAATCGCGCAGTTCCCGAAGCGTCCCCAGCAACCGCTCGTTGTCGCGCTGATGCAATCCGATACTTGGCTCATCGAGAATATAGAGAACGCCTGTCAGCTTGGAACCGATCTGCGTCGCCAGGCGAATGCGTTGCGCTTCACCGCCCGAAAGCGTGCCGCTCTCCCGATTCAGCGTCAGGTAGCCAAGACCCACATGGTTGAGAAAACCGAGTCGTTGCAAAATTTCACGGCGCACTTCCCCGCCAATTTTTTCTTCCTGCGGAGAAAGCGCCCATGTCTCCAGCCAGTTTTGCGCGACAGAAATCGAAAGTTGGCTGAACTGCGCAATGTTCAACCCAACGCCGGGAGGCCCGCCGAGGGTCACCGCCAAAACCTCGGGACGTAACCGTGCACCGCCGCAAGTCTTGCAGGTCTCACGCGTCATGTATTGCTTGAGACGCTGCCGGGTCAACTCGCTTTTGCTCTCGCGATAGAGCCGGGTGAGTTGCGCAATCAGCCCCTCGAAAGGACGCTCCGCCACAACTTTTTTGCCATGGCGCGTACTCGTGAAGCTGATTTTTTCCTCGTCCGTTCCGTGAAGAAGCGCGTTTTGAAAAGCATCGCTGCATTCGCGCCAGGGACGCGTCATCGGTTCGTTGTAAGCCGCCGCCAGTGCCTCCAATTGACCCCGATAAAGCTTGGCCAAGGCAGGGGAACCCCTTCGCCAGGGTGCCACTGGCATATCTTCCAACAACACGGCGCCATCGGGAATCAAGAGCGCGGGATCGAAAACCGATTCCGTTCCGAGTCCGTCGCAAACAGGACATGCGCCTTGCGGACTATTGAAGGAAAAATGGCGCGGGGTGATTTCTGCAAAGCGATAACCGGTCTCGGGATCGAAGTTTTGATTACTCAGCGTCAATTCCTCGGTCACGGCATCGGGTGGCCCAAAGAGAACGGTGACAATGCCATTGCCCGTCTTGAGCGCAAGTTCCAGCGAATCGGTCAGTCGCGTCTTCACCGCGTCGTTGATCTTAAGCCGGTCAATTAACGCTTCGATGGTATGGGCGCGTGATTTATCGAGGCGCGGCGGTTGCTCCAACTCGACAATGCGGCCATCAATGCGGGCGCGGACAAAGCCTTCGCGACGCAATTTTTCCACCACGTCGCGAAACTCGCCCTTTTGCTTTTGAATAATGGGAGCCAGAAGTTGCACCGGCGTTCCTTCCTTCGCCGAAAGAACGCGATCCACCATTTGCTGAACCGACCAACGATGCAGCGGTTTTCCGGTCGCGGGATGGTGCGGCTGGCCGAGATGGGCAAAGAGCAGCCGCAAAAAATCGTGAATCTCCGTGGTTGTCGCGATGGTCGAGCGGGGATTGCCGCCCGCCGTGCGTTGCTCGATGGCAATCGCGGGTGAAAGTCCCTCGATAAAATCGACCTCGGGCTTCTCCATTTGTTCCAGGAACTGCCGCGCGTAGGTGGAAAGGCTCTCGACGTAACGGCGCTGCCCCTCGGCGTAAAGCGTATCGAAAGCAAGCGATGATTTTCCCGAACCGCTCACGCCGGTCATCACCACCAGCTTGTTGCGGGGAAGCGTCAGCGACACGTTCTTGAGATTGTGTTGCCGGGCCCCGCCGATTCGGATTTCCTCCATAGCCATAAACTGCCAGTCTAACACAACTAACAAATGACGCACTCTTACGATCAACCTGCCATTAAAATCTTGTTTGACACCTACTGGTCATCAAATGGATGGAAAAGTGAGAATGAAAGAAATACTTCTCCCGAAGATTTTGCTTACGCAAAGAACAAAGGGGTAATGTTTGATATCTACAGTATTGGTCATGACGAGATAATCACAAAATTGGCGAAATTAGTAGCTACCCTCTCTCTTCAACGCGTATCCCAAGCTTTTCTTTACAGTCTCACTACCCGCGACCTTGCTTATCGTTCAGCGCTTGGAAGCTACGCTATGTCATTCTGGATGCCACCACATTCTTTCGTTGGTGACCGAAGCTGTACTATTTGTGGAGATTACCATCTATCCTCTGCAGAGGATTATAACGTATTAAATTTTGAAAGATTAAAGTGGGGAGGCATTCGGCATATGTCGCCGCTATACCAACTCTTCGATTTAACTGAGTTTCTTAAACTGCCTGAGATCAAAGCAACGGATAAAGATGTTAGTATCCTACGTGGTATAATCAAAATTATTGAATCTTTACCTGCGACCGCCAGACCAAGAGACGTCGAAAAGGCAATCTCTGCACACATTAAATCAAGCAAAAGTGAACGTGATATTCTTATTCAGATTTTAGCCTACTGCGGGATTCTTCAACCCAAGAACAGAACCGGGTTTTTTCAGGAATACACCAAGCCCTGTGAGAGGGAACATCGTCCAGTTAATAAGCTAGACTGGAACTATCCTATTTCATGGTGGCAGGGTTCTGATGGCGTTAATTACGAAGCCCTCAAATACTATTTCCCTTTTTTAGCTTAAACTGAAAAACAATCATGCTCGATCTCGCTACACTTGCGGCCCTGCACGAAAAATATCGCGAGGCCGCGTCGCTGCCAGTTGCCGATTTCTCGCTTGGCGCGCATCGTTTCGATTTCGAGAAGAGCGCCTACCTGATGGGTGTGGTCAATCTGTCGCCCGACTCCTGGTATCGCGAAAGCGTGGCGTTAAGCGCCGAAGCTGCCGTTCAGCGAGGGCGAATGCTCCATGAACAGGGCGCTGCAATCATCGATGTCGGCGCCGAATCATCGCTCGCCCATGCCGCGCAAGTTGATGGCGATGCCCAGAAAAGTTTGCTGCAACCAGTCGTGCGGGAATTGGCAACGGCGGGTCTCTGCGTCTCCGTCGAAACCTATCATCCCAGCGTCGCCACCGCCTGCCTGAAAGCTGGCGCAAAAGTGCTTAACCTCACCGGTACGGTGGACACCGACCGAATTTTCCGCGAAGTGGCCGATTTTGATGCCGGGGTGATTATATGCTTTGTCCAGGGTGCCAACGTGCGCGAAGTCGGCGATCTCGATCTTGGCCGCGATCCGGTCGAGGCCCTCCATGAGTTTTTCGCGCGACAAATCGAAGCAGCCACGACCGCCGGGGTTTCGCGTATCTGGATCGACCCCGGACTCGGTTTTTATTACCGCAATTTACAAGACAGCAGCGCCCGCATCCGGCACCAGATGCATGTCTTCCTCAATAGTTTTCGCCTGCGTCGGCTCGGCTGGCCGGTGTGTCAGGCTTTGCCGCATGCCTTCGAATGTTTCGAGGAGGAAGTGCGCACGGCGGAATCCTTCTTCGCTGTGCTGGCGCTGCTCGGCCAGACCAATCTCTTGCGCACGCATGAAATTGCCAAGGTGCGGGGCGTTCTTCGCACGTTGGAATTGGTGCGGAATGCGAGCGATATTATTCCGTAGCAAAGCGTCTATTTCGCGCCCCAGCCGAAAAGCACCACCGGCACGGTACGCACCAGAATTTCAAGATCGAGCCAGAGCGACCAACGATCAATGTATTCCAGGTCAAGACTCACCCAATCCTTGAAGTCGTTGATTTTATTGCGTCCCTGTATCTGCCAGAGGCAGGTCAATCCCGGACGCACACTCATGCGGCGACGCTGGCTGATGTCGCCAAAATTCGCCGTTTCATAAACCGGCAGGGGACGTGGCCCCACCATGCTCATCTCGCCACGAACCACATTCCAAAGCTGGGGTAATTCATCGAGACTCGTCCGACGCAGCCACCGCCCGACAGGCGTGACCCGTGGATCGTCCTTCACTTTAAAAACGGGGCCCGACATTTCGTTGCGATCCTCCAATTCCGCGCGCGCCTGTTCCGCATTGGTGACCATGGTGCGAAATTTGTACATGCGGAAGGGACGACCGTGCAACCCGCTGCGATTTTGCGAAAAAATGATCGATCCACTCGAAGTACAACGAATGAGAATCGCGACACCCAGCATGATGGGGAGGGCCAAAACCAGAAGAATCGATCCACCGACGACATCCAAAAATCGCTTGATCATCAATTCCCAAGAAATCGCCGGCGTGGTGCGATAAACCAACAACGGTTGCCCGGCAAATTGATCGAACTGCACCCGCGCAAAAAGTGTCTGGATGAAATCGGCGGAGACCCACGCTTCAATGCCCTCGGCTTCGCAGGCCAGCAGGGCTTCGCGCACCTGTGGGATAATGTTTTCATCCAGGCTGAAGACCACGATATCGACCGTTTCTTCATGCAAGGTCTCAATAAAACGAGCCAAGCCTTCTTCGCGAAGATTGAACTCCGCCTTGATTTCAAAATCCTTGCCGGGCTGGGAGAGGAACCTCTCCTTCCAGTGAATACGATCCGCAGGCAACCCGCAGAGCAGGATATATTGGCGCAAATGAACCTGGGAACCACGGTGCTTCAACCATGCAAAAAAAAGCGTCATGCGAGCCGAAAGGAGTCCTATTGCGATCACAAAAAAGATGCCCAGCGCGGCGCGGCTGATCGTCACCTGAGCAACACGAAAGACGATCACGCACGTAAAAATGGCCAGTAGCACGAGCAACAGGGCGCGAACAATCTGCCAAAGAACCTTTTGCCAACTGACAGACGAATGAGTCTGATAAACTCCAAAATATTCCAGGGCCATGGGGCCCACGGGCAAAGCCAGGGCAATCATCCAATAACAATTGGCAAACTGAGGCTCCAGCGGATTGTCATCAAACCATATCAACCCGTTCAGGAAATAAAAACGGATGGCGTGGGCAATCCAGAGTGATGCGCCGATCAAAAGCGCATCAATGAGCTGGAGAAACTGCTGATAAAAATTATGCTGGCGGGTTAACATTCTAAGTAATGGCTATTATTATGTTAAATATAGCTTAACAGTTTAGAATTCCTACTAGAATATTTTCTAAATAAGCGTCTTCAGCGTTGGGATTGACCGTGTTCCACCCACCAACGGTAGGTCGAGCGCAGTCCCTCCTCCAAGGGAATTTTGGCCGTCCATCCGAGCTTATTGAGCTTGGAAACATCGAGTAATTTACGGGGCGTTCCATCCGGCTTGCTGGAGTCCCATTCGATTTGGCCGGTGAATCCAACCACCTTGCCCACAAGTTCAGCCAGATCACGAATCCGGATATCTTCACCGCACCCGATGTTAATCAAGTCAGGAGAATCGTAGGATTCCATGAGAAAAAGACATGCTTCGGCCAGGTCGTCCACATGGAGAAATTCCCGAAAGGCGCTGCCCGTGCCCCACAAGGTGATGCTTTTTTGGTTCTTTTCCCTGGCGAGATAAAATTTATGCAGAAGTGCAGGCAACACATGCGAGCTTTGCAGGTCAAAATTATCTTCCGGGCCGTATAGATTCGTGGGCTGCGCGGAGATAAAATTGGTGCCGTATTGCCTGGCATACGCCTGACATAGTTTGATGCCGCAAATTTTAGCCAGGGCGTAGGCCTCGTTGGTCGGCTCCAGGCTACCCGTGAGCAGGACGTCCTCGGTCATCGGCTGGGGCGCAAATTTGGGATAGATGCAGGAACTGCCCAGAAAAAGGAGCTTTTTGACCTTATGGGCATAGGCCCCATTGATGAGATTCAACTCAATCTGCAAGTTCTCGCTGAGAAATTCGACCGGCTGGGTGGAGTTGGCCAAAATGCCGCCGACCTTGGCTGCAGCGATCAGCACATAAGCGGGCTGATGCTTCTCATAAAAATTTCGCACGGCATGGGCATCGCACAAATCGAGTTCCGAGCGAGTGCGCAAAAGGAGGTTCGTAAAACCCCGGGAGCGCAAAAGCCGCACGAGCGCAGCCCCGACCATTCCCCTGTGACCGGCAACGAAAATGGTATCTTCCGGCTTCATGACCGAACGTGCTTGCCGCTCAGTTGCAGGGCTAACAAATCCTGGTCGGCCTTGACCATGATGCGCACCAACTCGTTAAAAGTTGTCTTCGGCTGCCAACCAAGGACACGCCGGGCCTTCGATGCATCACCGATGAGCAAATCGACTTCCGCCGGACGATAATAGCGCGGATCGATCTTCACATATTCCTTCCAATCGAGGTCCGCACAACCGAAGGCCACCTGAAGAAATTCGCTCACCGAATGCGTTTCCCCCGTGGCGATCACATAATCATCGGCGGCATCCTGCTGGAGCATAAGCCACATGGCCTCCACGAACTCGGGCGCATAACCCCAGTCGCGCTTGGCTTCAAGGTTTCCGAGGTAAAGTTCCTTTTGCAAACCCGCCTTGATCCGGGCCAGGGCGCGCGTGATTTTGCGCGTGACGAAAGTCTCTCCACGCCGGGGGGATTCATGATTGAAGAGAATGCCGTTGCTGGCATGAAGCTTGTAACTCTCCCGGTAATTGACCGTCATCCAGTAGGCGTAAACCTTGGCGGCGCCGTAGGGACTGCGCGGATAAAACGGCGTGTCTTCGCGCTGGGGAACGGCCTGCACCAAGCCGTACATTTCACTGCTCGATGCCTGATAAAAACGCGCCTTTGGCGCTGTTTCACGAATCGCTTCCAACAGACGCGTGGTACCCAAAGCCGTCACATCACCGGTATATTCGGGGATATCAAAGCTCACTCGAACATGGCTTTGTGCTCCCAAATGATAAACTTCGTCGGGTTGAATATCGTGCAGGTAGCACATCAGTGAAGCCGCATCACTCAAATCACCATAATGAAGAAAAAGCTTAACACCGTGGACGTGTGAATCCTGATAAAGATGGTCAAGACGATCCGTGTTGAACGAACTGGAACGGCGGATGATGCCGTGCACTTCGTATCCCTTGGAGAGAAGTAATTCCGCGAGATAGGAACCGTCCTGGCCGGTAATCCCGGTGATAAGCGCTTTTTTACTCATATTTTCAATGGTGTGATTCAGGGCTGATGCGATGTTCCGGTGGAGGTTCGAGGCATTAACGTAATTTGCTTGAGACGCGCAGAGCCTTCCTCGCTCTGGGTCAAAATTTCGGGGTCATCGACGAAAGCCTGATGCACCAATCGCCGGTCAAAGGAATTCATCGGGTCGAGAGCCAGCGGCTGTCCGGTGCGCCGAACCTGATCGGCCAATTCCCGTACGCGCCCGAGGAAATCCTGCTTTTCCTTCTGGCGATAACCTTCGACATCGACGATCACATTCGAGTTCCCCTCTTCACCGCGATTCAAAATGCGATTGAGCAGATATTGCAAGTCCTCGAGGGCATGACCGTCACGGCCAATCAAGCGGCCAGCTTCGCGTGTGCGAATATTAAGGACAAGACGCCCCCCCTGCTCGATCTCCTCCACCTCAAAAACGAGGCCGAGATGCCCGAGCATCATCTCCAATATTTCCCGTGCGCTTTGCAATGGCATTCCTCCAGCATAAAAGATTGTACGCTTGCGCCAACCCTTTTCCTCATATCTTTAGCGACAATTCTGTTTCGATCCTGCGACCATTAACGACAAGTAAGACCGGTTCCTCACGTGAATGGACCACTTGATGATAAGGGTCGATTTCGGGCAAATTCACCTCGTCCGGCTTAAGGGAAAAGGCGACAAGATCGGCCACGCTGCCCGGTGAAATCTGGCCCAGTTTGCCTGCCTGGCCCAATGCCCGCGCGCCGTGGATCGTCGCCATTTCAAGGACTTCGCGATCACTCAAGCCATGCAAATGCTGCGCCTCGCGCATTTCCGAGCGCATATCGAGCGTGTTGTTGCTGGCGAGGCTGTCCGTGCCAAGGCAGATGTTTATTCCATGCTCGCGCAAAGTTTTTAGAGGAAAGGACGCGTGACCGAAATAGGTGTGGCACTTGGGACAATGAACCACCGACGCGCCCGAATTCGCCAGCAGTTCATAATCGTAATCCTGAAGATAATTCAGGTGCGCGATGATGCAGTTGTTGCCGATGACCCCATGCTCGATCAAGTGGGACAAGGCCGAACCCTGCCCGCAGTCGGAATTGTCGCGACCAAGCTCGGCCATAAAATCGTAAAGGGGACCCTGCGCGTTGGAAAACATCTCGTTCTCCTCCACCGATTCGGCGATATGGGTGGTCGAAAGCATCCCATACTTTTCGCCGCACGTGCGGGCCAGGCGATAGAGATCCACCGAAGCGGTGTAGGGAGCGTGGGGGGAAAGTCCGAAACCACCCGGCCAATCCGAATGCGTTTCAAAAAAACCCAGTGCATTGCGAAGCATCTCATCCTGGTCGAGCCGGGTGCGAACATCGATCAATTCCAGGAACCACCAGGTGCGCAGCGGCGGAACCGGAAGCTGGGGAAGCAATTCTGGAAATGCCTCAATATTCGCCACCGTGGTGACGCCCCCCCGGGCCAGCATCTGAAAGCCTTCGGCAATCGACTCGATGTATTCCTTCGGCGTGAAGGAACGTCTCAAGGCGTTGATGTTCTTGATCCACTCCGTAAAGCTCTGGCGCGAGGAGATGGAACCCTTGAACTTGGTGTAGTCGAGATGGCAATGAGCGTTGATCAGTCCCGGCATGAGCGTACTGGCGCCCAGGTCGATGACTTCCTCGCCGGGCCGCGCGACCAATTCAGAAGCGCTGCCAACCGCGACAACCTGTGCCCCCTCCACTCGAACAGCGCCGCGCGTAATAACAGGCGACGAGATCGGGAGAACGATATCCGCAAGGTACAACATGCGAAATCAGGATAACGATTCACTCCATTCCGGCTACGAAAGAATTATTACAAGCTTGTATGCTTGGAGAGTAAAAAAGGACAAACACCGAAACAAAATCACAGACCCCCGGCTAAATTAAAGGCTGCGGTGTGCCTGTCTTTTTTTTGCCTCTATTTAGAAACAGGAGCGGCGGCAATCAATTTCTTGACCTTGGTGATGTTGGTATCCGTGGCGGGGAGGAGTTTGAGTGCGGTATAAGGGTCAAAGGTCCCTTGATCGTTCTTTTTGATGAAAAAGATGTACGCGGTTCCAATATTAGGTTGAGTTTCTGAAATATCAGAAACAGAATATAGGTATATCGTAACCTTGATTTGTGGCTCAATTGTACCTCGGAGAATCTGTAAGACCTTAACTTTGTTTTTGTAATAACTGAGTCGACCAACCGCTTTTATGCTGGGAAAGCCCATTTGTGTTATTTCACCCACAAAGATAGCATCGGTTTTCATTATGACTTCTTCCGATTTTAAGCCGTTACCACTAAGTACCGGTTCACTTTGACTAGCTGCAACAGGAGTATTCTGAGCGTTTGTTATCTGGACACCAAAAACGAGTCCAAGCACTATCCACAAGACCGACAGAGGGAGAGCAATTCGTGTTTTCATTGATTTTAAGAGTTATTAGTGAGGTACAGACGGAGCAAAAATGATTGTGTCAGTTCCACCGACAATAGTCCTAATCTCGCTTGTAGTAATGATAGTGCAATCAGGAATATTCGTCGTACTTACGATATTGGTTATGCCTACCCAGTCGTTGGTAATTGTTCCTGATGTACCTATTCTTTGAGCGATGATTATTTGTCCAACATGTTGCTGGGCTACAGCATTGGCTGATCCAATGGAATTGGTCAATGAGTAGGTAAAATCTGTCTTTTCGTAGGCATAGTCATTTGTTTTATACGCAGTAGTGGCAAAATTTGATATGAGCATTCCTGGATTATCATAAAAATTGACAATGTTATTATTGGTACTAGGGATAACCGTATAAAACTCATTGGTGCCAGTATCTTCTATAGGAGTCGTAGAACTTCCAGAGGCTTCATCAACATACCAAGTATTAGTGCTTGTATGCGTAATTCCAATACTTTGATCCTCGTAAACTCTATCCCAAGCATAAGTTATATTTGTAGAGGCAGGCGCAACTTTGGCTAATACCATGATGGAATGCACATAAGATCGACCGGCACCAAGACCCGGGCGTCCTGTACCTAAGGGAAGATCAGTCCCAATTACATCCATTCCGACATTGCCGCTAGATGCATTTCCAATGTCGATGCTCGATTGGCTATTATAGTTGGTCGTCGCTGAAATCGTCGTCGGTCTATTTCCGTTGAAATCCTTTCCATCGACGTCGGCGTTGTTGGTGGAACCGTTGAGCAGGCGAAATCCGCAAGGGACAAGAAGCACCGCATGTTGGACACTATTGGTCGTGGCGTTGGCGACGATGATGCCGGAGTCGTGGCTGATGGATTCGCCGGTGATGGAAGACCAGTTAGTGGGGATGGAGGAGCAGAGGTTGCTCCAGTTCTGTACGCGGTAATCCTGCCAGCCGCTGGCGGTTTGCATCTTGTTGTTCACGTAGCCCGTGGGTGCGCCGTAATAGTTGACGATTTTCCTGTTATAGCCGCCGCCGGTTTTGGGCATCCAGATCAGGTTGGTCGTGCCGCCGATGTCGGTTCCGCTGATGACGCCGTTGTCATTGATCGCCGTGAGAAGGCCAACCAGCGGATGCGTATCGCTGGCGCTGGTGCCGTAAAAACTTTTCATGGGTGCGGCGGTAATGGGTATGCCCAGGTAGTTCGTGTCACTGGTCGTGATATCGACATAGGTGCCGATCATCCGGCCCGAATTATTGATGCCGGTCAGGTTGAAGGATTGTCCGCCCTGGAGATAAGCATCGCCGGAAGGATCCGTCACAGGAGAGCCATACGAATATCCACCTCCACCGCTCCCGTCGAAAATCGTCGCGGCTCCCACATACGCGCTGTTTTTGACCGCCACGTTGGCTCCCCAATAGGGGCCGGTGCCCCACTCCCCGGCCATGCCGATCACCATGTTGGAATCGTTGATCCCGGTCGGATAATTGCCGCGTTCCGTATAGACGAGATCCCCCGGGGTGCCATTGGTATAGCCGATGCCCCCGAAACTCAGCGATGACGTCAGCAGATTGGGCACCGCCGTCAACGGCACGCAGACCCCGCCATTGGTGCATGTGGCCATGCCCTTGTCGGTGAGATTGCCCGCCGCGCTGCCGTCGGAATTGGTATCGGTGAACGGATAGGCCAAACCCGCCGCCACTGTCCCGCCATTGTTGAGGCCGATCACGGACTGCATCATTTGGAAGCGGGGGCAGGAGCGGCGGCGATCAACTGCTTGACCTTGGCGATATTGTCGTCCGTGGCGGGGAGAAGTTTATGCACGATGTTCCAGCCAGGCGTTTGTTTGATGAAGAAGATATATGTGCCACTTACCTTGGGCGCTTGCTCGCGTACATTCGAGGTGCGTTCTGCATACAAGGTGACTGTAACTTCGGCACCAACTGAACCTCGAAGAACCTGCAAGACCTTAACTTTGACACCATGGTAAGTCAGAGCACCTGGTGACAGCGTAGTGGGAAAGCCTATTTCTTCTATTTCTCCGATAAAAACAGCATCGACTTTTGTTGTGACATCTTCTGATTTCAGCCTGCTACCGCTAAGTATCGATTGATTTTGACTGGCTCCTGCCGGGATATTTTGAGCTTTCACCATCTGGATGCCGAAGAATAATAGGGGCAACAGGAGGGTAAATAGGAGGGGATTTTTTGGTTTCATAAACTCTCTGATTTTAATAATTATTGGTAACATTTGGATTGAAGATGATGGCATTTGTTCCTCCCACAATAGCCCTGATCTCGTTGGTCGTGACTCCGCTGCAATCAGGAATGTTCGTGGTGCTGGCGATGTGGCTTACACCCACCCAATCAGTATCAATAACGTTGTTGGTGCCCGTTTTCTTGGCAACAGATATGACGCCCACATCCTGAGTCGGTATAACGTAGGCCGATCCGATGGAGTTGGTCAACGAGTAGGTAAAATCAATCTTATGATAAGCATAAGTGTTAGTGGAAAGGTTGGCATTACCCACGTAGTTCGTAAGATATGCTAGGTTCATCGCTGGGTCGTCCCAAATGACCACAACATTATTATTCGTGCTAGGCACATGGGTATCCCAGTAGGTCAGAGTATGATCTGGTATTGGAGTGGGGATTCCAGTTGGATAACTCGAACTGTTGACGCCAGTAACATACCAAGTGTTCGTGGCGGTTGGGGCGATGGTGACGAAGCGGAGTTTGGCAACTCTGTTCCAGCCATAAGTGATACCAGAAGAAGCAGGCGCAACCTTGGCCAGCATCATGAGAGAGTAGGTGTAACAAACATCAGGCACATCGCCACGCCCTTGCCCAAAAGGAGTATCAACTCCTAATTTATCGATTCCGGCATTAGCAGCATAGTTGTTGGTGCCAATATCAGCAACGACTTCGGGATTATAATTGGTGGTCGCCGAAATCGTTGTCGGCCTGTTACCGCTGAAGTCTTTTCCGTCAACGTCGGCGTTGTTGGTGGAACCGTTGAGCAGGCGGAATCCGCAAGGGACAAGGAGCACCGCATGTTGGACACTATTGGTCATGGCATTGGCGACGATGATGCCGGAGTCGTGGCTGATGGAGACGCCGGTGATGGAAGACCAGTTGGTGGGGATGGAGGAGGTCAGGGTACTCCAGTTCTGCACGCGATAATCCTGCCAGCCGCTGGCGGTTTGCATCTTGTTGTTCACGTAGCCTCCGGGTGCGCCGGTATAGTTGACGATTTTCCTGTTATAGCCGCCGCCGGTTTTGGGTAGCCAGATCAGGTTGGTCGTGCCGCCGATGTCGGTTCCGCTGATGACGCCGTTGTCGTTGATCGCCGTGAGAAGGCCAATTAGCGGATGCACGTCACTCGCGCTCGTGCCGTAAAAACTTTTCATGGGTGCGGCGGTAACCGGTATGCCCAGATAGTTCATATCGCTGGTGGTGATATCGACGTACGTGCCGATCATCCGGCCCGAATTGTTGATCGCAGTCAGGTTGAAGGCCCGCCCGCCCTGAAGATAAGAGCACGGGGTTCCATCCGAACCGAGCACCGGAGAACCATACTCATACGTGCCATACGTGCCCGCATCAAAGATAGTCACGTCTCCAACATGGGTGCCGCTTTTCAGTGCCACGCCAGCCGCCCAGTAAGGGCCATTGCCAAGCTCCTGGGCCTCCCCGATCACCGTGTTGGAATCGTTCAGTCCGGTCGGATAGTTCCCGCGCCACGTATTGATGGGATCCCCCGGGGGGCCGTTGGTATAGCCGGTGCCTCCGAAACTCAGCGATGACGTCAGCAGATTGGAAATCGGCGTCAAAGGAGTGGCGGCCGCCCCGTTGGTCCACAACGCTGTGCCCCTGTTGGTGAGGTTGAGTTCCGAACCGCCACTGGAATTGGTGTCTTCGGGATAATCCAACCCCAACGCCACCGTCCCGCCGTTGTTGAGACCCGCGGGTGGAGTGACCAGATAGATGTTTGTCGCGGGCGTTGTGATTGTCGTCGATGTTCCCCCATCCCAGAACTGGTAAAGGGCTGAGGAGTTGGTTCCCTGATAAACCGCCTGACCCGAATTGTTCACGAACATCCCCGCACCCGGCGCGATGTCGATCAGCGCGTAATGCGGTGCCAAGTCGGTATCAACCCCGTCCGCCGATACGATGTCCGTCGAAGCCGACTGGACACCCGATTGACTGGCATAAACCTTGAAAATCCAGAGGTAAGTCGAATCGGGCTGCACCGTTTTAGTTGTCGTGCCAGTTGTAGCCGTGGTCAGCGTCATCCAACTGCCGCTGCCATCCTTGCTGCCCTGAATAACGAAGCTTGCCGCCCCGCCTGAATTATCCTGCCATGCCAGGTTGAACGAATTCGCCACTGATCCCGCCGTCACGGTCAACCCGCTCGGGGCGGCAGGCGCGCTAGTTGTAGGAGAACTCGCGTGACTGCTCGATGGAGTCGAATGGGGAGTGGTCGTGCCTCCATTGTTGGCTGTTACCTTGAACAGACTCCCGCTGGAACCGGCATCTGCGGCTGCCACCGTCACGTCGTTCACATCGACAGACACCGAATCGGTCGCGCTGGCTGAACTTCCGGTGGGTACTATATCCACCGTTGTCCAGGTCGAACCGCTATCGTCGCTGCGCTGGATCGTATAGTCGGTCACGTTCGGGGACATCCCCTGCCAGGTCAGTTCCACGCTCCCGTCATCCAGAGTCGTCACGGTGACATTGATCGGCGCGGCAGGCGTACCGCTGATGTCGAAATTAAACACCGTCTTGAGCTGGCCTATGGTGACCATTTGATTATCGCTGTCGCTGTTCGGATACAACCATCCCGGCCACGCCGCCGTATAACCCGCCGCCACCAGTTGCCCGTAATAAAGACTCGCGATGTACTTGAGTTGCCCCGTCGTCATCGCCTGATAATCGGATGCCGGATGGTTCGTCGCGTTGTAACCGTTGGTATAATACTCGTTCGTCCAACCCGCCACCAGCGTCGTGAGATCGCTCCCCGCTCCGCCTACTCCCAAATTCGCATTGGTCAGGTTCGCGTTCATCTCATCCACTGCCCGCGCCGTGAATTGCTTCACCTGACCCTGTACCACCGCCGCGTAATCGTTGGTCGTCAACGACCCGCTCGTCGCCCCGCGAGAACTCCACCAACCCGGCGCAGTCGCAGATGCCGTCACCACAAAAAGCCCCGAACACGCCAGCATCAACCATAACGTCGGCGCCAGTGTCGCAGAGCGAATATCTTGTCTTTCTGTATCGACAAGTTTCATGGTGCCCCAACGCTACTCAACCTTTCCCAAAAGACCAGAGTTTCGTGAAGGGGAGGCAGGCATCTTTCTCGCGCTTTCCCGGCTGAATTCCTCTCCATTTTCTTATCTGGCCTAAAAGGCTTATAATTTTAGGCGGGATAAGCCATTTAAGCGGCCTAAGACTACCGCGTTTCATTCGGGCTGATGTAAAATCGTGGCCTCATGAACTCCCTCCATTTTCATTCTTCTTCCAAAACCAACGAAACCCAACCACCGCCAACAAACCCAAATCGCCCGCGACCAGTTTTCAATGACCACCTCGCCATACCACTTCATACCACCCTGTAACGGAACATCCCCGTATCCCCCCTCCCCCGTAGTTTCAGCACATCGCGTTGCCCCTGCCGCGAGAAAAAGCCTACCGCTTCGCCTTGATCTCGTTCCAAATCGCATCCAATTCTTCGAGCGAACAATTTTTCATGTCCTTGCCCTGCGCCTTGACCCGTTCCTCCACGGCACGGAACCGATGCGAAAATTTATCACTGGCCTTGTTCAGCAATTCCTCCGCGTCGAGCTTGAGATGGCGGGTCAGGTTGACGATGGCAAAGAGCAGATCACCCAGCTCTTCCGAGGTCTTTTCGTTCACGGTCAATTTGACATCATGGGCGAGACCGGATTCGATCTCCGCCGTCACCTCGGTCAGTTCCTCGCGCACCTTCGCCAAAGCGCCGTGGGCATCCGGCCAGTCGAAACCGACCTGCCGGGCCTTCTTTTGCAGGGCTTCCGCACGCATCAAGGCTGGCAGGGCGCGGGGCACGCCATCGAGGACGCTGGCACGTTCCGGTTTCTCGGCTTTTTTCAATTCATGCCAAAGCGCGATGGTACCAGCAGCATCCGCCACTTTTTCGTTTCCAAAGACATGCGGATGACGCCGCACCAGCTTGTCGGCAATACCCGAGGCCACATCGGCGAAGGTGAACTGCCCGGCTTCCTGCGCGATCTGCGCCTGAAAAACAAGATGCAGCAGCAGGTCGCCCAACTCCTCGGTAAGGTGCTCTGGCGAACCCGAATCGACGGCCTCCAGCACTTCGTAGCATTCCTCCAGAAGTTGCGGTTTAAGCGAAGCTGGCGTTTGCTCGCGATCCCAGGGACAGCCATCAGGCGCGCGCAAACGCGCCATGAGATCGAGCAGGCGATCGACAGCCTGGGCGCTTGGAGTCGGATCTTTCATGGCAACTTCACCAACTGAATCCTCTGCGGATTATCGGTGCCCAGGTTATAAACTGCGGCGCTTTTCACATGACTGGCCGTCTTGCCAATCGGGTCGATATGCGCCTGCCTGCGCCATTCTTCAAGACGCGGAAGCACGAGCGAATCGATGGCGACGGGATCACGACTGACGTAAATGGCCCCGGCCGATTGAGTGAATTGCGGATTGAACCTCGGGCCGCCCGCATATTGCGCCACCAGCGAATCGAGAATATGAACAACCACTTTGTGCCGGATAAAATCCTTATCCAAAATTTCGCAAATGGCCGGATCGCCATAGGACGGATCACCCTGGAAACGCCGGTTATTGTCCACGCATCCCAAGGCCAGGCTGCCGAGACATCCGTCGATGCCGATGTAGGAATTATCGGTCAAGACCGGGACGTTGATGATCTTCGTGCAGGTGCGCGTCACCAGTCGTGCGTAATAGGAACGGTTGCTCGTCTGGGGGATGGTCGAGCCGCCTTCGAGCAAATCATCCTTCAGGCTTCCTTTGCCGTAGGTTTTATCCTTATCGACCGCATTGCGCACGGCCTCGAAAAGATCGTCGTGAGAATCGTTGCGGATAAAATCGAAATCACCCCAGATCAACGACCCGAGAATCTCGTTCTTGTAGATGACGTCGGGATCATAACCTGTTCCCGGAAAAATAGCGGAAACCCCGACATGCGTGTCGTTCGCCGGGGTTGGCGAATAACCAGCCCGTCGCATATCGTCATCGAGTTTGTCCCAGATAATAATGTGGGACGGCGAAAGTCCGGCGGCTTGCAAGCCGTCACATATCGCCTGGACAATGGGACGATGCGTGGAGAGCAACGGACCGCCCATCGTGGTGATCTTGATGCCTACAACGTCCTGTGGCGTGATGCCCAGGCGCTTCCACGCGGTGCCGATCTCCTGCGCGCTCGTCAATTTGAGCAGCGCATTATTTACCATCTCGCGAACCATCTCGGGATTGACCGCGAAGCGTTGCACAACCCCGGAATTTTCCGTCAGGATGACTGGCGAAAGCGGCAGAGGTGCGGGAGGAGGCGTTGCTGTAGTCGTGGGATTTTGCGCCCAAAGCCCTGCGGTGTGCGCAAAAAACGCACCCGCGAAAAGCAAACCGTCCAGAGTTGTCTTTTTACCCTTCATCAAGCGGATAAATTACCTAGAGAGCCGGGGACATGCACCATAATTGCGCGATTTGAATTCTTCCAGCCATCTTGAGGGTAGGGACGCAAGTCCCTTCGCGTCCCATCAATAAATGGGACGGCATGAGACTGCCGCCCCTACCTTTAAATTAAGGTTTCACCAAAGCAAGGTTGCATTCTAACTTGGAAGCATGTCCAGCGCGCGACTCATCGACGGCAAAGCCATCTCCACCCAGATTCACTCCGAGACCCTGGCCCGCACCCGGGCCTTGAAGGAAAAATATGGCGTCATTCCCGGCATTACTTTTGTCCGGGTAGGCGACGATCCGGCGTCCAAGGCCTATGTTCGCATGAAGGGAGCCAAGGCGGATGAGCTTGGCATCCGTTCCGATACCATTGTCCTCGACGAGCAAACGCCACAGGCGGAACTACTCGCCTTGATCGACAAACTCAATCGCGATCCTCAAGTCCACGGCATCCTGGTGCAGGCTCCCCTGCCGCGCCATATCAAGGAAGATGAGATTTTTAGCGGCATCGACCCGAACAAAGACGTCGATGGCTTTCATCCGCTCAATGTCGGCAAACTTCTGCTTGGGCAAAATCCGCTTTTCAAACCGTGCACCCCCGCCGGCGTTCACGAACTGCTCATCCGCACGGGTGTGCCGTTAAGCGGGGCCGAGGTCGTCATTCTCGGACGAGGAAACATTGTGGGCAAACCGATGGCCGCCATCCTCCTGCAAAAAGAGAAACATGCCGATGCGACCGTCACGCTTCTCCATTCGCGCAGTCGCAACATCGCGGAGCATTGCCGCCGTGCCGACATTCTCATCGCCGCGATGGGGCAGGCACATTTCGTCAAGGCCGATATGGTCAAACCGGGAGCAGTGGTGATCGATGTGGGCGTCAACCGCGTCGATGATCCCCAGGCCAAAAACGGCTATCGTCTCGTCGGTGATGTCGATTTCGAGGCCGTGCGACAAGTTGCCGGAGCCATCACGCCCAACCCGGGCGGCGTCGGCCCGATGACCATCGCCATGCTTCTTGCCAACACAGCCCGTGCAGCGGAACGGGGAGTATCCTAAGGATACCACCGAAAAAGCACACCAAAGGATCCTCTGAATCTCTCTATAAATTCCAGCAAGCCTGCAAAATTATTTGGCAACCGCGAGCGATTTCTTGCCGCGTGTCGGTGCTTGCCGGTGGATCGTCCGCCTGTCTGGCTCATGCGACAGGCCGGAAGGGCGTTGCCGGAATATCGCGACCTAAAGAAGAATCACACCTTTATTGAACTCGTTCGAACTCCGGAATTAGCTGCTGAAGTTACCCTGCAACCCATTCGGCGTTTCGGCTTTGATGCCGCCATTTTGTTCAGTGATATTCTGGTTATACCGGAGGCCATGGGGCAGTCGTACCATTTCCGCGATAGCGGCGGCATTGAAATGGAATTCGCCCTAAATACCGCAGAGGATATTCGCAAACTCGATAGCCGACGGATCACGGATAAACTGCAATACGTTGCGGAGGCTCTAAAACTCATCAAGCCTGAGCTTCAAGGTCGTACCGCTCTATTGGGATTTGCAGGTTCTCCCTGGACGCTGGCCAATTACATGGTTGAAGGCGCAAGCTCTCACGCTTTCACCCGCGCAAAATCCCTCTTCCACACGGAACCGCTCCTCTTTTCCGCACTGATGGAAAAGCTTACACTCGCCGTGACTGAATTTCTAAAATTGCAAATCGCCTCCGGAGTGGATGCGGTTCAGATTTTTGACACCTCGGGTGGATTGCTCGCCGACAACGCCTTTGACGCAGCCTCCGGCTCATGGATTCGCCAGATAATCACCGCCCTTGGCCATGAGGTTCCCGTCATTCTCTTCTCAAAAGGCACACACGGAAGGTGGGCGTCGCTGGTGGAGACGGGTGCCAACATCCTGAGCATAGATTGGACGCAGCCTCTTGCTGAAGTCAGGGCCATGCTCCCCGACGATGTTGGCGTTCAAGGCAATCTCGATCCGGCTCTACTCAGTACTACGCCGGAAATCGTAGCTGCTGAAACCGCCCGGATTCTACGCGACATGCAGGGCAAGACGGGGCATATTTTCAATCTCGGACACGGCGTTACTCCAAGCGCAAAGCTGGAGTGCATCCAGGCATTGGTGACGACGGTTCGGGGTGGCCCATGAGCACGTTACACGTTGACCTCGACCTGATCCGCAAATACAACGTGCCTGCGCCGCGGTACACCTCCTACCCTCCCGCGACTCGCTTTGCGGAATTGGCCTCCGGGGATGTGCTGGAACGGGTTCGCGCCGATTATCAATCGACGCGCGATCTCTCGCTTTATTTTCACCTGCCGTTCTGTCGATCCCTCTGCTGGTTTTGTGGCTGCACAACGGTCATCACCACCAAACAAGAGTCCAGCGCCACCTACCTCGATTACCTTGACCGGGAAATCGCCTTCATGGCGAAGATGCTCAATCCCAAGCGCAAGGTGGCGCAACTCCATTTCGGCGGAGGGACACCGACTTTTTTAAAACCGGACGAGATTCGCCGACTGGGCCAGGTCATCCGTTCGCATTTCACCTACGCGAATGACATCGAAGCCGGGGTCGAGATCGATCCACGTCGCGTGGTGCGCGACCAGATCACCGCGCTGCGGGATGCGGGGTTCAGCCGCGCTTCACTCGGAGTCCAGGATTTTAACCCTGTCGTACAGAAAGCAATCAACCGGATCCAATCGAAGGAAGAAACCGAAAAGACGATTGAGTGGTTGCGCGAAGATGGATTCACTTCTCTCAATATCGATTTGATCTACGGCCTTCCGCATCAAACCGTCAGTTCGTTTGAACAAACGCTTGATGAGGTACTCAAACTAAAACCTGATCGCTTTGCCATTTTCAATTATGCCCATGTGCCCTGGTTGAAACCGGCGCAAAAAATTTTGAAAATCCTTCCCACCCCGGAAGTAAAACTGGAAATGCTGAAGCATACGGTCGAGCACCTCACCTCCCGGGGGTACGACTACATCGGCATGGATCACTTTGCCCGTCATGACGATGAGCTTGCCGTGGCGCAGCGAAACAAGAGCCTGCAAAGGAATTTTCAAGGCTACAGCACGCGAGGCGAGACCGATATTTATGCGTTTGGCATGTCCTCGATTTCCCAGACCAACGACGCCTACTGGCAGAATCAAAAAGAGCTTCCGAAGTATTATGAAGCGCTCGACTCAAACCTATCCCCGATTGCGAAGGGCTACTTCCTGACCGAGGACGACAAGATACGCCGTCAGGTAATCATGCGCCTGATGTGCGACATGAGCATGGATTACGTTTCACTTTCGAAAATCCTTGGCGTGGACTTCTCCAGCTATTTCCAGGACGAATTAAATTCTCTTTCCGGCTTGGAAGCTGATGGATTGATTAAAACCCACGAAACCGGATTGATTGTAACGGAGTTGGGACGCTTGCTCATTCGCAATATTGCCATCCGGTTTGACGCCTATAACGCCAGTGGCACCGCATCCCGATTTTCCAAGTCGATATGAGGTCGGTTGCCATTATCGGGGGGGGCATCACTGGCCTGACCACTGCCTTTAGGTTAAGCCAAAGCCGGGTGCCTGTCGTACTCTACGAGGCAGGCGACCGAATCGGGGGACCAATTCGAACGATCAATGAAAATGGCTATGTCTCCGAGTATGGCCCGAATACGATTCTGGAAACTTCGCCGAAAATCACCTCCCTGATCAACGACCTGGGATTGGAACAACGCCGACTGGACTCCAATCCCGCGATGAACACAAACTTCATCGTTCGCAATGGCAAAATGATGCCGGTTCCCCGATCTCTCCTCCGCTTTGCCACGTCGCCGCTCTTTTCGATCCGGGGCAAATTGCGCATCGGTCTCGAACCCTTCATTCGCGCCAAACCCAAAACAGAAGACGAGTCTCTTGGCGATTTTGTCCAGCGGCGCTTCGGACGCGAATTCCTCGACTTTGCCATCAATCCTTTTGTGACGGGGGTCTATGCGGGAATTCCTGAAAATTTATCTGTTCGATACGGATTTCCAAAATTGAAAGCGCTTGAGGACACCTACGGCTCCGTGATGCTGGGGGCAATTCTCGGGAGACGTAAACGAAAAGAGCGTGGCGAAATTAAAAAAACGGAGGCAAAGAAACTCTCATTCGACGATGGTCTTCAGGTTCTCCCGGATACACTTCATGCCAAGCTTGGCCAGGCAGTCGAGCTACGCTCCAAGGTCACACGTTTGCGTCAAACCGCCGATGGGTGGACCCTTACCTTCACCAGAAATGGTCGCGAGGAACAACGGCACCATGCCGCGATTGTTCTGACCGCCACTGCCTACAATATTGCCCAGATTCAAATCGAGGCCGATGAGCTTGCGAATCTCTCTTTGTTAAAGGAGATCGTCCACCCGCCCGTGGCACGTATTGTGTTGGGTTTTCGTCGCGAGGACGTGACCGATCCCCTGAACGGCTTTGGTTTCCTCGTTCCGAAAGCGGAAAACCTGAACATTCTGGGCAGCACTTTTTCCTCATCCATTTTCCCCAATCGCGCGCCCTCAGGTCATGTTTTGCTTACCACCTTCATCGGTGGCTGCCGTCAGCCCGAGCTGGCGAATCTGCCCGAGGAAAAATTGTTCGACCTGACCTTACTTGACCTGCAACGAATCCTGGGCGTACGCGGAAAGCCGACCTATCGACATCACTGGCTATTTCCGCAGGCCATTCCTCAGTACAATGTTGGCCATAAAAAATTTGTCGATTTAATGGATACAACTGAAACGCATCTGCCGAGGCTTTATTTTGCTGGAAGCTATCGCGATGGGATTTCTGCTGGAAATTGCATTGTATCGGGACACGATGTTGCCGATCGAGTCGTCCAATTCCTTGAGGTAAGCAACCGCAGTCCATCCCCACATGCTATTTTATCATGAGTAAAAAAGGAGTCTTACTCGTCAATCTTGGCTCGCCCGATTCGACCTCTGTTCCCGATGTGCGGAAGTATCTCCGCGAGTTTCTGATGGATGGCCGCGTCCTCGATTCACCGTGGCCAGTCCGCTGGTACGTCGTCAACATGGCTATCCTGCCGAAGCGCCCGATCGACTCAGCCGAAGCCTACGAAAAAATATGGACGCCGGAAGGCTCACCGCTTGTGGTCACCAGCCGCCGCATCCAGCACGGGTTACAGCAGCGCCTGGGCGATGGGTTTCCTGTAGAACTCGCGATGCGGTACCAAAATCCGAGCATCGAATCCGCTCTTGGACATCTGCGTTCGCAGGGCGTGGACGAGTTGCTCGTTTTCCCGCTGTTCCCGCACTATGCGATGTCGAGTTTTGAAACTGCGGTTGTCCAGGTTCAGAAATTGGCGGCGCGCATGGCCCCGGGAATGACTTTAAAAATCGCCGCTCCTTTTTATCGCGATCCCGATTATATCGCATCGCTCGTTGCCAGTGCTTCCGATTATTTGAAATCGGATTACGATCACCTGCTCTTTAGCTTCCACGGCCTACCGGAGCGACATTTGCGAAAATCTGATCCAACCGGTTGCCACTGTCTCAAAACGCCAAATTGCTGCGAGACGCCGAGTCCTGCCCATGACACCTGCTATCGCGCGCAGTGCCTTGCCACGGTTCGCGCTTTTGTTGAACAGGCGAACATTCCCCCGAATAAAGTTTCGGTTTCATTTCAATCCCGGCTGGGTCGGGATCCGTGGCTGAAGCCCTACACCGAGAGCGAACTCACGAGACTTCCTCAATCAGGCGTCAAGCGGCTCCTCGTTATTTGTCCGGCCTTTGTCGCCGATTGCCTGGAAACACTCGAGGAAATAGCCATGCGCGGACGGGAAAGCTTCATCGGGGCGGGAGGCGATGCTTTCACGCTTATTCCCTGCCTCAATGACCAGCCGCAGTGGCTTGAGGCATTGGATAAAATAGTGCGCCGTTATTTTGCTTAGCCCTGAAATCTGGAAAAGTAGCGACACTACAAATCGGGCGTCCATGCTTCGGCATCATGCAGGCCGCACTCGCGCTTGAGGCCGAAGAAACGCGTTTCCTCCTCGGTCATCTCACCGGAAAGCGGGCGCGTCGTGTGAACGTCGCCGATGGAGACATAGCCCTTCTCCCAAAGCGGGTGATAGGGAAGATCGTGCTTGGTCAGGTATTGATAAACCTGTCGATCCGTCCAATCAATGATGGGTTGGATTTTCACAATGCCGTTCTGGAGTTGCAGGACTCCGAGTTCCTCGCGCGATTTCGCCTGCTGACGGCGCAACCCGGTAATCCAACCGCGCACGCCAAGCTCGCGTATCGCCCGCTGCATCGGCTCCACCTTGTTCATCTGGTTGTAGCGCTCGATCCCCTCAATACCCTGCTCCCACAGTTTTCCAAAACGTGCTTCCTGCCATGCAGGAGTGAGCGGTGAACGATAAACTTTAAGATTCAGTTTAAGTCTCTCCGTCAATTGATCGGCAAACTTGTAGGTCTCGGGGAAAAGATACCCGGTATCGGCCAGCACCACGGGAATCTCGGGCCACTGCTGCGTCACCAGATGAAGCGAGACCGCCGATTGCGCCCCGAAGCTCGTGGTCAGCATGATTTCCGGGCGGAAGCGTTCCAGCGCCCATCGCACCCGTTCCTCTGCTGAAACAGTTTCCAGCTTTGCGCTGATTTCATCAAGCGCCTGTTCCTGCGCTCCTGGTTTTTGGGATGTCGAAATTTCGCTCATGATGCGTTTCCGTATGAAAGTTGCTGCGGCAAACCTGTGATATCCTTCATCAACGCGGCGATACGGTCGAGTTCTTCATCCGAAAGAGCCGTGGCCCAGTCCATCGGCGTGGGCCGCGCGACCGTGTAAAGCTGGAGCCCGAGGATCTTCCCACCCTGCGCCTGAATTTCGCGCAACCGTTCGGCATAAGCGCGAATCTCCTGCTCGGTTGGAGGCGCACCGAAAACCCGCAGGAAAAGCGACTGGATGATCAGCGGGCACCAGCGAGCCGTCTCGGTGATGTTTTTCAAAATACGCGGGAAGGGAATGTTGCTGCGATTGACCACCTTGTAGTAGTCCTCCGTGCCTGCATCGAGCTTGGCCCAAATTTCATGCGCGCCCGATTGCATCCGGCGTATGCCGCGCTGGACGCCGGGACGGTCAAGGCAAGCCGCGTCGGTGATGAGCACGAGTTTTGCCGCATCGAGCCCCAACTCTTCACGCACCTGGCAGGCAACCTCCACCGCCTGCTCGAACACGGGACAGGTCGTCGGCTCGCCATCGCCACTGAAGGCGATGTCGTTCAACCTGCGCCAACTCTCGGGAGCACTGGCAAACGGTTCGCGCGCAAACAACGTGCCGTCCTGAAAAATCCGCAGCATGTCCCGCAATTCCTCCCGCAATACGTCCAGGTCAACATCCTTGCGACGTCCGGGCACGGTGCGATTCACTTCGCAATAGACGCAATCGAAATTGCATGTCTTGTCGGGATTCAAGTTCACGCCAATCGACACGCCCTGCGACCGCCGGGAAATGACGGGATAGACGTAATAAAAATCGTCGTAAGAGCGGCGGTGATCCAGGTGCGCCGCGATTAAGTTCGCGCCGGACATGATCTACCCCTCCTTCTTCATGGACGAAGCAGGCGTGATCAAAGCCAGGGAGGCCGTGTAGCCATGCTCAAAGCTTCGATCCCCCACCGGCCCAATTTCGCTGCTGGCAAAAAGTCCCGTCAGGGGCAGGCCGGGGAAAAATTCATTGACCAGGCTGGCATCGTGATTCGGACGTCCAAATAGCCCGCGTCCACGGCCATTGCAGGTGCAAAGCAGTCCGGCAAACGGCGCGGCAGGTAACCGCGCAGCTTGCTCGCGCAGCAAGCGCCTGAGTTCCTCGCTGGCCGCAGGTGAATCGCGCAATTGATATTGCAGGGTTTGTCCAACTCGAGGCATTCCATTGATGGCGACCGCCTTGCTCTTCGGATCAGCTCCGATGATATTGCGCACCAGGAAATCGCCCCGCTTGTATTCCTCGAGGTATTCGCTCATGGCAAGACCTGCAAAGAGATGCCCACGGGCCTGTTCGCGCTCGGCATCGCTAAGGTCTTTATAAACTTCGCATAAAACATCGTAGGCCGGACGTGAACCGAGCGTGAGTAGGACGTTGCGATCTGCTTGGGTGACTGTCAGTGGCTCGCCAATCGGTTTGCATCCCTGCGAAACCACCGAGTGGACGGCAATATCGCCTTCGAGCGCCAATGCCACTCCACCCGGCACCACACGATCATTGCAGAAAACCCACGCATCCGGATCACCCGGAACACCACCAGCCCGTGCGCCAAAAATAGGGAGACCCGGATAGGCCTGATTCCATTGCTTGAGCCAGGATTCCACATTCACAGAAAAAGGATTCAGGAAAACCAGCCACGCTTTTATCTCCTGCGGCTTGAGTCCTGTCTTCTCATACCAAAAATCGTTACTGGGCGATTCCTCCACATTATTTTGATCGAAGGCAAAGGCCGTGGCCTTGCCGCCGGGAAGCGAAACCAGAAGCAACGAAAAACCCGATCCTTCTTCCTGCTCCTGCGATTGGCCAACCAGTCCCGTGGCGCTGCAACCGATCAATGTCGGCACATGGCCATAGACGCGTATCAGTTCCAATAGCTCGGTACTTTTCTCCGCGTAATCAGGCGTGACAAAAACCAAACCGAACGTCGGCTTGTCACTAAGTTGATCGCGTAACTCCTCGACGGTCTTGCGGACCACGATCTCATCAAAGGGGCCGGTGATAAGTCGAGATGCCGCGAAGTTGGACATACCTAAATCATCCGACCCAATGACGAAAAGTCAATGCGACTTAAGAAAATGGTATCCGCCAGTAGTGGCAAATATCGGGAGAAAAGCGCTCCTCGATCAAGCCGGATCAAGTGTGCCGGGCTTTAATTCCGATGCTGGAGCCGTAAAGGAAGGCCCAGTGGCAAAGTCCGAAGCCCAAAGTTCCTGCGCCATCCGGAAGCTTTCCGGCATCAGTGTGTAACCGACATGGCCCTGGGGAAAAGAAGCGTAATGGGAACCTGCCCACAAACGGTGAAGCTCCTGAATTTCTTCGGGCGGCGCAATCTGATCGTACTGGCCAGCCAGCATGAGGATATGTTCTCCAGGCATGAGCGGCTTTTGTTGCACAGGACAAACCAGGCGCATGTTCATCGCCGTATCCTCGGGGCCGATCCCTACCCGGCGTAAACCTGCGCGCAACGATACTGAACTTGGAGCACGCCAAATGGCATTATCGATATGGAGAATCGGTTCGACCAAAATCAACCGCTGCAATAATGGCTCAAAACAACCGAGAAGCGCCATGATCCAACCACCGTAACTTGTTCCCCAGCCGCCAAAAAGATTCCCTCCTTTTTTGCGCAGTTGTTGAAGCACGATGCGACATTCCACCACGGCCTGTCTTATTCCCGCAGCGGTACGGAGCAGTTCACTCCCCACACAGAGTTCACCATGAAAATGCCATGGCAAACGCCGCGAATAATGGTAGGGCAGATGAACGAAAACCGCATTCCAACCCCGTGCATTCAGACGGCGCGCCCAAAGCTTGTACCCGAAATCACTTACTGACATCAGGCCGTGCGCCAGAAGCATCGTCGGCGCGCTCCAACCTTGTGCACATGGAAAAAAATCGAAAGCGGCCTGGTTATTTTGTTCATGCTCGCCGGGATAAGGACTGCGAAAGAGAAGCCGCCCGCGATCCGGCAATTCAGGCGGCACGAAACCGTCCGGCAGGCGGTAAAACTCCTCAACGGGTCGATTCGCCCATTCGACGGTAAATCGATCCCATTCAGCACAGAAATCGGCAGGCAAGGGATGGCGCGCCTGAAGCAAGTTGACAAACCCAAAGCTGACCAGATCCACCGCCATGGCGCGGGTCTGATCGATCCGGGAAAGAAGTGTACGCGATTTCATACGTGCATGAAGACGGCAGACGAAGGCATAAAGGAGATCGTGGCATACAACAACCGGGCATTCCAAATTCTTTGAAGGAGCAATCGTTGAAGAAAATACTCGTTATCGGAGCCGGTCTCGGAGGTCTCGCCACAGCCATCCGCCTCGCGCGAGCAGGTCATGCGGTCGAAGTCTGGGAAAAAAACGAGGAGCCGGGCGGCAAGGCAAAGGCACTTCACGTGGACGGCTTCACCTGGGACACCGGGCCGTCGCTGCTGACAATGCCATACGTTTTGCATGATCTTTTTAACGCTGCCGGCAAACGCATGGAAGATCATCTCGACCTGGTGCGTCTCGATTCAGCCTGTCGCTATTTCTGGACCGATGGAACCGTGATCGACGAAAACAGCGCCTTCTGGTTACAGCCCGAGGTGGCGCGATTTCTCGACTATGCGCGGGGCATTTATGAGCTTTCCGGTGAAGCCTATCTCAACCGGCCTCCTGCCGATTTCTGGCGAGCCTTCACCCCCCGCAACTGGCCAAGGCTTCGGCATCTCGGTAAAGTTGCCACGATACGGACATTGGCCCAGGAAGTGGAGCGACGTATATCCGATCCGCATCTGCGCCAGATTTTTCTTCGCTTCGCCACCTACAACGGTTCCTCGCCCTACCTCACTCCCGCCACGTTCAACATCATCTCTTACGTCGAGGCGGAGTTCGGCGCCTGGTATGTGCGTGGTGGAATGGCTCGCATTGCCAAAGTGCTTGCCGCTTTGGCAGAAGATTCCGGTGTCACCTTCCGTTACAAAACGACCGCAACCGCGTGGGATGGCAACGAAGCGACGGCACAGGATGGGTTTCGTTCCCGCGCCGATTTTCTTGTCTGCAATGCGGATGTGCTGAGCGCGCAGACTGGATTTCTTTCCAATAGCTTCAGCTCTCACGCGCGTGAAAAGGCACTCCGACCCGCTCTTTCGACTTCAGGTTTCATTTTGTTTCTCGGTGTTCGTGGTCACGATACCCGCCTGGGTCATCACAATATTTTTTTCTCAGATAACTACCCCAAGGAATTCACCGAAATACACGATGAAAAAATCAGCCCGAACGAACCGACCATTTACATCTCCGTCAGTTCGCGTACCGATCCCGATCACGCCCCGACCGATCACGATAATTATTTCGTCCTCGTCAACACGCCTGCGCGCGACCCCCGCAAGCCTTGGAGCGAAGCCGAGGCAAAAGGCTATCGCAATCTCGTCTTAAAACGGCTCGAATCCTTCGGTTTTGATAACCTCTCGAACCGTATCATCACCGAACGAATCTTCACTCCGACTGATTTTGCCGCCCGCGATCTTGCCCATCATGGCGCGCTTTATGGCTGGGCCTCGCATTCCATACGCACCTCGCTTTTTCGACCTCCTTTGCGCGCACCGGGAATACGGAATGTCTTCTTCGTCGGCGGCACGACACATCCGGGAGGAGGCATTCCCCTGGTTCTTTTAAGTGGAAAAATGGTCGCCGAATTGATTCAACGGGAGATCTCATGAGAGTATTTATGAATCAAATTTATTCCAGAACCTGGAACCGCCTCGAAAAAGGCCTTTTCGTTGCGTTCCTTGTCTGGAGCGCCGCGGGATTGATTTTCACTCTCCTGCGAATTTCTCCTGACTCCATCGCGCACTGGCCCATGCCAGGTTGGCTCGGCCATTTTGTCGATCTTTGCCTGAGCACCGGCGATCCCATTTTGATCATCCTTGCCTTCGCCAATACGCATCTCCACGCAGCCCGGCAATGGCCCGCTCGCGTAGCCCGACGCTGGGGACTGATTGTGCTCGTCTGTTCCTTCGCCGTCGAAACACTCGGAGCTTGCACAGGCTTCCCGTTTGGTTCCTACCAATATACGTCGCGCTTTGGCCCATTGCTCGGCGTGGTGCCAGCAACCATTCCCCTCGCCTGGTATGTGGTCGTGACAAATTCCCTTTTTATTATTCGCGCCATCGCGCCCCACAGCTCGCGATTAGCGGAGGCCGCATGGACCGGCCTTCTTTGCACGATTTACGACTTCATCCTGGAACCGTTTGCCACCACGGTTAAGCACTACTGGATTTGGAACAACAATCTCATTCCCCTGCAAAATTATGTGGCATGGTTCGTTCTCAGCGGATTACTCGCCTGGTTTTTTGCACCCACAGCTTCGCTACGCTTTCCAATTGATTCCCGGCCCCGGCTGATCCTCTGCATCACACTTCTTATCTTCGCCGCAGGTCGATGGGCTTATTCAGGCTAGTATCGGGGCAAAAAAGAAGGCACATCCCGCAAAAGCGAAGATGTGCCTTCCAAAGGTTACGTTAGATGATTATTTGGGAGCCGGCTCACTGCGCCAGGTACGGACGTCCACTTCAAGAGTGCCCCAGATGAAGAAATCCTGATCGACTCGGCCACGAATGACAATCGCCTTGCCAAGAGGAAGCTTCTTTTCGCTGTCGAGCTTGATCGTGCCAGTGCCGTCATTGAACCAATAGGTTTCATCGCCTTCCTTCTTGGTGACTTTGCCGCACAACACAACGTAGCGGTCATCATTATCCCAATTTTCTTTCGTGGATTCAATCCAGCGAACGGTGGTGATGTGGTAACGGTTTGAATCAGGACCTTCAGACGCCATGACCATCTTTGCAGGGAGGGTCATTAACGCGAAAATCGCGAGGATACAGAGCAGGGTATTTTTCATGCCCCCTTTTATGGCCGGAAAGCCCCCCTTTTAACAACAATTATCTAAGCCTATTAAGTAGAATATTGCCCATTTTAGGTATTAAGTAAGCTTGCAGATTGATAATTGTAATTACGCTTACTTAGTAAGATCCTCACTTTGTTGGGTACCAACCGCAAATCCCTGATGAAAATCACTAACACAAAACGCGACTAAAATGACAAAAGGGCAGGAATTATTTTTTTCATATGGATAAGTCGATGGAGCAGCCGATATTTTTCAAATCAACTCGTATAAATTCCAGTGAAAATACGAATTCACATATTTTTATCTAACTTTGACTCAAATATCTCAAATGCCCCACCTTGGTTGATTTTTTGAGTAACTTTTGCTTCTATTCGTGTAGTTTTGAGGGCTTTTCTGAGGGGACCTGATGCCGATTTCTTCCAATATCAATGATAATTTTGCAGAACGGCTTCGGTTCTGGCGGGTCAGCCAAAATTTTACTCAGGCCGAAGCGGCACAACAACTGGATATCGATCGCAGTTATCTTTCCCAAGTCGAACGAGGCCGCTTGCCCGGCAACGCCTTGCGCACCCGTTTTCTACTCATCGAAAAATCATCCTCGATCAAGGTTAATGGCACCATAACCGCCCCTCATATTTTGCGCAATTTGCCGGTTCTTTCCTGGGATCAGGCAGGTGAAGCGACCAACTTTAACGAAATCCCGCGCAACTGGAATGAAGTCGTGCCGAGCGATGTCGCCGATGAACGCGCCTTCGGTGTGCGGTTGCGGGGTGACTCGATGGAACCGAAATTTTCCGATGGCGACATCGCCATTCTGCTCCCCAGCATTGCCGCCACCAATGGCGAGATCGTCGTGACCAACTTGAAAGACGAAGGCGTCCTCTGCAAAATCATGCACGTTCAACTCGACCGAAATTTGATCAAGTTATCCAGCTACAACCCGGCTTACCCGCCCATGGAACGGCACCGGGAGCAGTTCCATTGGATTTTTCCCGTGGTATCGATTGTAAAACAATTGCGGCGACGTTAAAAATCCGTCATTCTTGTGCTTGTCAGCTCGCCTTTCGGGCAAAAAGTAATGCTGGCTTTGTCTATTCAAAATAGTAGTAAAATTGGACAAAATAATTTTATTTCTATTTGAGTTCTTTTTTTGAAAATTCTATCCCTTCATAACACCCATGACGCTGGTGCCACTCTCTTCGACGACTGGAACCTGATTTTTGCCAGCAAGGAGGAACGCCTTAACCGTATCAAGCAATCCGAGGGATTCCCGCATCTCTCCTGGGATAAACTCACCCAGATGGTTCCCGCCCACGCCATTGATGTCGTCGTCCTTCCCCATCATTGGCGTTTACCTTATCGCTATTTTCTCACGCAACCCCGGCATAAGCAGGCCGAGCGCTGGATCAGCGAACGGCTAAAAGGAAAGAAAGGGGACGGCAAAGGACTCTGTGTTTACGAGGAAATGTGTCGGACGCAACGGTCCGAGGAGGAGATTTGCAACATCCGCCCCTATCTCCGTTCCCTGGGACTTCGTCCCAACGTGGAGATTGCATGGTCCAACCATCACCGCAGTCACGCCCTGCTTCCCCTTTATTACAGTCCCGCTTGGAATGAGGCATTGCTCATGACCGCCGACGGAGGTGGTGATCACCTCTATTACAGTGCCTACGCCCTTCAGAAGGATCGCCTCATCGAACATCACGGAGGAGATGGTCATCTTTATACTTACCAGCACGAGGTCAAGGCCGCTTCCCTGGGAAATATGTACAGCCAGATCACGGAGATCGCCGGATTCACACCGAACCGGCATGAAGGCAAAATCACGGGACTGGCAGCCTTCGGCAAGCCCACCGGATATGATGAATTAAGAGGGCAATACTTTATCGATGACAAGGGCGTCATTCGCTCAAAGTTCAAGTCGCTGACCGAAATGGTGCAGTTCCTTCGGCTCATGCATCAGCGCGACGGGATCGAAAACCTGGCGGCCACGGGGCAGAAGGTACTGGAGGAAGTGATGCTGGCTTCGGCTCTCCGGCTTCTGGAGCTTTATCCCGCCAAGGCACTCGGTCTTTGCGGAGGGGTCTTCGCCAACGTGCGTCTCAATCAGGTTCTGGCCGAGCGTTCCGGGGTTGATGAGGTCTTCATTTATCCGGCCATGGGCGATGAGGGACTTCCCCTCGGTTCCGTGCTCGATTACCTGCTGCGCCGCTATGGCATTCGCGAGTTTCTTCATCAACGTCGCGAACTGGGCACGATTTACTACGGGGACAAAATTTCGGCAGCAGGGATCAAGGAGACTCTACCTGCTGGTTTTCGTCTGCAAGAGGTTGCCGATATTCCGGGCGAGGCGGCTGTCCTGCTGCAGAAGGGCGGCATCGGCGCGATCTTCACCCAGGGGATGGAGTGGGGGCCGCGTGCCCTGGGGGCCCGCACGATTCTGGCCACGCCAGCCCATGCGGAAATCAACCGCACTCTCAACCACCGGCTGACACGAACCGAGTTCATGCCCTTTGCCCCGGTGGTGCGCAAGGAGCGGCTGCATGAGGTTTTTGAGATTTCCGAGAGGATGGTACGAGCGGCGCGCTACATGACGATTACCTGCGCGGTCAAGGCACTGTGGAAAGAGAAGATCCCGGCGGTGGTGCATGTGGACGGAACCGCGCGTCCACAGTGGATCGCACGGGAGGATAATCCTCTTTATTACGATACCATCGAGGCTTTCGAGAAGGTGTCGGGACTGCCGGTGCTGATCAATACCAGCTTCAACGCCCACGAGGAACCGATTATCAATACTTTCCCTGAGGCGCTGAAGGCTCTGGCGGATAAGCGGGTGGATTTCCTGCTCACTGATGCCGGGCTGGTTTTTCGCAAGGAAGATTAGGTGCTTTTGACCTGATTCAGTCCCTGGCTGGTTCACCGGAAGTCGAGGGAATCGCAAGCGAGGCGCAAATTGGCCGCGACTTATAGCCGATTTTTATTAACATGTCCGGCATGAGACTTCTTGGCCGCCTCTTTTTCTGCGCGGTTTGCCTTGGAGTGATCCCGACCATGTTCGCGCAGGATAGCAATACACCCCCATCTTCCCCCTCACCATCTTTACCCCCTTCCGCGCCACCGACTCGCCTGATCAAGGAAGATCGGGACAGGGAGATACTGAAAGTACAAACCCAAGCTCATGATCTACTTTATAGTGGCGACTACGACAAATTGGAGAAAACCGAAGAAGAATTGAGAACTTCCAAAAGCCGTTTTCCGAGCGGGCTCTACAAAGTAAGCTCTTTTTATGAAGGGCTGGCTGCGCCTTGGGGAGGGAAGGATGAACAACTCAACGGTCCGACCAACGATTCTCTGCAAAAACATTTCCAGAAGCTTGATGCCTGGAAAAAGGCAAAACCCGACTCAATGCTTGCAGACATTATTTTGGCAAATACTTTGTCAGACTTTGTAAGTGATGATGATGCGATCAAAAAGGCCCGAACGATTTTGGATAAGGTCTATGCCGATCATCAGGGAAAAAATATCCCTCCCATTTGGTATTACGTTCTTCTCCATTTAGCTTATCATCAGGGTTGGTCGCATAAGGACTATGACAGATGGTTTGAGGAAGCGATTACCGTCGACCCTGAATATCACGACTTCTATTTCGCCAAAGCCTACTACCTATTACCAAGTCAATACGGTACAGAGGGAGATTTAGAGAAATTTGCGGAGGAAAGTGGAGAAAAATATAGCCCGGAAATGTATGCCCGCATCTATTGGTCTGTAGATTTCGTATATACAGCAGAAAAATTTTTCCCGGCAAGTCATGCCAACTGGGCCCTGATGAAAGCCGGGTTTGAAGACATGGTTAACCATTGGCCCACTTCAGCCTGGGATATGAATGCCTATTGCCACTTTGCCTGCCTGGCTCAAGACAAGGAAACGGCCAAAAAACTTTTCGAGCAACTGCACGAGAAATATTACCCTCGAATCTGGGGTTCACTGGAAACTTTCCAAAAGTATGAGGACTGGGCCTCCGATAAAACCCCTGAAAAGAAGTAAGATTTTCGGCGAATAAAAATCTCAAGCCTTGGCTGGCTCACCGGAAGTTGACGGGGCAGGCGGGGTCAAAGTGCCGTTGGCACTGGCTGCGGTCGGCGTTGCCGATGCAGGGTTGGCGGGCGGTTGCGGCACTACTTTCCAGAAAAGTGATTCAAAGCGGGTCCAGTCTCCGAGGATTTCCTTGGCGCGGGCACTGTCGGTCATTTCCAAGTGTTTGTAGATGATTCCCTTCAAGGCGCTGATCTCGTCGGCACCCGAGAGCCGTTGCAGGCTGCACATGGCCCGGTTGCACTGCTTCTCAAAAGTGCCTTCCTCATCGAGTACATAGGCAATCCCTCCCGACATTCCCGCGGCAAAATTTTTACCCGTTACACCCAGTACGATGACCTGACCGTTGGTCATATACTCACAGCCGTGGTCGCCAATTCCCTCCACCACCGTGGTGGCACCGCTGTTGCGGACAGCAAATCGTTCACCCGCCCGGCCCCGAATGTAGAGCGCACCGCCAGTGGCTCCGTAAAGTACGGTATTGCCGCAGATCGAATTTTGCGCCGGGTCAAATTTAGCCGAGGGTGATGGCACGAGGACGATCTCGCCACCGCTCATGCCTTTGCCGACATAGTCGTTGCTTTCACCGACCAGGGTGATGCGTACGCCCTTCACCAGGAAAGCTCCGAGACTTTGTCCCGCGCTCCCGCTCAGATGAAGATCGAGCGTGCCCTCGGGCAAACCTTCATCGCCATAACGATAGGCAATTTCACCGGAAAGGTTGGTGCCGACGCTCCGGAAAGTGTTCTTCACCTTGTAGCTCAGACTTAACTTGTGCTTGGTCTGCAAACAGCTCTTGGCATCCTGGAGAATGACGTCATCGAGCGTCCGATCCTCCAGTTTGTCGTTGCGTTCCCACGTATGGAAACGGGGAGTGGTGACATCGTCCATCTTCGGCATGGCCAAAAGACGTGAAAGATCGAGCAGATTGGCCTTGGGATGGTTTGGCACATTGCGCTGTTCGAGATAATCGGTGCGACCAATGACCTCGTTTAGATTCCGAGCGCCAATACTCGCGAGATACCGTCGCACCTCCTCGGCCACAGCGTTGAAAAAGAGCACGACATTTTCCGGCGTACCCTTGTACTTGGCGCGAAATTTTTCGTCCTGGCTCGTGACGCCGACGGGGCAGGTATTGAGATGGCACTTGCGAACATAAACGCATCCCGTGGCGATCAAGGCCGCCGTGCCGAAATTGAATTCCTCCGCGCCGAGCATCGCCGCGATAAGAATATCGAGACCAGTCTTCATGCCGCCATCGGTACGCAGGGTCACACGATTACGCAGGCCGTTGAGGAGAAGCACCTGGTGCGCTTCGGCCAGGCCGAGTTCCCAGGGACCGCCCGCGTTCTTGACCGAGGAAAGCGGCGATGCGCCTGTGCCACCATCATGGCCCGAAATCAGGACGATGTCGGCATAGGCCTTGGCCACGCCCGCCGCAATGGTGCCCACACCCGCTTCAGCCACGAGCTTGACGCAGACCTTGGCACGAGGATTGACCTGCTTGAGGTCGTAGATGAGCTGGGCCAGATCCTCGATGCTGTAAATGTCGTGGTGCGGCGGAGGTGAAATCAGGGTCACGCCGGGAGTGCTACGCCGCAGTTTTGCAATCATCGCGCTCACTTTATGGCCGGGAATCTGTCCGCCTTCGCCGGGCTTGGAACCTTGCGCCATCTTGATTTCGATTTCCGCGGCGCTGGCGAGATATTCGGCCGTGACGCCGAACCGGCCCGAGGCGACCTGCTTGATGCGGCTGTTTTTGGAGTCGCCATTTTCCATCGGCGCAAACCGGATGCGGTCTTCACCGCCCTCTCCCGAATTCGATTTGCCACCGATGCGATTCATCGCGATGGCCAGCGTTTCGTGCGCCTCGGGTGAAAGCGCACCGAGAGACATGCCTGCCGTGGTAAAGCGGCGGCGAATTTCCTCAATCGATTCGACTTCCTCAATTGGAATCGGGTTGCCCTTTTTCAGGGCCAGGCATTGACGCAGGGAGACCGGTTCGGATTCCTCCACCGCAGCCACATATTTTTCGTAATCCTCCCACTTGCCCGCTTTATCCGTTCCCTTGATTCCGACATAGGTATGAAAACTCTGGAGAACCTTGGGCGTGTAAGCGTGCATCTCACCGCTTTGGCGAAACCGGTAATAGCCTTCGTCCGTCAATGCGGCCTCGGAAGAAAAAGCACGGCGATGGCGCACCAGCGTCTCCTCGGCAATTTCGCGGATACCCAATCCCCCAACCTGGGAATTCGTATCATTAAAGGCAAAAGCGATGACGTCGGAGTGAAGTCCGATCGCTTGAAAAATCTGCGCTCCGCTGTAACTCGCCAGCGTGGAGATGCCCATTTTCGACATGATCTTGAGCAGGCCTTTTTCCAGCGCTCCACGGTAATTTTTGGCTACAACCACGGGATCAGCCACCGTTAATTCTTTCCTGACGAGAAGATCGTTCAGGGTTGCAAATGCGGCATAAGGGTTCACCGCCGAGGCTCCATAACCGATCAGGCAGGCGAACTGATGCACATCGCGACACTCCGCCGTTTCGCAGATGAGGCTCGCCTTGCTACGCTTTTCCACCCGGATCAAATGATGATGCACGGAGCCGACCGCAAGGAGCATCGGGATAGGCGCGTACGAAGCGTCCGTCTCCCAATCACTCAAGATAAGGATTGAGGCACCCTCATCGATGGCTTTTTCCGCCTCGCTGCAAATGCGGTCGAGATGCTTTTTCAATCCATCCGGACCTTCGCTGACGGGAAACTTGCAGGCGATGGTGCTGGACCGGAACGGAGCCTTTTCCAGGGCGAGAATCTGCTGAATCTCGGGGTTCGTCAGCACCGGCGATTGCAACCGAAGCAACCGGGCATGTTCCGGAGTCTCCTCGAGCCAATTACGATGCGGCCCTGCCAGAACCTCGACCGACATGACAAGCTTTTCGCGAATCGGGTCAATCGGCGGATTGGTCACCTGGGCAAAGAGCTGCTTGAAATAGGTGTAGAGAAGCCGGGGCTTTTTCGAAAGTACCGCCAGCGGCGTATCGTCGCCCATGGAACCAATCGCCTCCTCACCCGTCTCGGCCATCGGCTTGAGGATGATTCCAATTTCCTCTTCGTTATATCCGGCGGCGAGTTGCTGTTGCAGCAGGCTGGCACCGGGTGCGGGCTGTGCTTCCAGCGAAGGCTTGCTGACAATGTCCTTGATGTTCTCGCGCAGCCACGTGCCGTAAGGTTGACGCTTGGCGTAACTTGCCTTGATCTCGTCGTTCCTGAGCAATTTGCCGTTCACCGTGTCGATGGCGATGATTTCACCGGGACCCAGCCGTCCCTTTTCGACCACCTTGGCATCATCAATCTCAAGCAGACCCACCTCGGAACCCAGGCAGATAAGGCCATCTTCCGTGATCTTGTAACGGGAGGGTCGCAAGCCATTGCGGTCAAGACAGGCTCCCACGGTGCGACCATCGCTGAAGACAAGCGCGGCGGGACCGTCCCAAGGTTCATTCAACGTCTGGTGATATTCGTAGAAATCCTTTACCTCGGCCGGAACGGAGTTGTCCCCCTGCCATGCCGCAGGAACGAGCATCATGACGGTATGAAGCAGATCGCGTCCGCCCATGACGAGCAAT